>NZ_JBBOOK010000001.1:2527017-2842895 GCF_038003045.1 Sporosarcina sp. FSL W7-1349
ATCCGACTCCTTTAGCGGTGGAATGTAGACAAAAACCCAGGAATTTCAGTTTGACTGGAGAACCGACTTTACTCTTCTTTTGATTCACGGTTAGTTTCAAGTCTTCTTCGAGAAACTTGGAGACATTCCCCAGTACACGTTCCCCAGCCCGTCTACTTTTGACATAAATACAAAAGTCATCTGCGAATCGTACGAATTTGTGTCCCCTTCTCTCCAGTTCCCTGTCCAATTGGTTCAGGTAGACATTGCTAAGAAGTGGAGAAAGAACACCGCCCTGTGGAGCACCTTCTTCTGTCGGACTGATAAGCCCGCCTTCCAAGATGCCGCTCTTGAGGAATTTCCAAATCAGTTTCAGGACAATCTTATCGCTGATGAACTCTTTGAGGTATTCCATCAATTTCTGATGATGTATGGTGTCGAAGTAACTTTTCAGGTCACAATCAACCACAATTTTGTACCCTTGTTCGTAGTACGCGATGGTTTGCCTGATGGCTTGATGCTGGTTCCTCTTTGGACGGAATCCGAAACTCATATCGGAGAAGTACGGGTCAATTACCTTGCCAATCACTTGATAGATTGCTTGCTGAACCATTCGGTCACGAACACAAGGGATACCCAATTTCCGTTTTGACCCATCCGGTTTCGGAATTTCCACCCGTTTGACAGGCAATGGTTCGTACGAACCGTCTTTCAGTTTCCGAATCAGATGGTCGCGGTATTTGGCGACGTGACCAAAGAGTTCCTCTACTGTCATTCCGTCAACACCGGGCGCCCCTTTATTTGCCTTCACTTTCTTGCAGGCATTGAAGAGATTGTTGATATCCACCACTTTGTCAATCAAACTGATACCACCCCGTTGTTCCATTTTCGTAAAGACAGGGCTGCACGCTCCCGCATACCCTTCGGTTTCCAACCTATCTCTTTGCGGCCAGCCACCTGCCGATGTTTTCTGTGGTCTCTGCACTGTCCTTACCTCCATTTCATTTCAGGGTTGTTATTGTTCGGCCCTTCATCCTGTTGGACTACTATGGCCTCTGCTGACTTCTTACAGTTCAACCTGCCATCACTGACGGATTTGTTCCTGTGGAATATTCCATCCCTCTTGTCGGGAACCCCTGTAAGACCTCCCCGGGTAAGAGCTATAACCTTCCTCCCATGTAACCGCCGCATTTACTGTATGGAACTCGGGCAGTATTGGACTTCGTTTTGATTTGCAAACTCATCCATTCCAATTCAGCCTTATATGCGGTTTCTGTCCGTCGGTTCGGGAGTTTGCCGCCGGCTTCCTTCAGATTCCACCTCACGATGGACACCCTTGCCTTAAGCTAACAGTTCCTACTGCCAAGCCTGTAGTGGACTTTCACCACCAAGTTATAGCCCATGCCGGGCGCACAAAATAAAAGCCCTTTTCCACTAACGGAAAAGGGCTTGCTTAACGACACAAAATAGTTTCACTTGAACGCGTCCTCACGAGACGCAATCGGTCAGTATGTATCGTCCCACTCTCACCCCCCGGAGATTTGAAACTTCGAGATGCAGGTAGGTCTCCTGACTTGTGCTTCCTCCTACTTTGAGCCCTTCCCATGCACAGTGGCACAGTGGGTGTTCCTCATTTCGTCGACACTTACAGTTGCGGGGACAGTTCCGGATTTGAACCGGATTCCCTATTAAGCTATGGATTAGCGCCTGACATCTCATCGTTATTCAATTTTCAATCGGATCCAATGAATTGGGTTTATTATAGCCGGACCGTTCACAGAAAGGCAAGCTTCATATTTTAGGGATTGACATTTCTCGTGCAGTTCTGAATACTGTTGATAGATTGCCAAACCGAATAGACGATATGGGAAAAGGTACACGATCATCGTGTTTAAAAGGGAAGCCCGGTGCAAAACCGGCACGGTCCCGCCACTGTGAACTGGCCGTTTTTTGCAAACATCCACTGTCTGCCAAGATGGGAAGGAGCGAAAAGCCATGGCCATAAGTCAGGAGACCTGCCTTTTCTAGCGACACTGCTTGACCTACGGGAAATGGGGAAGTGTTAGAAGACGGCTCATCCACTTTTTGTATGGAATCCACCAGCGTTTCTAACCCTTTTTCGGTTAGAGACGCTTTTTATTTTCATTCCGCGGAACAGCATGAAGGTGCCTTAATTTCTGCAAAGAACGCAGAAATACGGCAAATCGAACCCTGCGCTGTTCGATTCGCTGTTCGATTCGCTGTTCGATTCGCTGTTCGATTCGCTGTTCGATTGGCATAAATACGCAAGGCGAAGGAGACTCGAAAATATGATAAAACAAAAACTAGGTGTATTGGGATTATTGCTTCTGCTGCTGGTCGGTGGGTGTGCGGACAAGGAGACTCCATCTGCCGAACAAGAGACGCTGACCATCGAAAATAGCGGAGTGGAGCTGCCGATTGCCGATGTCCCGCAACGCGCAGTGACGCTGAACCAGCATGTCACGGAAGTGATGTTGGCGCTCGGTCTGGAAGATCACATGGTGGGCACCGCGTATCTTGATGATGAAATCCTGCCTGAATACCAAGCGGCCTATGAGAAGATTGACGTTCTGGCAGATGCCTACCCGTCCAAAGAAGTATTTCTCGGTGCGGATCCGGACTTTGCCTACGCCGGATGGGCCAGTGCATTCAAAGAAGACAGCCTGGGGACGCAAGAAGAGCTACTGGCGCAAGGAATCATTCCATATTTACATCAGTCCTCGACGATTGTCGGACCCAAGCTTGATGACATTTTCACGGATATCGACAACATCGGGAAAATTTTCGGAGTCGAGGATCGCTCAGCCAAATTGATTTCAGACATGAAGTCGCAGATCGAGGAGATCAAACAGACCATCCCGGCCTCTGATGAAAAGAAGCGGGTCTTTGTTTTTGATAGCGGCGATACATCTGCCCTCACCGTCGGACAAAATTTCTTGAATGAACTTATCACGATCGCAGGCGGCGAAAATATTTTCAGCGACCTTGAGAAGAATTGGGGACAAGTCAATTGGGAAGAGGTCGTGGAACGAAATCCAGAAATTATCGTCATCATCGACTATGGCGATACAACCGTTGACCAGAAAATCGATTTTCTGAATAGCGTATCCATGTTGGCCGATACGACCGCTATCCAAGATCAGCATTTTGTCGTGGTCCCTCTCTCCGCAGCCGCGGAGGGTGTACGGATTCCAATGGCTCTGGAAACGCTCGTCGAAGGCTTTTATCACCCATCTAACTAATTGCGAATAAGACCGGAAAGGGACGGATCCTATGTCACGAGTGCAACAAACATCCAAATCAGCCAGTTCCAAGACCGTCGCCATTGTGCCGGTCTTTATCGCTCTATTCATCCTCCTGCTGGTCTCCATCACATTGGCCGTTATTATCGGGCCTGTTTCCATCCACCCTCTGACTGTCTGGAAAATCGTACTGAATCAACTGCCGCTTTCCTCGCCATTATTTGACGTCGACTGGGGTCGGCCCGAAGAACGGATCATCTGGGATATCCGCCTTCCCCGCGTGTTGCTTGGTGGAGTCGTCGGGGCCGGGCTTGCGGTCGTCGGGGTCGGAATACAGGCACTCGTCCGGAATTCCTTGGCGGATCCTTATATTTTGGGCGTCTCTTCCGGCGCTTCCGTCGGGGCTACCGTCGTCATCTTGTTCGGGGCGTTCAGTATGTTCGGCCAATATGCGCTTTCGGTTGCCGCTTTCGGAGGTGCTTTGCTCTCAATCATTTTCGTTTATTTTATTGCCCATGTGGGAGGCCGTCTAACAACGACACGACTTTTATTGGCTGGAGTCGTCGTATCGATGATTTTATCGGCGGTCACCAGTTATATCGTCATTTCCGCGCCAAATGAACAAGGGATCCGCAATGCAATGTTTTGGATGATGGGAAGCCTGGCGGGAGCGAAGTGGAGTTATCTAGTCATCCCTGCGCCAATGGTGCTTGCCGGCCTACTGTACCTGCTGGCAAGGTTTCGGGCCCTCAATTTATTGTTGCTCGGCGAAGAAACGGCGGGCACTCTTGGAATCAGCGTGCATCGGTTCCGAAAAGAACTGATCGTAGTCACAGCCCTCTTGACGGGAGTCATCGTTGCGGTCAGCGGGGCGATCGGGTTTGTCGGATTGATGATTCCCCACCTCGTCCGTCTGGCAATCGGAGCAGATCATCGGAAAGTGTTGCCGATCAGCGCATTGGTAGGTGCCATCTTCATCATTTGGGCGGATGTTTTCGCCCGGATTGCCGTGGCTCCCGAAGAACTGCCCATCGGAATTATCACCGCATTATGCGGCGGACCGTTCTTCATCTGGCTATTGAGAAAAAGTGATTATTCTTTTGGAGGCGATGGATCTTGAGTGTTCTCGTAGATGATTTGACAACGTGCATTAATCAAATCCCGATTGCCCGTCATATTTCAATCGACGCACGGGAAGGTGAATTCATCGGTATCATCGGACCAAATGGCAGTGGGAAATCCACGATCTTGAAATCGATTTATCGCGCCCTCCCCCATCAAAGCGGAAGTATTAGCATCGATGACCGGGATATTTCCTCCCTCTCGGCAAAAGGCTTGGCAAAGCAGATGGCGGTAGTCAGTCAAGAAGGAACTTTGTCATTTGACTTTACCGTCGAGGAAATGGTGCTGATGGGAAGGGCTCCCCATAAAAAATGGTTCGACTTGGACAGCCGGTCGGACAGAGACATCGTCGATCATGCGCTGATGCAAGTCGGACTTATTGATAAAAGGGAACGAGGATTTGCCACACTGTCGGGTGGAGAGAAGCAGCGAGTCCTCATTGCCAGAGCCATTTCCCAGCAAGCCAAAATATTAATCTTGGACGAGCCGACCAATCACCTTGACATTCATCACCAGCTTCAGGTGATGGATTTAGCAAAAAGTCTTCAACTGACGGTTATTTCCGCTCTGCATGACCTGAATATCGCGGCCACGTATTGCAATCGGATTTATGTGGTACAAGATGGGCAAATCGTCCGTTCCGGAACGCCCGAAGAAGTGTTGACTGCAGAAATGTTGGCTACGGTTTTCCAAGTGAATGCGGAAATTGAACGGCACCCGAAAACCGGCCACATTCACATTACCTACCTTTCCGCATTTCCGGCCCATTAAATTCAGCAAAGTTATTTATCCCGCAAGCGGAGCGGCAGACAGAGAAGTCCCTCACCTTCTTCTTAAATAAAGGCTTCGTGGACTAGAGACGGCGGCTATTGAGGGTCTTCCTAAGTAGTCCAAACTACTCCGTGGCAAATTGCGCCAAGACATCATTGATTTTTCAAAGCAGGTTGACAATTGCGGTAAAGTTATGAATACTGAGTATAGATTACGAGGTTACTAAATTTCATATGAACGGGAAAAGGTGCGCCTTGGTTGCGCTTAAAAGGGAAGTCCGGTTTAAATCCGGCACGGTCCCGCCACTGTAATTTGGTAGTTTTCCGCAGAATCCACTGTCTCAGACGGGAAGGAGCGGAACACGATGACCATAAGTCAGGAGACCTGCCTTTTCTAACAGCACTGCTTGACCTACGGGAAATGGGGAAGTGTTAGGACTGTACGGTTTTCACACTTTCCATTTGTCGAAAACAAAAGCATTTCTAACCATCCCTGGTTGGAGATGCTTTTTTTATTTTCATTTTCGATACATAAAAAGGAGGATGCAGGATGAAGAAAGGTAAATTGATTGCAATCGGTTTTGGTCCTGGAAGTGAACAACATATGACGCAGCGAGCCCGGGATGCTTTTGCGGAATGCGACATCATCATCGGCTATAAAACATATGTCGAGCTGATCCGCCATCTGCTGACACCGGAACAGCAAATCGTCAGCACCGGTATGACGGAAGAAGTGGGCCGCGCACAGGAGGCGGTAAAACTCGCGGAAGCTGGCCATACCGTCGCGGTCATCTCAAGCGGCGATGCCGGAGTTTACGGCATGGCGGGCCTCATTTACGAAGTGCTCGTCGAAAAAGGATGGAATGAAGAGACGGGCGTCGGATTGGAAGTCGTTCCAGGCGTCTCCGCTATTCAAGCATGCGCTTCCCTACTCGGCGCTCCGGTCATGCATGATTCATGCACAATTAGCTTGAGCGACCATTTGACCCCATGGGAATGGATTAAAAAACGGGTGGAAGCGGCGGCAATGGCCGACTTTGTCATCGCGCTCTACAATCCAAAAAGCGGCAGACGGACACGTCAAATCGAGGAAACGCAAAGAATCCTGCTCCAATACCGGTCGCCTCAAACACCAGTCGGCCTTGTAAAAAGCGCCTATCGGGACCGGCAGCATATCGTCATCACCGATCTCGAGCATATGTTGGACCATGACATCGGCATGCTGACGACAGTGATCATCGGAAACAGCACGACATTTCTGTACGATGGCAAAATCATCACACCTCGCGGCTACCAGCGTAAATATACGCTCGGCGACGAGAAGCAACCACTCAAACCCCATCAACGGCTGAAAGAAGAAAATGAGCCATGGGCACTGCACGGCGGTGAAAAAGAGGACGAACCTGTATTAGCGGAAAAAAAAACTAAATTAATACAAACCGAACCGCAAAACAATAGCGTTTTAGAGCTTGCCGAGCAAGCACTCGCTCAATTGGATGGCACAACACCGGTTGCGATCAGTCCGCTATTCCAAGAGCACCGACTATTTGAATTCACCGTCTCCCCTGGCGTGGCCAATAAAAAGATGTCTCCAAGCCAACTGGCGGCTTTGGCGGAAATTGTCGGCAACAACGGCGAAATCGAATACACACCGGATCATGAATTTAAAATTTCATTGCAAACCGAGGATCCAGAAGCGATCACATCCCGTTTGAAACAAGAAGGATGGCTGCTCGCCCCTGCCGGCAATGTCGTCAAAGTGAAAGCTTGCGATTTTTGTGATGGAGACAAGCAAGATCCGATTCCTTATGCGGAGGAATTAATGAAAAAGCTCGGCGGCCTCAGTGTGCCGAAAGAATTAAAAATTGGCTTCAACGGTTGCGGCATGGCCTGCTATGGAGCAGTTGCGGAAGATATCGGGATCGTCTATCGCCGCAAGAAATTCGACGTCTTCCTCGGGGCAAAGGCGATGGGACGCAATGCGCATGTCGGCGTACCGGTTGTAGAAGGATTGGAGCGGGAAAAACTCGTCCCTCTCATTGTCGCCATCGTCGAACAATTCCGGAATGAAGGACTGCCAAACGAACGATTCTATAAATTTTTCAAGCGCGTCCAAAGTATCCAAGGATTCCCGTATCAGGAAGTACCGACATTAGTCGTCCTGGAACCGGATCTTTGTTAAGGTGACAGTCACCCATACAACTTCTAAACAATTCAGAATCGTTTCCGAATTGTTTTGGTGACTGTCACCAACAAAATTGAAACGGAGGAATATAAATGCAAGCAATTCTATTTGTCGGTCATGGCAGTAAAGATCCAAACGGAAACAAGGAGATTCTTCAGTTCGTCGACCAGATCAGACCGAGATTCTCGGAACCTATCATCGAAACCTGTTATCTCGAATTCGCCCAGCCCGATATTTCCCGAGGCATTGACCGCTGCATTGAGCGCGGAGCGACGTCTGTCAGTCTCGTTCCGATGATGTTCCTTGCTGCAGGCCACTCCAAACTGCATATCCCTGCTGCCATCGATGAAGCGAAAGTCAAATATCCAACCGTCACGTTCAATTACGGACGACCGGTCGGTATCCACAATCGAATCATTGATATGTTGGAGAACTGCCTACGGGAGCAAGGTCTGACGAACGAAACGGAAGATGCCATCATCCTGCTCATCGGCCGCGGTTCCAGCGATCCTGATGCCAATAGCGATCTCTACAAAATCGGGCGCCTGTTATCTGAACGTTTTGACCATCTTACCGTCGAATCGGCCTTTATCGGCGTAACGAAACCGACCGTGGAAGACGGCGTGGCCCGTGCCGTCACCCTCGGAGCGAAGCAGGTTTTTCTCGTCCCTTATCTTTTCTTCACAGGTGTCCTGATGAACCGCATGCATGATAAACTCGCTGCGCTAAAAGAGCAGTATCCTGCGCATCAATTGCAGATGACCGACTACTTCGGTTTCCGGGATGAAGTGAAGGATGTGTTCCAAGACCGAGTGGAAGAAGCGTTGCTTGGCGCAGCCAAATTGAACTGCGATGTCTGCGAATTCCGTCTGCATGCTCTGGAACATATGGACGTCCATCATCATCACCATCATGACCACGATCATGATCACGACCATCACCACCATCATCATCATGCACACGAGGAGGTCGCACCGTGATCCTGTTTTTAGCGGGAACGAGCGATGCCCGGGAATTGGCGATCGAATTAAAAGAAAAAGGCTTTGATCCACTCACGACGGTGGTGACAGAAAATGCAAGCTATGCCCTCTTGGAAGCGGGCCTCCGTGTCCATATCGGAAGACTGACTGCCGAAGAGATGGCTGCAATCATCCAGGAAGAAAATATGAAAGCCATCGTTGACGCAAGCCACCCGTTCGCAGAAGAAGCATCCAAAAACGCGATCGAAGCGGCAGCAAACGCAGGAGTCCCCTATTTCCGTTATGAACGCGAGCAGATCGATCAGTACGACGATCGGGTCGTCTCCGTTTCCACTTACGAAGAGGCTGCCGACGTCGCACTGGAACGAAAGGGCAATATCATGCTTACGACCGGCAGCAAAACATTGGAGACGTTTGCCAAAAAGCTTATCGGTGTGGAAGGCGTCCGCCTCATCGCACGGATGCTCCCTCGCTTGGACAATATGGAGAAATGCGCGGCACTCGGTGTCGAGCAGAAAAACATCGTCGCGATACAAGGCCCCTTCTCGTATGAGCTGAATCGGGCACTCTATCAACAGTTTGACGTAACCCTAATGGTGACGAAAGAAAGCGGAAAAGTCGGATCAGTCGATGAAAAAGTGGAAGCCGCCTTGGAACTCGGCATCCCGGTCGTCATGATCCGCCGTCCGAAAATCGATTACGGTGAAGTTTATTCTTCATTCGCCCCGCTTATTGAACAACTACAAACGACATTAGAGGAGAGTGTGAAATGAATTTCCAGACAGAGTTTAAACCGGCGACAATCCAGCCGCAGGAAATCGAGGATTTGAGCTTTAAGATCATCACAGACGAACTGGGGGAGCATCCCTTTACAGCAGAACAGTATCCGGTCGTCCAGCGGGTCATTCATGCTTCGGCCGATTTCGACCTAGGCAGAAGCCTGGTCTTCCATCCAGATGCCATCCGTGCCGGCATCGAAGCGATCCGCAGCGGGAAACCGCTTGTTGCGGATGTCCAGATGGTGCAAGTCGGCGTAAGCAAGCCGCGGATCGAAAAATACGGCGGAGATGTCCGAGTCTATATTTCCGATCCGGATGTCATGGCGGAAGCGAAAAAGCAGAACTTGACCCGCGCGATTATCTCGATGCAGAAAGCCGTAAAGGAAGCGGAAGGCGGCATTTTTGCGATCGGTAATGCCCCAACTGCCCTGCTGGAATTGATTCGTCTTGTGAAAAATGGGGAAGCACGTCCCGGACTTGTTATCGGAATGCCGGTCGGCTTTGTATCTGCCGAAGAATCCAAAGCCGAATTGGCGAAGCTAGATATTCCATTCATTACGAACATCGGGCGAAAAGGCGGCAGCCCTGTCACTGTTGCGGCGGTCAATGCCATCTCGCTCATGGCGACTCAACTCGATTGATATGAAGAAACAAACGGAAGAGAAGAAAGAACTTCGGCATGGCTATACGACCGGCACCAATTCCACGGCAGCAACGAAAGCGGCTCTTCTTTCCCTTATTCTTCAGGAACAAATTGTAAAGGTGACTGTCACCTTGCCAATTGGCGACACGGTCCCGTTTACGATGGATAAACTTTTGCTCGGCCCGAAGTCGGTTTCAGCGGAAATCATTAAAGATGCCGGTGATGATCCGGACGCGACGCATCTCGCCCGGATCATTTCAACCGTTTCCTGGAATGACGCACCTGGCATTGAACTTGATGGCGGGACCGGCGTCGGTCGTGTGACGAAGCCCGGCCTCCCCGTCCCTGTCGGCGAAGCTGCCATCAACCCAGTCCCTAGGAGGATGATCCTTCGGGCCGCGCAAGAAATCTTGGACGAGTATGGTATCGGGCGCGGCATCAAAATCGTCATCTCCGTCCCGGATGGAGAAGAGATTGCCAAAAAGACATTGAATAGCCGGCTCGGCATCATCGGCGGCATATCTATTCTTGGGACGCGAGGCACCGTCGTCCCCTTTTCAACCGCCGCTTTCCGCGCCAGCATCGCCCAGGCGATCAATGTTGCGAAGGAGAACGGCTGTACAGAAGTCGTTGCCTGCACCGGCGGCAGAAGCGAAGACTTCGCCATCGAATTTCATCCCCATATTCAAGAAGATGCGTTTATCGAAATGGGCGATTTCATCGGATTTACGATGAAACAATGCAAAGCCCGGAAGATGAAAAAAGTGACGCTTGTCGGCATGATGGGGAAATTTTCAAAAGTGGCGCAAGGCGTCATGATGGTGCATTCCAAAAGTGCTCCCGTCGACTTCAACTTTTTAGCCGATCTCGTCGAACAAGCGGGTTTGTCGCCTGAACTTGTCGAAGAAGCACGCCAGGCGAACACCGCGTCCCAAGTCGGAGATATGGTGATGGCAGCAGGCAATACAAAGTTTTTCACTTTATTACTCCAGCGCATCGCGAAAAATTGTTATGAAGAAGTGGGCGGCGGTTTGGAAGTGGAAGTGATCGTCATTTCGATGAAAAAAGAAATTTTAGGGAGGGAGACGTATTGTGGCGAAGAAAGCGATTAAAGTGATCGGCATTGGCGAAGCAGGACAAGACTCCCTCTTGCCAATTTATAAAACATGGATCGAACAGAGTGAACGGCTCGTCGGCGGAGACCGTCAACTCGCCTTCTTCCCCGACTATGCAGGAGAGAAGTTATCCGTCACCGGCGGGCTTTCCACGGTTGTTGCCAATTTGCAGAAGGACGACAAAGAAACCGTCGTCTTGGCATCCGGTGACCCGTTATTCTATGGAATCGGCGGTTACTTGGCAAATAAACTCGAGCACATCGAAATCTATCCGGCACTGAGTTCCATTCAGGAATCGTTCAGCCGCATGGGAGAATCTTGGCAAGACAGTGTTTTCCTCAGCGTCCACGGTCGTCCGATGACAGGACTGGCCCAAAAAATTGATGGCCAATCAAAAGTTTGCCTGTTGACGGACGATACAAACAGCCCGCAGGCAATTGCAAAGTATCTTCTCTCATTTGGGATGGATGAGTACCGTGCATTCGTCGCAGAAGCAGTTGGTGGACCAGATGAGAAAATCGGCTGGTTTGATTTACATGAACTTCAAGACTATGAAGCGAATCCATTAAATGTCGTCATTCTCAAACGTGTACAGGAGGCCCCTGTCTGGCCGCTCGGCATCCCCGATGCGGAATTTTCACAACGAAAGCCCGATAAAGGATTGATTACAAAAAAAGAGATCCGGGTGCTGAGCATCGGGGAATTGCAATTAACCCGGACAAGCACCGTTTGGGATATCGGCGCCTGCACCGGTTCCGTTTCAATTGAGGCGGCGAAAATTTGCCGGGATGGCGCTGTCTTTGCCATTGAGAAAAATGAAGCCGACCTGGACAATTGCCGGGAGAATTTCTCAAAATTCCGCACCGATGTGATGCTCGTCCATGGAAAAGCGCCGGAACGGCTGAATGAATTCCCCGATCCGGATGCCGTCTTCATCGGCGGTTCGGGCGGCGAGATGAAGGAACTGCTTCATATCTGTTGCAGCCGGCTGAAAGCGAACGGCACGATTGTTCTTAATGCGGTGACGATTGAAAACCTGCACAACGCAGTGAAAGCATTCGAAGCGGAAGGATTTGCCGTCAATATTACACTAGCCCAAATTTCACGCAGCAAACCGATTTTACATATGACACGCTTTGAAGGATTAAATCCTGTCTATATCATTCAAGCAAAGCGGAAGGAGACAGCAGAATGCTAGGAAAAGTAATTGGCGTCGGTGTAGGACCCGGCGATCCGGAGCTCATCACCGTCAAAGCCTACCGGGTGATGAAAGAGGCCGATGTGGTCGCATTCCCGAAACCACGCCGGGGCAGCAAAAGCTATGCCCAGCAAATCATCGACCATTACGTCAACCCGGCCGAAAAGGAAATGCTTCCCCTCGTCTTTCCGATGACCCGCGAACAGGATATTTTGGAGACAGAATGGACGAATGTGGCCAACCAAGTCTATGAAAAGGTCAAAGAAGGAAAAGACGTGGCTTTCGTGACGGAAGGCGACACGATGCTCTACAGCACATTCATGCACCTCATGCGACGGATGGAACAGCTGTATCCAGATGTGGAGTGCATTTCCGTCCCCGGCATTTCATCCGTCAACGCAGCCGCGTCCCGCTTCAAGATGCCGTTGGCGGACGGCGATGAATGGTTCGCCATCATCCCGGCGACCGATGACCGCGAGCAAATGCGGAAAGCTTTGGAGGATCATGACGCAGTCGCCTTTTTGAAAGTGGCGAAAGTGCTTCCCGAAATGATTGATTTATTGGAGGAAATGGACTTGGTCGATAAAGCCGTCGTCACGACAAAAGTGACGTCCGGCGAAGAAAATGTCTGGTACGATGTACGGGAATTAAAAACGGCGGAACTGAACTACCTATCGCTTATGCTCGTCCGGAAATAAGGAGGGAATCCATTTGAACATCGAAGCAAAAGTCTATTTTGTCGGCGCTGGCCCGGGAGACCCGGAATTGATTACGGTGAAAGGTTTGAAGCTGTTACAGACCGCAGATGTCGTCTTGTTCACCGACTCGCTCGTCAATGAAAAGCTCATGGACGAGACGAAAGAGGGTGCACTTGTACTAAAAAGTGCCGGCATGGCATTGGAAGAGCAGATTGACATTATGGCGGGCGCCGTCGAAGAAGGAAAAAGCGTAGCCCGCATCCATACGGGAGACCCCGCGATTTATGGGGCAATTTTGGAGCAGATGAGCCGGCTGTACAACCGCGGCATCTCCTATGAAGTGATTCCGGGTGTCAGTTCCGTCTTCGCGTCGGCAGCACGTGCAGGTGTTGAACTCACTGTGCCGGAATTGACGCAAACGGTCATCTTGACCCGTGCAGAGGGGCGGACGCCAGTTCCCGAAAAGGAACAGCTCGTGGACTTGGCCCGGCACCATTGCACCGTCTCTTTATTCCTCAGTGCAACGCTCATTAAGAAAGTCGTCAAATCATTCTACGAAGCAGGCTGGGCGGAGGATGCTCCGGTGCTCGTCGTCTATAAAGCGACTTGGCCGGATGAATTAATTCTCCGGACGACACTCGACAAAGTCGGCGAAGACATGCGCGCCAATCGGATCACCAAACAGGCGATGGTCATCATCAGCCCGGCGGTCGATCCGAAACTCGTAGAACAAGGCGGCTATGAATCGAAGCTGTATGATAAAACCTTCACGCACGGATTCCGCAAAGGAGTGACGGCCGATGGATAATGTTGTCCTCGTCGCCATCACGAAACACGGCGTCCAGCTGATCCGGGAACTGAAGGAGAAAATGCCAACGGCCGATGTGTATTATATGAGGAAATTCGCGTACGGAGATGAAGAGGAAAAAGGATTCACATTATTTGACGGCTCGATCCGCCTGTTATTGCCAGACATGTTCGCCAAATATGACGGCATCGTTTCCGTCATTTCCTTGGGCGCGATGGTACGGATGATCGGGCCCATTATGAAAAATAAAAAGGTCGACCCGGCGGTTGTGTGTGTCGATGACCGCGGACAATTTGCGATCAGCGTCCTCTCTGGACATGTCGGCGGAGCAAATGATCTGACCAATCTCGTCGCCGAAAAACTCGGCGCCCTCCCTGTCATCACGACCGCATCCGATGTGCAGAAGACGATTCCAGTTGATATTTTTGGACGGGATTTCGGCTGGACGATCGAGGATGATGCCCATATTGTCACGGCCAGCGCTTCCGTTGTGAATGAAGAACCGCTCGTCGTTGTCCAAGAAGCCGGGGAACGGAATTGGTGGAAACATGAACGCGCGATTCCCGCCCACATTCAAGTGGTCGACTCTTGTGAAGAGGCACTGAAGAGAGAATTTAAAGCGGCCCTGGTCATTACAGACCGGATTATCCCTGAACATTTAGCGACAGGTCCCCTCTCGAAAAACTGGGTCATCTATCGGCCGAAAACGATTCATCTGGGAATCGGCTGTAACCGCGGCACTTCTGCGGAAGAGATAGAAGAAGTGATCGTATCCACTTTGGCGGAACAGCAACTGTCCCTTCAATCCGTCAAAGGCATTTCGACGATTGAGCTGAAAAAAGATGAAGAAGGCCTGTTGGAAGTGTGTAAGAAATACGGGTGGGAGTTCACTTGGTATGCACCGGACCAATTGAACGCCGTACTGATTGAAAACCCGTCGGAGACCGTATTCAAATTCACAGGGGCTTATGGCGTCAGCGAGCCAGCAGCGAAACTATCCGCTAGTACGGATACATTGCTCCTAGAAAAGAAGAAAAACGGCAATGTCACGATATCGATTGCACGGAAAACATTTGATGGGAGGGAACCGAAATGGCAACAGGACAAGTCTATCTCGTCGGAGCAGGACCCGGCCATGTCAAACTAATCACAGTCCGGGGATTGGAATGCATTCAAGAAGCGGATGTCATCGTTTACGACCGTTTGGCGAACGCGGAGTTACTGGAGCATGCGAAGCCCGAGGCAGAGCTCATTTATTGCGGAAAATTGCCGAAACACCACACATTGCGGCAAGAGGAAATCAATGACTTGCTCGTGGAAAAGGCGTCCCAAGGGCTGACCGTCACCCGTTTGAAAGGCGGCGATCCGGCAGTGTTCGGACGAGTCGCCGAAGAGGCAGCAGTCTTGAAGCACGCTGGCATTTCGTATGAAATCGTCCCCGGAGTCACCGCAGGAATCGCGGCTCCGATGTTCGCAGGCATTCCCGTAACGCATCGGGAACACAGTTCTTCCTTTGCCATGATCACCGGCCATTTGCACGAAGGCAATTTTGTCGAGGAGAAATGGAAAGCCTATGCGACGGGGATTGACACGCTCGTCTTCTATATGGGCGTCCAAAACCTATCCTATATTTGCAGCCAGCTGGTCGAGCACGGGAAAGACGAGACAACCCCGGTCGCCCTTATCGAATGGGGCACGCTGGAAAAGCAACGCACCGTGACCGGGACATTGGAAACAATTGAAGGCATCGCTGCCGAGGCAGCCATCACCCACCCCGCCATCATCGTCGTCGGCAGCGTCGTCAGTTTGCGCGACACGATCCAATGGTTCGAAAAGGAATCAGTCGTACCACGTTGAAAAGTCGTCCGTTGAGGGCGGCTTTTTTTGTTTATCGTACGGTGGGATCGGTGGATAATCGTCACTATTGGCGATTTATTCTTCACTTTTGTAGTTTTATCCGTCACTTTTGAATGAATATCCGTCACTTCCGCACATCTATCCGTCAAGTTCACAATTTTATTCCCAAGTCGGATCTTTAGCACCAAACCAAGGAGTACCAATTAGCAGCTTCCTTCACCCTCCCTGGAAAATTCAATTACCCGATTAAAATCCTTTTTGCAAGCTAACGAACGTTGAACGCTAGAAAACCATGTCCGAGCACGAGGAAACCGACTTTAAACGCAAGCAATTCCCTATCGAATACAATCAAAATCTGAGCCTCAATCATAAACAAAAAAAGACCATCTCGAAATTCCTTCAAGACAGTCTTTCACGCTAAGCTTACTTGGATACGACACGGTTCAACCCGGAGATAACGCCGGCATGGACACCTTCATGCCACACTGTAAATTGGACGAGGGCATCGACCGTTTCCATCTTATGATCTCGAATCTGCACTGGCTCTGGCAGCGGTTCGTTCAACTTGCCTTCCAGCGCCGAAGTCACTCGTTGCTCCTGTTCTTTCAAGGCGTTCCATAATTCCTCGTTGGATGGTGCTTCCGTTTCCCATTTTGTGGGGCTGGAACCCGGAACAAAAAGCGGCATCCATTCGGCATTCACCACTTCATAACCAGGCAGCGCCTTTGAAATGAAGTTCTCCATGACGACGTAAATATGCCCGATATTCCACCGGATTGTGTTGCTAAATCCCTCTGGCTGGACATCCCATTCTGCTTCCGGCGATTGCTTGACTTGGCTAAGCGTGTACATTCTGGCAAAGCTCAACTGTTGTAATGTAGACATTTGAATCTTCCCCCTTTTCTAATTACAACTTTATCCTAAGTCAACGAAGAAGAAAAGCAAACGGCGTTGGTGACAGGCACCCATACAATTCAGACACTAATCAGAATTGCCCCTGAATTCACGGGTGACTGTCACCCAATCAACTGGGGACCATAAAAAACGACCCCTTCTCAGGGGTCGTTTCTGCTTTCTCTATTCCCTAACTGGGTTTTCTTTCGGATTCAAATCATTCCATTTTTTGTGGACGTCTTTATTGAATGTGTATGACGGCTGCTCCATTCCAAATTCTACGGACAGGTTGGGCTGTATCGTTTCCTTGGCCGATTCTTTTTTATTTTCATTGAATGCGGAAGGCTTGTTGGCACCGGTTTTCGTCAACTCATTTTTGCGGAATACGTCCGAAACGTTCGAGTCAGAAGGATCCGAAAGCGGAAGTTCTCCGGAACGCACAACGCCTCTTGGTTCATAGTCCTCTTTGTTCGGATACTTATCTTTGTTCGTAATCATCCAACATTCCTCCTTTTCGAACGGCGATTCAACTAAACTCCATCGATTTCGCCTTTCACATACTTTTCCTATTGTTTACTATTCCCCATCTTCTTCATTCCTAAACCTTTTTTTCGAAAAAAGATTATCTGAAACAAAAATAATCCCTAATCGTCCTTTAACATAACTTGGGAGGTGCATCGAATGAAAAAAATAGCCGCTTTTGGATTGCCTTTTGCCAATATAGCCATCCTATTGTGGATTGAGCAGGGGCTCCAAATTTCCTACGGTTGGAAAACGGCCGCCAAAATTATTCTTTTCCTACTCATCCCATTTTTCCTATTCCGGCCGACGCGCCTTCCCTTTTTACAGTTCAGGAAAATTGACCGAAAAAGCATCCTGATTTCCAGCGGGGCGGGAATCGGGATGCTTGCCATCATCATTGGGACATTCAACCTACTACAACCTTACATCGATCTCGAATCCTTGCGACTCGATTTAGAAGACTCTGGTGTGAATAGTTTGATATTTCCCATTATAGCATTTTATATCTTGTTAGGGAACTCCTTTATTGAAGAATTTTTCTTCCGGGGGATTTTACCGGACCTGTTACGGCAATCGCGGTCTCGTCTTTTCTTGCCCTCCTTCTTTTTCGCTATTTACCATATTGCCATTTTTCTCCCGTGGTTCACCCCGCCACTTCTGGCGCTTGCCATCGGTGGACTCTGGGCGGGCGGAATCATTTTTCAATTGCTGAATGAAAAAAGCGGCGTCATCCTTCCCTCCTGGATTGTTCATATGTGGGCCGATGCCGGCATTCTGCTCATCGGAGCATACCTATTTTATTTTAAATAAAAAACGCGTTTGCCTATCCAAACGGCAAACGCGTACCATCTAAACTTACAGCGGCAGCGCGGGAACCGTTACAGTCACTTTGAACAAATCCCCGTCAACCTCGATTTTCATTGTCCCATCATGCAGATCGACAATGGATTGTGCGATGGCAAGACCGAGGCCCGAACCATCCGTATGGCGGGAGGTGTCCGCCCGTTTGAAACGCTCGAATAATTCGTCCACATTTTCACCCAGCTCGTATTTCGTCACATTTTTCACGACGAACTCGGATTGGCTTCCCACTTGCCGGAGCGAAATATACACCCGGGTGCCCGGCAATGTGTATTTGATCGCATTGACAATCAAGTTATCCAGCACGCGCCACCACCGTTGCCCATCGACATAGGCAATTAATGGCGACTCGGGCATGGTCGGACGGAAATCCAGACCCGACTCTTCGATTTCGGCAGCGTGCTCCGCAAGTGCCTGTTGTAATAACTGCGTTAAATCCACCCGCTGTTTCGTCAACTCCATATTGCCGCTCGCCATCTTGGACACATCGAACAGATCCTCGATCAGCGTTTTCAAACGCTGGGATTTCTTATCAAGAATATCGACATATTTCATTCGCTCCTCAATGGATAACTCCTCATTCTTCAACAGATCGGTATACGTGATAATGGAGGTGAGCGGTGTCCGTAAGTCATGGCTGACATTCGTGATAAGCTCCGTTTTCAACCGCTCGCTTTTCGCCTGCTCGTTCATGGAAATCCGGACGCCTTCCCGGACGTTGTTCAAATTGGCGGCATGCTTGGCCAATGGAGATTTGCCTTCCACCTCGATTTCCTTCTGGAGCCGCCCCTCCGCCATCGCTTCTGTAGCAATCATAATCCGGTTCAGATAAGCGGTTCTCCGGACAAAGATATAAATAAAAGGAAGTCCGACAAACAACGCAAGCGGGGCATAAATCACTATCAAAAATGGCTGGAGCAGTACACCGGCAAATCCAATCCCCGCCAAGAAAAATCCAATCAGCAGCAGAAACATCTGCGTCCCGATTCTCCGGTTCAAAAACATGTCTTGCAACGCCTTCAAAAACTTTGCCGAATAACTGTTTTTCAGCTCCCTTTCAAAAGCCCCTTCCACTTTCACCTGCTCCCAAAAGGCAACAAGCTGAAAAACAATGGCTGCTATTAATAAAACGCAAAAGGCGGTTAGACCACCTAAAGATATGGTGTTTTCTATACTCGGCTGAAAAAAGAACCAAGAATATCGCCCTGGAAGCATTTCAAGCACAGCATACGCCCAAAATCCGCAGAACAATAATAGTGCCGCTCGGAAGTCGATCTTCCACGCATTATATCGATCAATTAGACGACTCTCCGTCACCCATTCCTTTTTGAAGCGGAAAAACGTCAAGATCGCGATTAAAGCTAGCACACCAAGTCCCCATAAAATATACATTCCGGTTTTCGTCCGATTAAAATGCTGTACGTCCCTTCCAAGGTCGCCTTTTGCCAATGCACTTTTCGGGACGATCACCTTCCCTTCGAACAATCGGACAGCGGGCTTCACCTGCAGTTGTGTGTCCACTGCCCTAGTTTCCGACGTCGACGTCGTAACACTGTCCCTGAATGGATTGACCGCATATTCCTGGACCACCTCGGTTCGCTCTCCACCGAAATAAACCGGATTCCAATTATCCATTCGGACGCCCTCCGCTCTGAGATATCCATTGTCCTCAATGAAATCTTTTTGATAGGCAGCAGGGGCATTCATATTCCCCGAAGAGAACACTTCCCCCGTTTCGATGTCCTTCAATTCATAAGCAACCGGAAACGGCGGACGACTTTCCAGATTATTAATATAATCTCTCAAATACGACTCCAGCTCCACCTCCTTCTCAGCGCGGACTTTCGCTTCCACATGGGAATCGTCTTCAAAGTTTTGGCGGATATCCCGAATTTTCGCATCCCGCTCCTTCACCAAGGCCTCTTTCAGATTTTCACTCTTGGCAGCTTCTGCATCGGCAATCCGTTCCTCGTATTGCATCTCGATATTCTCAATTTGATAACTCAATGTACCGTACCGATTACGATGCTCTTCGATTTCTGCTTTGGAAACTGTAATTCGCTTCTTTTCCGCTTCAATATTGATCGGATTGAGAACTGTCGCCCCTAGATTTTCATAAAATTCATCCATCTTCATTTGGAAATCATCCAGATCGACATAACTTTTCCCGATATATCGAGAGCCTTCCTGAAAATAGGTCAATAGCGTCAGCAGGACAACAGCAGCACATGCTGACCATACCAACAAGGTCATGCCATTATGTTTTTTCATCATCAAATACTCCCTTTGACAAGACGTGTAAAGTAGGCGATGATCCGGCTTGCACGCTCGACGCCCTCACTGACCAACTCCATAATGTGAGAAAAGCAGTAGCCGATACTGAGCAAGGCGATGAAAATCGCAACAAGCGACCAGAACAGAGCCCAATCATTTTTCGATTTTGTAACCAATGCCCCACACCACCTTCACGTATCTCGGATTTTTCGGATCCGCTTCGATTTTTTCCCGGATTTTCCGTATATGGACTGCCACGATGTTTTCCGCATTATATGCTTCTTCATTCCAAACTCGCTCGTAAATTTCATTGATGGAGAAGACCCGACCTGCGTGCTTCATGAGCAATTCGGTGATTTTATATTCGATCGGCGTCAGCTTCACCGGTTTCCCATCTACGGTGATTTCCTTCGACTCTTCATCCAATACAAGCCCGTCGATTTCAATCTTCCGCTGCCCATCATATGTACCCAGCTGGACATAGCGCCGCAATTGCGACTTGACCCGTGCCATCAGCTCCATCGGATGGAACGGCTTCGTCACATAATCATCCGCCCCTACCGACAAGCCGTGAATCTTATCGGAATCCTCCGCCTTGGCACTCAGCATGATAATCGGGATATTGCGCGCCTCCCGGATTTTGAATGTCGCCGTAATTCCGTCCATATTCGGCATCATAATATCGAGAATGAGCAGATGGACCTCTTGGGATGCCAGCAATTCCAACGCCTCTTTCCCATCCGCCGCTTTCAATACTAGATAGCCTTCATTTTTTAAGTAGATCTCGATGCCGTCGCGGATGTCCTGATCGTCATCCGCCACGAGTACTGTGAATGTTGCCATCCTTGCGCACCTCTCTTTTCTCTTATGATACCAATTGTAGTCGCCAAATCTTAACTTTCCCCCATCGCAATTATGAAGAAATTCTTAAGAAGGACATTTGCACATCTTCAGACATATTTTGAGAATAATACACAGAATGCTATACTGGAAGGAATTGAGATAATTTGGGGAAATGAAAGGAGAATACCAGATGAGGTCTTCGTTTTTTTGGATTGCCCTCGGTCTCATCGGCTTAAGTTGGATTGCTAATTCTCTTTACGCCCACTCCCAAAAGTTGGATGAACCGATCTTTCTAAAACAATACACAAAAGTCGATACGACGGAGGAAACACCCATCCTCACCTTTTATTATCTGACCAACAAGGACGACAGGAGCTCGGCATCCGCCGTCCGCATCGAAGGCGTTGAGACGTTTGCAAGCGGAACGCACTCTTCCTACGAACGGGACCGGTCCGATTTGAACGTGCAAACGTTTACGCATCACGTACTGCGTAAAATGGAAGTGGAACTTCGCTCTCATGTGCTGGAGCCTTTGATGAAGGATGGAACCTTTTCATTCACAACAATGAAAGTTTGGTTCTCCACCGGCGGCGAAATGGAGGCGCCGATTGGGGCGATTATTTTGCAAGCGCCCGAGGAGACACCAGATGCGCTGCGTCATATGTCATCGGGCAGTAATTCGGATTGGATGGAGGAAGAGTTCCAAGCGACAGGACCACTAGTCATCGAGAAATTCGAAGTCATTCCCGATGTCGGAGAAGAAACCATCGTCAAGGTCGTACAAGGCGCATCCTTCCCCGGATTTATAACCGAGTGGGATTCATTGCCGGGAACGGATTATCGCCAATTTAAATTGCCGATGACGATGGAGGTGGATGACAGCCTATACGTGTTCAGAAAAAGGATGTCGGACGCTATGGAGCCCCTGCTGTCCATTTCCGGAACGACCCATTCCGGAGAAGAATTTCACGGCGGCATGTACAGCAGTTTTGCACCTTTTCACCATCTCACACAGGAACAAGTCAATGAAATCATCAAGGAGAAGAAGAAAGAGGAGGCGCCTGCTTCATGACCAATCAAGCGATGCGAACCTTATTCTGGGGTTATCTCTTCATCTTTTTCCGCGTGCAGATCGGAATTGACTGGCTGGCGGACCCGCTCGGTTATCTCATGATCGCGACCGCCTGTACAAAGCTGTCCAACGCCTATCCGCCCGCAAAAAAAGCGGGGATTTGGGCTGCGATCGGGATTTTCATTTCCCTGCCAGGGGTATTCGTCAACTTGTCGGAGCAGCTATTCGGATGGTGGGGATTGTATGCGTACGTGCTGCTCTTCTTGAAAACGATTGTCGCTTATTATTTGTTTACTGTTTTGCTTCAAGTTGTTGGAGATTTTGATAATAAATCCTTGGTTGGCAGGACGCAAACCGTTTTCAGGCTTCATATCGGCGTCCATCTTGCCGTGCTGGCGCTCAGTTCCTTCTCTATGAATGCTAGTGGGGATGCTTGGATGACGGTGAGCTTTTTGCTTGGCATCTTCTTGATCGTCATGGATATTGCGTTCCTCTTGCTTGTCGGGACCATCCGGCGTGCTGCACCTCTTCGGCCCGCCTTTTTAAAAGAAACTTGAAAACGCGCTGATCAGGAAGTTCCCCGGTCAGCGCGTCCTCTCAAGGTCAAAACAAGAATCCCCCCAAGCAACATCGAAACGCCCAACCACGAAAACAGATCAAGCCGTTCGCCAACGATCAATACACTTAATACCGCGGCAGTAAGCGGTTCTGCAAGTGAGAGCGTGACAGCCGAGGAAGATGGGATGTTTTGAAGTCCCTTCGAAAAAAGAATATAAGCAATTGTTGTCGCTGCGATACCTAAGTAAATCGTTGTCGCCACCCCGCGTCCTGTCAGCAGCCCCTCCGTTTCGAAAATGAACAGAAAAGGGAGAAGCATGGCGGCACTGACGGAGAAGATGACTGCGACGGAAGCGACCGCTTCCTCCTGTTCCAGTACATCTTTATTAAAGAACGTATAAAGCGCAAACAGAAGGCCCGCGCATAAGGAAAGCAAGACGCCGATTGGATGGACGACCATCCCTTCTTTATTGGAAAACAATAAGGCACACCCGACAATCGCGAGGCATGTCGCAGCAACCCATACTTTAGTCGGGCGGCGTTTCAGAAACAGCCATTCAATAACGCCAGAAAACATCGGTGCACTGCCAATCGCCACGACCGTTCCGATGGCCACGCCTGTCAGCCGGATGGAAGTGAAAAAGCATAGCTGGAAAATAGCCATCGCCAACGCCGAAAGGATGGTCGCTTTCCAAGGCCAGTGGCGGAGTTGAATTTTCCGCATCAACAAAAGGACAAGCAATAACGTGAATCCGCCGACCGCCAGCCGGGACGCACCGACCGCCAGCGGATGCACGGTTTGCGGCATGAACGTCTGCGCCGTTCCTGTCGTTCCCCACAGCATCGCTCCGAGCAACACCGCCACAAAAGAAATCCGTTGAGACACCGCCCTCCCCCTCTCACAATCTTTATCTAAAACATAACACAGATGGAGCTTGCCTGAGTAGGGGGGGTTCCTTGTGGATATTTACTTGAGACACGCACCAAGCATAAGTCTAAAAGCCTTGTTTCGCAAGCAAACCTTCGGTGAGTGCAAGCAACTTCTCCATTCTTGCAAGCAAAGGATGGCCAAGTGCATGCAATTCCAGATTGGATGCAATCAAACCGCATTCAACACGAATGTAATATGTATGTAACGCAAGATTGTTGCAAACTAGATAGAGCCCCTCATTTATGGGAAAAGACCTAGAAAATTGTAAAAGGACTTCGAAAAAAATTCCGAAGTCTTTTATCGATAATCTGACCATTAGTTTATTGGAGGACAATTACTCTTAATACTTCAATCACACTTGGAGGAACTGGACTGCCGTGCCATACTTGTCTCTAAATTTATCGAAATAAAATATCCGGGCCAAGATTGTGACACCTCTTCTTCATTATCGAACAACGTGTCCATTAATCCAACCTTATATAGCAAACAGACCACCATCAATGACAAACTCCGAACCAGTGGAATACTTAGAACCATCAGAAGCAAGATATAGGACAAGATCAGATACTTCCTCTGGTTTAGCAGTTCTTCTCAATGGAATTTGTTTTACTGCTTCCTCGACAATAGCTTTTGTTCCTTCGTCAGCGACTGTCATAGAGGTTTCTATTATTCCAGGATGAACAGAATTCACTCGAATTCCGTCAGGTCCATATTCTATAGCCGCCACTTTTGTCATGCCTCTGACCGCAAACTTTGAAGCTCCGTATGCTATCAGGTTTTCTCGACCAACAAGTCCACCTAACGAGGAGATGTTTATAATGGATCCATCTTTTGTTTTTTTCATTGAAGGGTAAACTGCTTTCATCCCTAGAAATACTGATATTTGGTTGACATCTATTACTTTTCGATATTCTTCTTCAGTCATTTCTTCGATTAGCTTATTAATGGCGATACCTGCATTGTTTACAAGTATATTGACTGGCCCGAATTTGTCTTCGGCTTCAGCAACAACTTGATCCCATCCAGTAGCACTGGACACATCCTGTTTAATGAATCTTGCATTTTCGCCTAGCTCCTTGGCCAATGCTTCTCCCTCTTCTACCAGAATATCAGTGAAGACTACTTTTGCACCTTCACTAACAAATTTTCGCACATGGGACGCTCCCATTCCACGCGACCCGCCAGTAATGATCGCCACTTTACCATCCAGACTCCCCATCAATATCCCCTCCTTCAATTTGCCGCCTGATTTCTAGACAGTTATGCCTTTTCCTTGCTTTTATTCTCTACAATTCTCTTGAAGAACTCCTAGCCAAATATGTTCGGTACCTGACGCTCTCAAGGCAGCTCTTTTGCAATCTCCGGCGCGAGTAACTCGATAGCCCGTTCAGGAGTGATAATGTCAGCTGGATCGGGTTTTGTGATCTCCTTGGAAGCATGGTCCTCATAGACGTGCTCGCCGATCAGAAGGCCCTCCTCATTGTAGAGCCAGACGAACGCCAAAGTGCGTTTGATCAGGTAGATGTCATCGGAGTCGTCCCCAGCTTCCACCGAGTCGAACACGCTCTCGCCAAGCATCGTAGAAGGTACAAACTGACAGAACACTGCCTCGCCTGCAAACCCGTTGTCGTTAACGGCAATGTTCTGTTCCCTTACCCACATGACGGTAGCTTTCGCATCGATCAGCGACTGGTAGAAATCTGCAACCTGGTCCATTCCGTCTAGGATAATCGACTTTCCGCCTTCGTGTATGCGATAATGCGGATGCTCGACAGTCATGTCCGGCGCGAGCAACTCCTTGTACCGGCCTGATACTTCCAGAAGACCGTGCATGCGGTAATTTTTCAAAATCTTTCGGTGCAGGGGATTTTCAGTGTTCGCAATCTGCTTTTCCAGACTCGCAAACTGGTGAGTAAACTCATTTTCGTAACGGCTCATAGGGAATTCTCCTTTTGTTTGTATGACTATCGCTTTAAGCGATGTATTGGTATCATATCAACGATAGTTTACAAAATTCTAACAAGTACAAATAACCATCTTACAAATTAAATGGAAATATTGTGTTAGATGACAGGACTGACGTATATCCCCCGAATAAAGACCGCGTGCGCTAACACCCGGTCGATGCAGCCAACATCCGCTCGGAAGAAGGTTGGTCGGTAAAATGAAGATTTTATTAGAAAAAGTAATCATCTCATCTACTTTTCCGGTTGTTGCTCTAAAATAAAAATTAATTAAATTGATGCTAATACTCTTGATAAATGAATCAAAAAAGGCTTGTTTTGAAAAAAATATGATCAAAACAAACCTTTAATCTATTGAATTATCTTATTATAAAAAAGTTGGATCATTTTTAGTACTTCCTTTAAAGCGCCCATTTAATAGGACAAGGTAGTACCCTATTTCTTTAATCGTTGATCATACATTAATTGAATTAGTATCCCAAAAGGATCTTCTATAATACCATAGGCTTCACTAAAAACATTTCTTTCTAATGGAGTGATTATTTTTACTCTCTCATCAGAAATTAAATTACTATAAAATCGTTGTATTTCTTCTAAGTTGGCGCTTTGTAAGCAAAGGGACGTATTATTTCCAACCTTATAACTTTCACTTAGGTCCATTGTATCTTCTGCTATCATTAGCTTCGTTTTTCCGATTTGCAATACGGAATGAGTAATATGATTTTTATTTTCGCTAGTGAGTTCAATTGAATTATCTCTTTTAGCCATATCTTCATACGTAACAATCATTAACTTTTCGGCGTTTAAATTACGTATATAAAAGTCAATTGCTTCCTTTGCTTTTCCATTCATTGATAAAAAAATAGCAATTTCTAATGTCATGCATATCCTGTCCCTTTTTAGTGTTTGATTATCCCCAACTTAACACCATCTATGCTTTCAATACCTTTCTTGAACTCTTCCTCATTTTGAATACACCCCAATTTCTTCTATAATTTTTGATTTTTCCCCCTCACGCAATAACTTGTCCGCCTATTGCTAATTATCCTTATGAGATAGCCTGCGTCCCAATTCACGAAATGCACGAAATGAAATCAGACATCTATCCCCATTTGCCATGGTGACAGTCCGTTCTTTTTTATTCAGTTCTTTCACATGGCATAAATTGATCAGAAAGCTTTTATGACTTCGATAGAAGGGCTCGCCCAGTGCTTCAAAATCTATCAGTTTACCGTAGAATTCATAATACCCATGCCGTTCATACAAGGTCAATCTATGCGGTATGGCGGATGTTTCTATATAGTAAACATCCTCAATTTTTATATTTTTAATACGCTCGCCGACTTTTATTTGTACCATTTCCGCTTGCCATCTCTTCCAGCATGACGGAGGAGAAAGTCATACGGTTTGAGAACAAGGAGCAAATCCTAGAGAAAGTCACATATATCCTTCCAGCGATTCTCGTGAATGAAGGAGCTGTGTTGGTAGATCGGGAGGAATCCGTCGGGGTTATCAAGGTGACAAATTCAATTGATGCCCAAAAGAGCAATACGATTCTTTGGGCATTCCTTGTAGGCACCGTGTTATATTGGATAACCCGGATGGCGACGCGAAAACGGATTCTCCAATTATTGAAGCCGCTCACCAAGAAAGTAAGTCCCACCATTATGGATGAAATCTCGTATCGCTCTGTAATTGTCGGCTTCCCCTTATTCTCATTAGGCGGCTTACTTTTCGCGATGATTTGGGCACATATTGCATGGGGGCGTTTCTGGGGATGGGATCCGAAGGAAGTGTGGGCACGCATCACATGGTTGTTCTATGCGGGCTTCCTGCATTTACGGTTATCTTCAGGATGGGAAAGAACACGAACCGCCTGGATGTCCATTATCGGTTTTGGCCTTATTGTGTTCAATCAAGTATTTGTAAACCTCGTTATCGCCGGCTTGCATTCCTATGCTTAACTGGCGGATAAGCTTGAGTTGCAAGCAAACAAGCGGTGCACGCAATGAAACCAAAGTCCAGTGCAAGCAACTTACCCATTCTTGCAAGCAAACGTCGGCCGGGTGCAAGAAAACCTAGAAAATATGAAAAAACAGATCTCATCGAACGTCTCGGTCCGGTGTGATCTGTTTTCCTTCCTTATGCTCCTGCCCTGTTCTTCTTATAAAACTCGACAAAGTTCTGTACAACCTTATCAAGAAAATCAATGGTCGCCTGATCCGTGATATCGCCCTCTGCATCCAACTTATTTTGCACAGTACCGATGAACACGTCATTGCCCGGTAAGATGACCGGGGCAAGCATCGGGTTGGTTAGAATTTCTTTCAAGTGAAGCTGCGCACGGACGGTCCCCAATGCTCCTATGGAAGCTCCAATTAAAAAGGTCGGTTTCCCTTGCAGTACCAAATCTCCCCGCGAACACCAATCAATCGCGTTTTTCAAGGCGCCTGGGATGGAGTAATTGTATTCAGGAACCGCAATTAACACAGCATCCGAGTCTTTTACATCCTCCTTGAACCCCTGCACTGCAGGGGGTGCTTCATTTTCAATATCGATGGAAAACGTTTCGAGATCGTTGATGAAGACCGGCGTGATCTGTAATTGTTCCGAATACCGTTTTCTCATAAACTCGACCACTTTCAAGTTATGGGACGTGGAACTCGTGCTTCCGATAATGGCTTTTACGTTAATAGTCATAATGCATACTCCTTTGGTTCATAGTGCATTCCAACGATGCCGCTCTTATCATATACAAAACAGAACACAATAGCGCATAAAAAGCTCAACTTTCTAATAAAAGCAATTTTTCCTTCATTTCCAAGCCGCCTCGAAAACCAGCGAGCTTCCCATTTTTTGCGATGACCCGGTGGCATGGCACGGCGATCATGACTGGATTGGCTCCAATTGCCGAAGCAACCGCCCGGACGGCGCTCGGTTTTTGGAGTCGTTCTGCCATTTTGGAATAGGTGACGGTTTCGCCAAACGGAATCCCCAGCAACGCCTCCCAAACCGATTGTTGGAAAGCAGTCCCGTGCAAATCAACTGCCATCGAAAAGTCTTTGCGCCGCCCCTCTAAATACTCCTTCAATTCCCTTGCATAGTGTTCCAGTGTTTTTTCATCCTCCACCACTTCATAATCAGGAAGCCGTTTGCTAACCCATTCCGCCAGCTCCTCAAATGGTGCCCCGGGGGACCCGACATAGCAAAGCCCTTTTGGCGTAGCAGCGATATGAAGCTTCCATTGTTCGAGATGAAGTTCCGTCCAAGCGACTGTCTTATCCTTTTCCATTCAAATTCTCCTCCATTGCGCAAAGCCACCCCTTGCTATGAACGGCAGGCTTGCTTTATTACGAATTAGTTTACCGTTACTATATACTGTTTGTAGAAGATTAGAAAGAGGGGAACGGCTTTGAATTTTCTAGTACAACAGATATTTACAGGCAAACCGAAAACGGTTGGAGAAAAAGAGGCGGCATCGCCAATGGAACGGGAATGGAAAAGCGGGATTTTCAAAGAAGCGATTTCAGGTGAAATCTGGGTCGGTCGAACAAACTTGGAGGGAGACGGCCAAGCAGATCTGAAAAATCATGGAGGACCCGAGAAAGCGGTATTTGCCTATCCAGTTGAACACTATTCCTTTTTTCATCAGGAATATGGCTTGACGGCGATGCAGGCGGGCGGGATGGGTGAAAATCTATCCTTGTTAAACATGCTGGAACGGGATGTTTGCATAGGGGACACATATGAAATCGGAGGTGCGTTGATTCAAGTCTCACAACCGAGGCAGCCTTGCTGGAAACCTGCACGGCGGTTTAAACGAAAGGATCTTTCCTTGCTTATCCAAAACTCCGGTAAAACCGGCTGGTATTTCCGCGTGCTTCAAGAAGGGTTTATCCACGCCGGACAGACATTGACATTAGTCAGCCGGCCCGCTCCGGAATGGACAATCGCCAATTGCAATCACGTCATGCACGTTAATAAAGAAGACATAGAACAGGCTGCCGCGCTAGCCGCATGCGAATGGCTCGCGACCAACTGGAAAAATACACTGAACAAGCGTGTCCAACTTGGCGATTCAGGCAATCCGGCCAAACGATTGTATGGGCCCAATGAGTAATAATGATATAATCCTCTAAAAGCATGTACGTAACCGTAAAACTATGCTACATTAAAAGGCAGGCTTTTTTGCCCGTGGTTCGAAACCATCCCACGTAAAAAAACTAGGAGGAACAGAATAATGAAAGTCAAAACCTTGGCAACGAGCGGAATTATCGCTGCGTTGTATGTCGCTGTCACGTTTTTGGTAGCGCCGTTTGGATTTACGAATGTCCAATTCCGGGTTTCTGAGATATTCAACCACCTCGTCGTGTTTAACAAGAAATACATCTACGGCGTGGTGCTCGGGGTCTTTGTCGCGAATATGCTGTTTTCCGACTTGGGGCCGATCGACTTGGTGTTCGGCGTCGGTCATTCTATCCTCTCTTTGGGCATCACCATTCTGGCCGGCCGTTTCATAGCCAGCCCGTTCAAGCGGATGATCGTCAACACATTGGTCTTCACCTTCACGATGTGCATCATCGCGTTCGAATTGAATTTAGTACTAGGCTTCCCTTTCCTTCTCACGTGGCTGTTCGTCGCGGTTGGGGAATTCGTCGTCATGGCAGTGGGCATCCCCCTCATGCTGGCGCTCAATAAACGGTTAAAGCTGGAAAAACTAATCTAAAATCCACTCTATCGAGGAGTCGATTTCTATGTATAGAACTATCGAGGAAACTGCCGAATACTTGGGCATGCCCGTCGAACAAGTGGAAAAGTATATTTTGGACGGCCGTATCCGTGCAGTGCACGACGGCGATCAGTTCCTAGTCAATCAAGCCCAATTCAGCCTCTATTTCGAGCAGTTGGAAACGGCAAAACAACTGATTGAGGATTATTGGAGCGAACCGCTTCCGCCTGATCTCGATATAAAAGACGAAGATTGAAAAAGGGCTATCTGCTGTCGTCGCGGATAGCCCTTTCTTCGTCTATTGCCTGCTCGCCTTATGACAGAGCAGCTTGAGGCAGAACTCGTTCGATTTCCTCCTCGATATCCAACGCAGAATCGGTCGGCTCGAACCGTTTGATGACTTTTCCATTCGCATCCACTAGGAATTTCGTAAAGTTCCAACGAATGTTCCTGCCGATTAAATAATCAGGATATTCTTCCTGCAATCTCATCTTCAGCATTTTTTCCGTCATCACCGATTCGTCCAGTTCCCGAAATGGCACTTCATGTTTCAAATAGGAGAAGAGCGGATCCATCCCCTCCCCGTTCACCTGTACAAGATCGAAGACCGGAAAGTTGACCCCATAGTTCAATTGGCAAAATTGAACGGATTCTTCCCCGTTTTCCGGATTCTGCTGGCCGAATTGATCACAAGGAAATCCCAATACGACAAAATTTTGCTCTTTGTACTGATTGTACATTTTCTGAAGCTCTTCAAACTGATACGTAAATCGGCACTGACTGGCCGTATTGACAATCAAGATCGCTTTTCCCCGGTACGTTTCCATCGATAGGATTTCCCCATTCGGCTTCCGTACCAAGTAGTTGTAAATGCTCAAGATATTCATCTCCCCATACTAACTATATACCTATTTTATAGGGAGAATCGAAAGAATCCTAATTTACTGCTTACACTTTCCCCTGATCGCTTAGCAAACTGGCCGTAGCCGAGACTTGTTCCAGCATCGAATGGAATTCCTGGATACTTGCCGAATATTCCTCCGTTTGCGCAGCCACATCTTGGACGGAGTTATTGATATTCAGGATATCTTGTTCCGTGAGCTCCAGTTGCTTTTGAATGTCCTCTGCGGCGGTATTGCTATTGGCCGCCATCTTTCGGATTTCATCAGCCACGACAGCGAATCCTTTCCCGCTTTCTCCGGATCGAGCGGCTTCAATAGCTGCGTTTAACCCAAGGATATTCGACTTTTGAGCAATCCCTTTCACATGCCCAATGATCCGTTCGATGTTTTTCATATTATCTTTCATCGTTTCAGATTGCTGGGACAGCTCTTGCAACCGAGAGGCGGAAGTGTCTGTCGCTTTCGTAATTTCTTCCGAAAATACTGTCATTTGTTCGATCACTTTGCTTAGTTCATCCGCGCTTTTCCGCAAGTTCTCAATTTTTTCGTTTGAGGTGACTGCCGCCAAGGCGCCTATCAATTGTCCATTTTCATATAGTGGGATGCATGATGAAATATAAGGTATCCCCAGGAAATTGGCGGGGACTTCCTCCCGAAGCTGTTTTCCGCTCTGCAACACTTTATAAGTGGCAGCTCCCTTATACTTTTCCATCTTTTCACCGACTTTTAATTTCAAGTCGACCCTCTCTCCAGGCAAGTATCCGATGATCGTGTCCTTATCACATAAGATCATGCATGTATCTTCTGGATAGGTTTGTTGAAAATAAGGCAGATTGTTTTTAATCTCTTCTAATTTCTGCAACATGTCTCTTCCCCCCTTCAGTACGTTGGCTGAATCTAGTTGGCCCCATCATCCTATATACTCTTGATTCCATCAAGGGAACGGCTCAGCGTATCTTGGGCATCACGGATCATTCCGTCCAGCAGTTCTTTGACGGTCGGGATATCCGAAATGAGCCCGGACACTTGTCCGCCATTGATGAAGCCTTGTTTCATATCACCGTCGATGGCCCCTTGGATATGTTGCTTCTCTGTCGTCAGCTCATTGAATTGTTCCAATGTCAAACCTTCCCGTTCCCGTTTGAACAGCTCTTCCGCGTAATCGTTTTTCAATACGCGGCGGACCCGCCCGACGTTACGGCCGATGATCATCGTCTCCGTGTCCGAAGCATCGATCAGCCGTTGCTTATAGACATCATGGACCGGCATTTCCTGAGTTGCGATGAAACGAGTGCCCATTTGCACTCCGGATGCACCTAAAGCAAGCGCAGCGGCCAATCCTTTTCCATCTCCGATTCCTCCTGCTGCCGCGACTGGAATATTCACGCTCGCCGCAATTTGTGGAATCAACGTAAATGTGGTCAACTCCAAGTTTGAATTGATACCCGCCGCTTCAAATCCTTCCGCCACCAACACATCCGCTCCCGCCTGCTCCGCTTTTTGCGCATGTTTAACTGCTGCTACGATAGCAATGGCTTTGATCCCGTTTTCATGAAGACGCGGTATGTAGGGTGCTGGGTTACCGGCCGACAGCGATACGACAGGCACTTTATGTTTAATGACCAAGTCGATCAGTTCGTCGGTATGTGGTGTTACACCGATGGCGATATTGACCGCAAAACTTTTGGATGTGCCCTTTTTGATTTCAATGATCTTTTCTTCGACTTCCTCGACTTCCGATGTTCCGCAACCGATCGTCCCGAGTCCTCCAGCTTCCGAAACAGCGATTGCCAACTTCGTACTACTAATATTCCCCATTCCTCCTTGAAGGATTGGGTATCGGATTGATAATACTGTACAGAGTTCATTCATACGGCAAGCTCTCCCCTCTATAGATTAAGTAATTTGTGTTAAAATAGAATGATAGAATGCTTTTCCAGCAAACGGAGGTAATAGTGATGATTATTCCATACAACGGCAAAAAAGCGGATGTACATCCATCGGTATTCGTCGCCCCGGGTGCCTATCTGATCGGGGACGTGACCATCGACGAAGAGTCCACCATCTGGTTCAATGCGGTATTACGTGGAGATGAAGGCTCCATTACGATTGGGAAACGATGCAGCATCCAGGACAACTCCACCATCCATTTATATGAAGGAGCTCCTGTCTTAGTCGAAGACGAAGTGACGGTCGGCCACAACGTCATCCTGCATGGGTGCACAATTAGAAAGCGCTCTATTATTGGGATGGGAACCACCATTCTCGACAATGCAGAAATTGGCGAAGAATGTATTATCGGAGCGAATACCCTTATCCCATCCGGAAAAGTCATCCCGCCCCGCTCATTGGTTGTCGGTTCTCCTGGTAAGGTCGTCCGTGAACTGACGCAAGAAGACTTGGACCTGATCCAGCTTTCCATCGACACATACGTCCAAAAAGGATATGATTTTAATGAAATCCTGAAAGACGAAACCGAACAAGCTTAACAAAAAAACCGGCAGCTGCACAAAAGCTCCCGGTTTTTTCATCTCCACTTTACAGATGCGACAGTCCCGAAAGCATTGGAGGTTACTCCAGCCGGGCGTCGTCTCGCCGGCCATCCTATCGGATAATCATCGGATGATCGATTGCATCGTAGGATTCATCTTTATGGCTCAAATCATTGTCTTTTCGAAAAACCTCTTCGAAAAAACGGCTTGCGGGTTGGGCAAGCAGTTTATAATATTGAGCAAATAAAAGTGCCGCGTGGTTCCCATTCCACATATCGGGAAGAAGTTCTTTCGGAAGGCCCGGGTCCGTAAATAGAAATTTCCGATATTCGTGGACAAGATTCGTCCTTTCCACGAAACATTGAGCATCTGTCATCTGGCCGCTCTCCATTTGGCTGTTGGAGATGATATATTTCTTACTGTACGTGGAGATGAACTCTTCGTACTTTTCCTCAATCTCTTCCAACGGCCAGCTCCTCTCCACAAGGGATCGGTCTGTTTGCGGACCTCGATGTTCTGAAATAAAGAAATCAACATACTCACTGATCTCATACTTCTCAATTAAGAGATTCACTTCTTTTTCCAGGTTGTTCGGAGAAATCCAGCACCCATTGGAGAAGCTGCCGAATCCACTCCATAGCAATTCCTTCCGGAGTTCATCCCGGATTTGTCGCTTCTCTTCCGGAATCGTATACATGAGCATCCGCCATTTCCCGTCCCACGCATGTGGATCCAGTTTAAAGATACGCGACGCCGCTTCATCCATCCGGGACACACCCCGAGGGGTCAGATAATAGTAGCTCTTTTTCCCTTGCCTTTCGGTATTGAACCATCCCAATTTCATCATACGTGAAACAGCGACCCGCACAGATTGCTCATTGTGACCGAATTCCTTCATCAGCCTGATTAAACTGCCAATCCATATTTTGTTTCCATAATGACGAATGTAATCACCAAATATCGTGAAAATCATTGATTGTGTATTTGAAATGGAACTAACCACGCTTTCATCTGTTATTCTCCGTATTCTCCTTTCCATTATAGCAATGAGGGAGAGTGGCAGACAAGATTATTTGCCTGAGAATACGGGCTTTCTCTTTTCACTGAAGGCGTGAAGAGCTTCCATCCGATCTTCTGTCGGGATAGTCAATTCGTATGCTTTTGACTCGATTGCAAGACCCGTCCGCAAGTCGGTATTCATACCTTCATTAATTGCATATTTTGCTTGTTTGATGGCAACCGGTCCGTTTTTCAAAATGTTTTCGGCTAATTGCACACAGCTGGAAATCAGATTTTCTTTCTCCACCACTTGCAGGAGGAGGCCGATGTCATATGCTTCCTCTGCCGTCAACCGTTTCGCCGTGAAGATCAATTCCTTCGCTTTCATCTCACCAATCAGGCGTGGCAAGCGCTGTGTACCGCCCGCTCCCGGGATGATCGCCCAGCTTGTTTCCGTTAAACCAAGTGTCGCTTCTTTCACGGCAATCGGGAAGTCGCAAGCCACCATGAGTTCGAACCCGCCGCCAAGTGCATATCCATTAACCGCCGCAATCGTTGGCTGTGGTAGTTCGGCAATACTGTTGAAGGCATTGCGAATTGCTTTTACGTTCCGTCTTACTTCAGTATCATTCAAAGTTTTCCGCTCTTTCAAGTCGGCTCCCGCACTGAAAGCCTTCTCCCCGGCACCTGTGAAAATGACAACACGGACTTCCGGATCCAAAGCGATGGAATCGGTTACTTCCTGTAATTTTTGAAGCGCCTCATAGTTAAAGCAGTTTAGCGCTTCTTCGCGATTGATCGTTACATAAGCGATATTGTCTTTCTTTTCATATAAAATAGGTTCCATGTTGTTCCCACTCCTTGTTGAAAGAAAGGGCTATCTTAAAAAGCCAACCTTACCGTTGAACAATCAAAAAGCAAGGGCTCTGGTCGCTTTCCGCGGGCCAGCCGCCAAGCCTCCTGCGGCTTGCAGCCGTGCGGGGTCTTGCCGGCCGGCTTTCCCGCAGGAGTCTCCCGCCGCCCTTGCTTTTTGCGGTAATATACTTGGGCAAGCGACTTATGAGACAGTCCCTTTCCATTCACTCATTTTTATGCTTTTTCTACGATCGTAGCAATACCTTGGCCGACGCCGATACACATCGTTGCCAGACCGTATTGGGTATCACGCTTATTCATTTCATAGATAAGAGTAGTCAAAATACGCGCACCACTTGCACCGAGTGGATGGCCGAATGCGATTGCTCCGCCGTTGACATTGACTTTTTCCGTATCCAATTCCAGTTGGCGAATACACTCCAATGATTGGGAAGCGAAGGCTTCGTTCAGTTCGACTAGGCCGATATCGTCTACTGTCAAACCAGCGCGCTGCATTGCTTTTTGGGATGCGTAGATTGGGCCTAGACCCATGACAGCTGGCTCCAGTCCAGCTGTTGCACCGACTACGTATTTTGCTAACGGTTTCAAACCTAGCTCTTTCGCTTTTTCTGCACTCATGACGAGTAGGGCCGCAGCACCATCATTCACTCCGGAAGCATTACCGGCAGTTACCGTGCCGCCTTCGAAGATTGGACGCAGTTTGCCTAAAGCTTCTGGTGTCGTTTCCGGACGTGGATGTTCATCGGTATCGACGACAATTTCATTTCCTTTCCGGTCTTTGTAGACGACAGGGACGATTTCATCTTTGAATGCATTCTCTTCCATCGCTTTTTTTGCGCGTCGCTGGCTTTCCAAAGCGAACGCATCTTGCTCTTCGCGTGTGATATTGAAACGTTCCGCTACATTTTCAGCCGTTTTCGGCATCGTGTCGGAGCCGTACATCGCTTCTAGCTTTTTGTTTGTGAAACGCCAGCCGATAGTCGTGTCAAACATTTTCATATCGCCACGTGGGTAATCCACTTCTGGTTTTCCCATGACGAATGGAGCGCGCGTCATGCTTTCTGTTCCACCCGCGATATAGATGTCCCCTTCATTTGCCATGATTGCTCTTGCAGCGTACATGACTGCATCAAGGCCCGAACCGCATAGACGGTTCACTGTCGTGCCGCCGACTTCGATTGGAAGCCCCGCGAGCAATGCAGACATTCTCGCGACGTTCCGGTTATCTTCTCCTGCCTGATTGGCGTTTCCGAAGACGACTTCTTCAATTTGCTCAGGCGGTAATTTCGGATTTCGTTCCAATAAAGCTTTAATGACGACTGCGCCCAAATCATCGGGCCTTACCGACTTCAATGCACCTTTATATCGGCCGAACGGCGTGCGGACGGCATCAACGATTACGACTTCCTTCATTTGTCACCCTTCTCCTTCTGTGTATAGTCATAGACCCCTTTGCCGCTTTTCCGGCCCAGGCGTCCCGCTTTGACATATTGTTCGAGCAACGGCGCCGGACGATATTTTTCGCCCAGTTTTTCATGCATGTATCTCAGATTGTTCAGACGGGCATCGAGGCCGACCAAGTCGACGAGCTCGAAAGGTCCCATCGGGTAATTCAAACCTAATTTGATTGCCTTATCGATTTCTTCCGGAGTTCCGAGTCCTTCCTGCAGCATATAGAATGCTTCGTTTCCAACTAGAGCGCTGATCCGGCTTGTAACGAATCCCGGGAACTCGTTGATGACAACTGTCTCTTTCCCCATATTGATAGCGACCTGCCGGATTACGTCAGCAGTTTCATCACTTGTTTCGAGTCCACGGATGATTTCGACTAACGGCATTTTATGTACAGGATTGAAGAAGTGCATCGCAATCGTCATTTCCGGACGTTTTGCATACGATGCGATTTCCGTCGGGCTCATCGTCGATGTGTTTGTTGCGAAATAGCAATGTGCCGGAGCATGTTCTTCGATCGTTTCAAATACACCTTTTTTAATATTCGCAATTTCAGGAACCGCTTCAATAACAAGGTCCGCTGATTTGGCGGCTTCCGCCAGATCCGTTGCATAGTACAGATTTTCGCGCGCCTGCTCAGCCGCTTCATTTGTAATTTTGCCTCGCTCCAGCCCTTTGTCAAAAATCAGGTCGATTTCTTTTTCCGCGTTTTGCAGAGCGTCTTGATTGATATCAACGATGGTGACGGAGTATCCGCCTGTCGCTCCAACATAGGCGATTCCTCTGCCCATGACGCCGGATCCGACAACTACAATATTCTTGATCATCAGTTTTCCCCCTATGTGTTGAATGAGCAAGGAACAGGTGGCCGACTGGCCCCTGTTCCTCATTGCCCATTTTATAGTCCAAACGGATTCAGTGGACGTGCACCGAAGTAAGACATAATGCTCTTCGTTTCTGAATAAAGGTCCAATGTTTCAATTGCTAGCTCGCGGCCGAAACCGGATTGTTTGTATCCGCCGAATGGTGTTCCAGGGAATGCGGAGAATGGGCAGTTGACCATGACGATTCCTGCTTCAATCTGATTCGCCACACGAGTACATCTCGCTCCGTCTTTCGACCAGATCGCAGAGCCAAGACCGAATTCTGTGTCGTTCGCCAATTTGATCGCTTCCTTCTCATCAGAGAATTTCGAAACGACAACAACTGGTCCGAAGATTTCTTCTTGAACGACCTTCATGTCTTGTGTGACATTACCGATGATAGTCGGCGCATACCAGAAGCCGTTTTCGAAGCCTTCTGGGTGTAGTTGTTTTCCGCCCGCCAAGATTTCAGCACCTTCATCGATTGCGGATTGAACATAATATTTCACTGTGTCCAATTGACCTTGGTCGATCACCGCGCCAACATGCGTCTCTTGGCTGAATGGATCGCCCAGAACGATTCGGTTCGTTTTCTCAATGAATTTCTCCATGAACTCATCATAAATGCTTTCGTGGATGTACAGACGTGACCTTGCTTCACAAGATTGTCCCGTGTTGTTGAAGATACCGTAGATAGAACCGTCTACTGCTGCATCGATATCTGCATCTTCGAATACGAGGTTCGGTGATTTACCGCCAAGTTCGAGTGTTACACGTTTCAAAGTGCTGGAAGCGCGCGCCATGATATCTTTACCGATTGGAGTTGATCCTGTGAATGCCACTTTGTTGACTAGTTCGTGTTCGACTAGGAAGTTTCCAATTTCAGAACCAGAACCTGGAAGGATGTTGACGACACCTTCTGGAACACCTGCTTCATGACAGATTTCCCCTAGGATGATCGCTGTCAATGGAGTCAAAGATGCTGGCTTAATGATAACGGAACAGCCCGCAGCGATTGCCGGCGCTATTTTCCAAGCAGCCATCATCAATGGATAGTTCCAAGGGATGATTTGCGCAGCAACGCCAATCGGCTCTTTTTCCGTGTAGTTGTGGAATTGTCCAGGGACGTTATTGACAGAACCACGGTGAGCAACAATCGCGCCTGCGTAGAATTCGAAGTCTTCTACCGCTTGGTTGACCTGTGCTTGGGCAGCACCGATTGATTTACCTGTGTTCAGAACTTCCAATTCAACGAGTTCGTTGAAACGGCTGCGCATGATCGCCGCAATTTTGTTCAAAACGCGGGCACGGCGTCCTGTAGGAGTACGTTTCCATTTCCCATTGTCAAATGCTGCTCTAGCTGCTTCAACAGCACGTTGAGCATCCTCTTGCGTCGCTTTGGCTACTTCAGCAAAAACTTCCCCTGTGGCAGGGTTAACGACTTTCGTGCGGGCACCGTTGCTCGCATCGACTTGTTCGCCGTTGATGAAAAGCTTGTAGTAGTCGCGCTTCATGGATTGAGTTTCAACTGCTGTTTCTTGTGTTTTAGTCATGAATAGATCCTCCTCTTATTTTCCTTTATATACAGGTTTCCGTTTTTCCAAAAATGCGGTGACGCCTTCGCGGTGATCTTCTGTCAGGCCTGCGATGCGCTGGCCTTCCGCTTCCCTTTCCAAGAAAGTTTCAAAGGGAAGTGCCGCTGCGTCTTTCAGTCCGCGTTTGATCAAACCGATTGTCTTCGTTGGCAACGCCGCAATGCGTGCTGCAAAGGCAGTAACTTCCTCTTCCCACGCATCTTCCGCAATCTTGCGGTTGGCCAAGCCCCACTCAACCGCTTGGTCGGCCGTCACTTTCTCTCCAAGGATTGAAAGTTCGGCAGCTTTTGCCGGTCCGACCAATTGTGTTAAATAAAACAAATTCCCCGAATCCGGAATCAATCCAACATGGATGAATGCGTTCACTAAGCTGGCACGTTCTGAAATGAGGCGGAAATCGGATGCTAGAGCCAGACTGAAGCCAGCCCCCGCCGCTACACCATTGATTGCCGCGATGATCGGCTTTTCACATTTTTCGATTTGAAGTATCATAGGCCCGTAATGATCCCGTAATACTTGTCCCAAGTCCATGTCTTCCGTCACTTCCGAAAGATCCTGTCCAGAACAAAAGGCACGGCCCTCACCTGTCAGAACAATACAGCGCACTGTCTCGTCCTGAGAAGCAGATCGAATGGCATCTTTGATCTCACGGTTCATCTGGGCGATAAATGCGTTTAATTTGTCTGGCCGGTTCATCGTAAGCCATGCTACACCGTCTTTTATCTCATACGTAATCGTTTCAAACACGAAGCCGCACCTCCATCATTTCCCTTTGTAATTCGGTTTTCTCTTTTCAATGAAGGCGTTCATGCCTTCTTTTTGATCTTCCGAAGAAAATAGTAAATAGAAGTTCTTACGCTCGTACTGCATTCCTTCATACAGTGAATAATCGACTGCCTTATTCACCGAGTCTTTGATCAACCGAAGGGAAAGCGGCGGCATCTTGGCGATCCGGTTTGCGAATCGAAGAGCTTCTTCCCGCAGCACTTCCGGTGAAACGATCCGATTGATAGCCCCATATTTCAATAACTCTTCCGCAGGAATCCGTTCTCCCGTCCACAACCATTCGATTGCTTTCGCCCGGCCAACCAGTTTCGTCAACCGTTGTGTTCCTCCTGCGCCTGGCATGACACCAAGGCTCACTTCCGGGAATGAAAACTCCGTTCCTTTTGCTGCCAGGATCACATCACAGCAGAGAGCCAATTCGAAGCCCCCGCCGAATACGAAGCCATGGACCGCACCGATGACCGGTTTCTTAATAAGGGCCAAGCGATCCCAGTCTTCAAATTGGTTCAATAATTCCAAGCTCATGGAATCGGCTTCCGCCATCTCATCGATATCGGCACCTGCGGAGAAGGCTCTCCCTTTGCCAGCAACTAGGATGACGCGCACTTCGTCATCCTGGTCAAATGTTTGCATGGCATGTAAGATTTCGCTTACCATTTTACGGTTTATTGAATTATATTGACGCGGCCGATTGAGTTCGATGACACCTGTCATATTGTCAACCGACGTCTCAATGAACTCATAACCGCTCATTAGCTGTCCTCGCCAATCATGAGTGTTACTAGTTTACCAGCAAAGCCCATCAAGTCCTTGCCGGATGCTTTTCCTTCGTCTGAACGAAGTCCTGCCTGAAGTGATTCCATGTCATCGTAAATCATTTCGCACATTAAATAGTAGGGAGCTTCTCCACCCATTGGAGTTCCGTTGAATTTTGTCACTTTCATTTCACGCAATCCCGGAATCTTTGCAGTGATCGGGCCGTGAACGTTGAAATAGTGTTCGTCGAATTCTTCCTTGTTTTCTGGATGTTTGTAAAGAGCGATCAGTTTAGCCATTGTTCTCCTCCGTTTTACATTAATGTTGAAACAGGTTTCATCGCCTCGAAAGGGGTTTTGCAGTTTTTGCAATATAAAATGCTTCTGCAAGCAGTCGGGCCAAAAATGTTTTCCATCGTCACATACGTCGATTCACAATACGGGCAATCCACATGCCACGAACCGTCCTCTTCGATGTGACGAGGCGGGGCTGCGATCCCGAACTCTTTCAGTCCCGCACGCCCTTGCTCCGTCACACGGTCTGAAGTCCAAGGCGGGCTGTAAATGAAGTCCACCGTTACTTCACCCACGTCAGGAAGCTCTGAGACAGCTTTTCTAGTGTTCTCTCGAATAATTTCAAGCGCTGGGCAGCCTAAAAATGTGGGCAATAAAGTCACGGTGACGTTATTGTTTTCCGTCTCGATCTTCTCTACCATTCCAAGATCCACAATGCTTACCGTATCGATTTCCGGGTCTTTGACAGTCCCAAGAATTTGGAGCACCGCCTCAACCTCCGGATTTGTAGATAGTACCATTACGGACACCTCTTTCTATAGATCAATTACGCCTCGGCGTAATTGCGTCCAGATTTTTTCGAGCTTGCTCGAAAAGCTCCCTTAAAAATCTGTGACATCCGCCGGAGGCATTAACTAAATTCAGCAGGATCTGAAACATACTAAATTCGAGCCGTCTATACGTCCACCTTACCACTTATAGAAGCAGAAGGGCTTTGCTGAATTTTGTTAATTACCAGGCAGTTGCAGTGTCCAATCGATAGACTTCAGAAAGAGTCGCAATTGCATCTTCCAAGTCTTTTGTATGTTCGCCGTTACGTCCGTTCATTTCAGCTTTTGCAGGGATTGTTGGAAGATCGAGTCCTAATTTCTCGAAAACAGGGGTAAGCGCAGCAACCCAGTTAGCTTTCAATTCTTCTTCCGATGCAATGAATCCTGCTTTTTCAATGTTTTCTTTTTCATTACCATATGAGAACACGTCGCCGAAGTCTGGGACAACCAGTTCGATCGCCTGCTTCATGCGATTCTTTGCGTCATCTGTTGAGCTGAGTAGCTGCTCGAACCAAAGCTTCCAGTGCATCAAGTGATAATAGAGTTCCATATTCGCCTTGATGGCTACGTCCGCTAATGGCTCATAAGTGCTTGTGCGTAAAGAATCGACTTTCACTTTTTTCGCTTGTGTGTAGAAATAACTTCTCACGACAGTATACGCCCAGTCGTATTGTGGCGTCTCCATGTAATACCCTTCACCGTTTACACGTTCCACCAATACGCTGTTGCGTCTTTCTCCCGCTGGACGTAGATGAGCCAAATCATCCGCTTTTCCTACACCAAGGTCTTCCAATAGTTTATAGTACATTGCCGCATGGCCCATCGTATCTTGCGTGATGGAAGAAGATGCTACGTCTTCCTCGATGTGTGGAGCAAGGCCAAGCCATTCAGATGCACGATAAGAAAACAGGAAGTCGTCATCAGCCAGTTGGAATAAAAGTGCTTTTAGTGCGTCTTTCTCTTCTGTAGTTAGTACTTTTTCCGTATTGCTCATTTCTTTCTTCCTCCCGCCCATGACAGTATTTCCTTCTCGTCCAGCATGCCTTGTTCGTACTCACGCCATTTTTTGCGAAGATATCCGTACCCTTTCGTAGTCCGGTAATCTTTATTATCCAAACGTTGAAGAGACAATCTCTCCTCTTCATCCATTTTCCGTACGTCTTTCTTGTTGACGACCCAGATATCGACTACAGGCTCCCGGCGCATGAAGTTCTCTTGCGCCAAGATGAGAGCCATATCTTCGTTTGGAGCCAATAGGTCAAATTGATGTTGAAATGAAGAAGTCGGTGTTCTCTTGCTGAACACTTCAAATTCCTGATAAAAAGTTTTCTCTGACATAATCTTCTTTCCTCCCTTAACGTCCCGTTAATTTACTACCGCAGCTAACGCTTCACGTACCCATGCGTTATTTTGATATGAAGAGCGTCGCAGATTTAGGCGAGCCTGTGATCTCGGTCCTTGGTTGCCGATGATTTTCTTGAACTCGTTCCAGTCAGGCTGCTGATAGACCCATTCGCCTTTCTCTTCGTCATAGTGAAGTGTCGGATCAGGGATCGTCAGGCCAAGAGACAGAATCCGCGGGATATATTTATCCAGGAAGCTTTGGCGCAATTCCTCGTTCGTATTGATTCGGATTTTATATTTGATCGTCGTATCTTGTTTCGAGCTGCCTGTCGTCGATTTGCTTGCAGGGCCGAAGAACATAAGAAGGGATGGCCACCAGCGGTTCAACGCATCTTGAATCATCGCTTTTTGCTCTTCCGTACCTTCTGCCAATGCCATGATGATTGCCTCACCATGCTGTGCGTGGAAAACTTCCTCTGCACAGATCCGCTGCAAAGCTTTTGCGTATGGACCGTAGGAAGCGCCAAGCATATTCGTTTGGGAAATGATTGCTGCACCGTCAACGAGCCAACCGATCAATCCAGCATCTGCCCAAGTTTTCGTTTCCATATGGAAGACGTTGTGGAATTTCAGATCTTCATTGAAAAGATCTTGCATGAGATCGCCGCGTGTCTTGCCGTAAGGTTTCATCAAATCTTCCGCTACGCGAAGTAGAAGTTGGCCATGGCCCATTTCGTCTTGAACTTTTGCCATGATGCCAAGTTTACGATATAGGGAAGGCGCTTTAGGTACCCATTCTTTTTCAGGAAGCGCTCCCATAATTTCACTGATACCGTGCATGGAGATCAATTTGATAAGTGTTTCACGGTAATCATCCGGCATCCAATCATCCGCTTCAATCTTCTCTCCTGCTTCGATACGCTCCATGAAGCGTGCCATTTTTTCTTCTTCTGTCATCGTTGTCAATGTAACCATCTTTGTTTTCCTCCTTCATATTGATTGTATTCAATATGCCTTCACTTGGTATAACAACATCCAAACGACATGACTACTTATCGTTATATATAAGTTTAGTATAGTACATTACGCTATATAAAGCAAATGTATTCTGACAAATATAGCTGCCAATTGTCCATTTTTCAGCAAACGCTTTCAAATGCCATTACACTAGTATATTCAATAAAATACCTAATGCTCCCTAGCCCCCCCTGAAAGACTCGCATGGAAGAATTAGAGCATAGGAATCCCGCCTCTTTTACAAAAGGCGGGTCCGGCCTATTCCATATTTCAAAAAGCAAGAAAACTATGTGTTTTTCGTTATGGTTGCTAACTTAGACTTCTTCCAAAACAATCGGATGTTCCGACACTTTGATTGAATCCGTTGGGCAGCCTTCTAGTGCATCCTCTAGATCATCGTAAAGGTCCTCATCAACTTCCGCAGTTCCTTGGTTGTCATCAAGATGGACAAATGCAAAGCCCTCATCGTCATAATCGAAAATATCCGGTGCACTTGCTCCGCAAGCACCGCAAGCGATGCACGTGGATTGGTCAACACATGTATATTTAGCCATATGGCCGTGTCCTCCTTTGTACGTGAAGCTGGATTATTGTCCGACTTTCACTTTTTTATCTTCTTTTTGTTCCATGAGTGTCGTACTGTGAACGGCCTGAACTCTTGCCGTCGGGTCAATATATACTTTCGCATTGCTGACTGCGGTCGGTGCTTCACCGAAGCCACTAGCAATCAATTTCACTTTTCCTTCATACGTACAAATATCGCCTGCCGCGTAAATCCCTTCAATGTTCGTTTCCATCTTAGAGTTGACGACAATGCTGTTCTTTTCGATTTCAAGTCCCCAATCCGCAATCGGGCCGAGTGATGAAACGAAACCATAGTTGACGATTACGTCATCGACTTCCACTTCTTCTGTGACGTCTGCTTTCACTTTCTCCAAGACAACTTTTTCAATTCCATCTTCGCCGACGAAACCGATAGGAACGTAAGGAGTTTTCACTTCAACTTTCGATTTCATGAGGTTTTCAACACTTGCTTCATGCGCACGGAATTTATCGCGACGATGGATAAGTGTCACTTTTTCTGCAATCGGTTCCAACATAAGGGACCAGTCAACCGCCGAGTCGCCCCCGCCGTATACATGAACATTTTTGCCCGAGAACTGATTCAAGTCTTTAATGAAGTAGTGAAGGTTTTTGCCTTCATATTTTTCCGAGCCGTCCAACTCAATCTTCCGCGGTTGGAAAGCACCGTTCCCTGCTGTGATGATAATCGCTTTGGAATAGTGGATTTCACGGTTTGTCGTTAACTTGAACACGCCGTTCTCCAATTTTTCCACTTGTTGAACATCTTGCTCCAGAGTGATTGTCGGATTGAATTGAGACATTTGCTCGACTAGGTTGTCGATTAGCTCCTGTCCACTGACTTTCGGGAATCCAGCGATATCGTAAATGAATTTTTCTGGATATAATGCAGAAAGCTGACCGCCCAATTGTGGTAGGCTCTCAATCAGGTTGACCGACATTTTCCGCATTCCCGCGTAAAAAGCCGTGAATAATCCGACCGGGCCGCCTCCTATTACCGTCACGTCGAAGATCTGTTCTTCTTGCATGAAACAATCCCTCTTTTCCAATTTTTTGGTGTATGTTTGTATCCTTTATTTACCCTCGTATAACAGAATTTAAACGGGTATCGCATTTCCTGTGATATAAAGTATTTTAAACTATTCTTTCTTCACTGTCAACACTAGTTTCTGAAAACTCTTTAACATATTTGGAGCCTCTTTGATATCCTTTATTAAATGCTTGCAGACACCTTTCCTGTATAAGCCTTTAAGTAATTGACAGAATCTTATTCACATTACGAATTATTTATGGTACTGTTTTAGAGTATAATATATCTGTTTTTTCTTGTACCGTTCAATTTTTGTAGTATATTATACGCCCAGCATATACAAGAGAGAGGTGTTTTGCTTTTTTAAAAATGTAATCGCTTTCCATTAAATTTTTATAATGAAAGATAGGAAGTGGATAGAATGACAAAACGTATAGACGAAACAGAAATACACGAACAACATTATGAAGAGATCCGTTCATTTCTTGAACAGGAACCTTATGCACAATACTTGGGCATGAAATTAGTCGACCTAGGTCTTGGAACCGCAACTGCCGAATTGGTGCCAACCAAAGACATGGTCAATGCCCACAACACCGTGCACGGTGCAGTTCTTTTCTCATTGGCTGACTATGTATTCGCCGTGGCGAGCAACTCGTACGGAAAAACGGCGGTCGGCGTAACGACGACGATGAACTTCATGTCGGCTGCCTTTGCAGGAGAAAAAATCACCGCAACTGCCCGCGAAGACAAACGCAACCATCGCCTCGCCTGGTACACAATTGAAATCAACAATGGAAAAGAATTGATCGCCACTATGCAGGCTATGGTTTATCGGAAAAGCGAATACTTTGTTCCTGTGGAAAACTGATCGAACCGCCTCTTGCCAGCAAGGGGCGTTTTCGTTCTGAATAAATCTCTACTATATAATAGGGTTGTCCAGGAGATGATTTCTAATCGTATGTCAGACTCCCACCTCTGACTCCCCAAACGTTCCTGTCATCAGCACACCGATCAAAACTCCGAGAAAGCGACCATCTCTATCTAACAAAACGACCGTTTTTCCCCAAACGAAAACGAGGCGCTCGCTAAAGCACCTCGTTCTGTTACTCTACTGAATTACTCAAGAAACGTCCATTTGCCGTCTTTGACAACTGCCATGACCAAGCTGTCTGGCGTCAAGCCGTTGTGGTCTTCTGCGGTGAAGTTGAATACTCCTGTCGTTCCGACCCAATCAGTAATGTTTGTTTCCAAGTAGTCGCGGATTGATTCACGGTCTGTTGCACCGTTTTTCAACGCTTCGATTACAAGCATGATATTATCATAGCCGTATGAACCGAAGTTAGTTGGTTCGCTGCTATATTTCGCAGTGTACTCTTCGTAGAATGTTGAAATGACATCATACTGCGCATCGTCTGCAGGAATTTCGCTTGGGAATAGAAGTTTACCTGTTGGAATAACAACACCTTCTGCTGCAGCTTCCGCTAGTGTAATGAAGTTTTGGTTTGCAATCCCGTGGCTTCCGATGATCGGAAGGTCGATTCCTAGGTCACGTGTATTTTTTGCGATAACTGCTGGTCCAGGGTTTGTTCCCCAAACGATGATTGCTTCTGCACCAGCACTGTTGATTTTTGTCAATTGCGCACTCATATCTGGATCTTGTGTGTTAAAGCTTTCTTTTGCAACGATATCAAGTTTGTATTCTTCCTCCAAAGCTTCTAGATACTCAAGACCACTTGAACCGAATGCGTTGGAGTCTGTAATCAAACCGACTTTGCTGATCCCTTGTTCATTCAAATACATATACACCCGCTCTACCGCAAGTTTATCGGATTGAGGTGTTTTAAATACCCACTTTGAATCTTCTACCGGCTCAACAACATGAGCACTAGCTGCTGCTGAGACCATCGGCACTTGTTGCTGCATAGCAATCCCTTTCATTGCCAAACTTTCACCACTACCTGAAGAACCTAGAATCGCGATGACTTTTTCATCATTGATCAGACGGTTTGCTTCTTGTGTCGCTTTTTCTTGGCTAGACTCATCGTCTGCAAGGATGATTTTCAACGGCACACCGTTGATGCCGCCTTCAGCGTTGATTTTTTCCTCGATCAATTTTGTTGCATTCCACTCCGGCTCGCCGAGTGGACTGTTCGGACCTGTTTTAGAATAAATCGCACCGATTTTGTATTCAGTTACTTCTCCAGCACCCTCGTTACCGCCTGTTGAACCGCCTTTTTCTTTCTCTGTACCGGCGCCCGAATCACTGCCGCATGCTGCGAGAAGCAAAGCAGCCATGATAGCCATCAGAAATGGCAAAAATAATTTCTTCATCAAAAATCCCCCATTTTAGTTTACTGTATGACCAAGATACGCTTCTTTCACTTCAGGATCGTTTAACAATTCACTGGATTTCCCACTCTTCACAATTTCACCATGTGAAATGACATAACCCCGATCAGCGATTTTCAAGGATGCCGTAACGTTCTGTTCTATCAAGAGAACCGTCGTGCCGAATTCCTCACGCAAATCACGGACCAATTCCAGAACATCTTTTGCGATGATTGGAGCAAGCCCCAATGTCGGTTCATCAAGCAAAAGCAGTTCAGGTTCAGCCATCACACCTCGCGCAATTGCCAACATCTGTTGCTGACCGCCGGACATCGTTCCACCAAGTTGGTCTTTCCGGTCTTTCAAGATTGGGAATAAATCAAAAACTTTTTCGATATTCTCCTCGATCGTTTTCATTTTTGATTTTTTCCGGTGATGATACGCCCCTAGGTAGAGGTTGTCCAACACAGTCATTGTAGAAAAAACTTGACGGTGTTCCGGGACATGCACCAAATGCTTGCCCACCACTTTTTCGGCTTCCATCCCCGTAATATCCGTTCCTTGATACATCACTTTTCCGCCAGTCGGCTTCAAGAGTCCTGAAATCGTTTGCAATAATGTGGTTTTCCCGGCCCCATTCGCCCCTAACAGTGCCACGATCTCCCCTTTATTGACCGACAGGGAGACCTTGTCCAAGGCTTGGATGGGTCCATAGCTAACCGAGAGATCAATGATCTCCAATAATTTGTCCGTGCTCATATCGCCTCCTCCACCTTTTCAGCTTCAGTTTCATCTATATCAGCACCTAAATAGGCAGTGATAACCGCTTCGTTCTCTTGTATTTCCTTCGGTGTCCCTTCTGCGATTTTCACGCCTTGGTCCAGCACGACAAGCTTGTCGCAAATGCTCATGACCAAGTCCATATCATGCTCTACAACGAGTACGGTAACTCCTGAATCACGGACCTTTTCAATGAGTGCACTCATTTCCAACGTCTCCTTATGATTCAAGCCCGCTGCAATCTCATCGAGCAATAACAGCTTCGGTTCCGTTGCATACGCCCGGGCGAATTCCAATAGCCTTAACTTTCCTAGCGACAGGCTTGCTGCTTTTTGATCGTAGAGGTCTTCCAAGCCGAAAAACTCTAAATAACTCATTGCTTGGTCATATATTTTTCGTTCGCCTCTCGTCAAACCAAGCAGCGTGGATGCCATTCCAAGTAAATTGGTTTTCGTTTTCATATGTTGACCGACCATCACATTTTCGATGACTGTCATATTTTTGAACACCTGCAAGTTTTGGAACGTACGTGAAATACCCAATGGTGCAACCTGGAAGGAAGGCAGCTTTTCAATCCGCTGTCCCAGGAAAGTAATCGTTCCTTCCGTAGGCGGAAAAACGGACGAGATCATATTGAACATCGTACTTTTCCCAGCCCCGTTCGGACCGATCAATCCGACAATCTGCCCTTCTTGAACCGAAAAAGTCACATCGCTATTCGCCACGACCCCACCGAATCTTTTTGTAATAGATTCCACTTGTAACAACTCATACCGCCTCGCTTTCAATCAAATACACTTTGACATAATGTCACTGGCCCTTACCAAACCCACTTCAAATACTGCCAGTATGAAGGCCCAGGAGAGGGAACCCTCCCCTTTGTCCTTCTATTCCGAAAAATAATGTTACACTTCCCGTTTTGCTGCTGCCACTTCCAGCATTGATTTCTTACTCGACCGTTTAGTCGCCAACGATTCAAACCAGCCCGTAACCGAAGGGAATAGGCCGCGTGGCATGAAAATGACAACAAGCATCAAGATCAGACCATAAATGACATGTTCAAAGTCACTTGTAATGAAAGGAAACTTTTCCCCAAGTGCGTGAACGACGATTCCGACTACTCGGATCAGCAATGTACCGATCAAAGCGCCCCAAACACTACCGCTTCCTCCAAGAACGACCATTGCCAAAAAGAGAATGGACGCATCCATTGTAAAGGCCGCTGGAGAAATACTATAACTCATATGTGCGAATAGCCACCCAGCCAAGCCGGCAAACATGGCACTCAAAATGAAGATTTGCATCTTATATTTCCCCGTATTCACACCCATTGCGCTAGAAGCAATTTCGCTGTCGTGAATGGAACGGAGCGCTCTACCAACCCGTGAATGAACAATATTTAATGAAAGGACTAGCACAACCAGGACAAAGAACCAAACTAGATAATAATAAGGAACGCCCTGGGTAATGGTAAAGCCAAACAAGTTCAGTTGAGGAATCCCGAAGAATCCGGATGCCCCCTTCGTCACTCCGCGCCATTCCACTAATAAGGTATGGACGATAATCCCCAATGCGAGAGTTGCCATCGCTAAATAATAACCGCTCAATCTAGACATCGTATAACCCATGAAGAAAGCGACAACCGCTGGTACTAATATAGCGACCGGCAAGCTGATCCATGGACTCCATCCCATCGTCGCCGTCAAAACCGATGTCGTATAGGCCCCGATTCCGTAAAAGGCGGCCTGCCCCAATGAAATCTGGCCGGCATATCCCATCAACAATCCAAGTCCAATTGCGATAATCGCGTAGATTCCTGCAAATGTTGCCTGAGTCAGATAGAATGATTGCGTTACGATCATAGGAAAGACCAGGATTAATAAAGCGAAAATCAGTACGCCCGACCACTTGGTCTGTTGAACACCATGAAGCTTCATTACAATCCTCCTTTTCCGACACTTTTTTCACCAAGAATTCCACTTGGACGGATTAACAAGATCAGCAGGATCGCCGAGAACGTAATCGCGTCTTTCATACCGGAACTGATATACCCAGCGCCCAATGACTCCAATAAACCGATCAAGAGACCGCCGACTACAGCACCTGGTGCGCTACCAAGTCCACCCAGGATAGCTGCGGAGAATCCTTTGATGCCGAGCATCGCCCCCATATCATAAGCAGGGAACATGATCGGGGCAACAGCAAGTCCAGCCAATGCGCCAAGCGCTGCACTCAATGTAAATGAAAGCGATGACATTTTAATCGGGCTGACACCCATTAATCGCGCTGCCAACGGGTTCACTGAAGAGGCTTGGAATGCCTTTCCGACCATTGTTTTATCAATCAGAATATAAAGAAGGAATACAACCAATAGCATGATCAGCACAACCCACATCGCTTGCGGCGTGATGGTAGCCCCCATGATATTGACCGGCGTATTTTCTGTGAACGGGGCGACCCGCAATTGATCCTTCCCCCATACAACACTTGCAATTCCTCGGATGAAAATAGACGCACCGATCGTCAAGATGATCAAACTGATTGCGTCCGCTCCCTTTGCCCGTCGAATCAAAATGAATTCCATAATCCAACCGAGAATGAGAACAAAGAATATGGTGACAAAAAAAGCGACCCAATACGGAAGCCCGGCCGTTGTCAAAGAGAACATCGTCAACCCGCCCAGCATGACAAACTCACCTTGCGCCAGATTGATCACTTTCGTAACACTATAAATTGTGACGAAACCGAGAGCGACAATGGCATAAATACTGCCAATTGTCACTCCAGTCAACGTAAACTGCAAAAGATCCCCCATATGTTACACTCCTTTTCTAGCGGACCCTTAGACACCGATCGGGTTCGATTCCCGCTTATCGATCAAACGGATCGCTTTTCCTTCCGAACGTGGAATTGTTTTTGGTGCATTGATGACGACATCAACTGAAATGAGGCATGTCGATTTCATTTGATGTTGGATTTTTTTCTTAAGCGCGGCAATCGATCCATGAGTCAGATCTTCTCCCACTTCCGCATACAAAGCAGAATCGCATTCAACATGAAGCTCGATACCATCCATGGCCCCTTTGCGGATCCGGTGGATTTGATAAACCGGGAACAATCCCTCGATTTTCAGAAGCTCTCTTTCCATTTCGGAAGGGAAAACGTTTACACCGCGGATAATCAACATATCGTCCGTACGGCCTTTCACACGGGACATCCGAGTTGTCGTACGGCCACATTTACATTTTTCGCGAGTAATGGAAGAGATATCACCTGTACGGTAACGGATGACTGGTAACGCTTCCTTTTGAAGACTAGTAAAGACGACTTCTCCATCTTCGCCATCCGGTACTGGTTGAAGTGTGTCCGGATTAATAATTTCGATTAGGAAATGATCTTCTGCTACATGCAGCCCGTCTTGCGCTTCATGACATTCCACGGCGACGCCCGGTCCCATGATTTCACTTAGGCCATAAATATCAACTGCTTTAATATCCAATTTCTCTTCAAGAGTCGCACGCATTTCTTCAGACCAAGCTTCCGCACCGAAAATACCGTACTTCAATTCGGTCTCACGTGGGTTCATGCCCAGATCTTCCATCTTTTCAACGATACTTAAAATGTAAGATGGCGTACCACAGATCCCTCTAGGCTTCAAGTCGTTAATAAGTGTAATTTGGCGCTCTGTATTTCCTCCCGAAATCGGAACCGTCGCAACACCCAGTTCGTCAGCACCTTGATGAAGGCCCAGTCCGCCCGTAAACAATCCATATCCGTATGCGTTATGGAAGACATCCGATTTTTGACCGCCCGCCGCAACGAGTGCTCTAGCTACGATTACTCCCCAGTTTTTCAAGTCCTGTTCGGTGTAGCCGACAATTGTAGGCTTTCCACTTGTCCCGGAAGAACCATGGATACGGGTTACCTCTTCAATCGGCACAGCGAATAGTCCGTATGGATATTGGTCACGGAAATCTTTCTTGATCGTGAAAGGAAGTTTTACAATATCATCTATAGATTGAATGTCCTCTGGCTTGATACCTAGTTCATCAAATTTCTTTTTGTAAAATTCCACATTCTCATAGACACTTTTCACAGTTGACTGCAGACCGCTCAACTGCCACTCTTCCATCTGAGTGCGTGAGGCTGATTCAATTTCTGGATTATACATAATAGCCTTTCCTCCCAATTGCATAGTAGTTTAGTTGCAATTAATATAACAAATAATAAACGAATTCACGTTTATCTGTAATATAAACATTAGATTAATACATATTTTATATAAAGTCAATACTAATTTCTGATAATTCACTACTGAAAGTTGCGGTTTGGAAGCTCTTTCATTATGGTTTTGAGCTATTTTTTACTTGTTTGCAAATCCAATAGCTTTGAAAATGAATCCAAATAACCCCATCCGAAGACGAATAAAATGATAGTCCTACATACCTATTTTTCTATTAATAAGTTATACTCATATAATTATAAATGCTTTAAATAACCAAAATAAAAGAGCAATTTCGAATGGGAAATCGCTCTTTTGGTTGGTTATCAAGCTTCTTCAACTGTCGCTTTTTCGATGGCTTGTTTCAAGTCAGCAATAATATCGTCTGCCGATTCCAATCCGACAGATAGACGGATGAGTTCTTCTGTAACTCCGGAGGTAATCAGATCTTCTGCGCTCAATTGTTGATGAGTCGTCGAAGCAGGATGAATAATAAGAGATTTTGCGTCCCCCACATTGGCTACATGTGACCAGATGTTCACGTTGTCGATCACTTTCCGTCCTGCTTCACGGCCGCCCTTGATGCCGAATACAATAATAGAACCCGCACCGTGTTTTAAATACTTTTTCGCTGCCCCATAGGATGGATGATCTTCCAACCCTGTATAGGTCACCCATTCGACGGAAGGATGCTCTTGCAGGAATTCCGCTACTTTCAGTGCGTTTTCATTATGTCTCGTCACACGCAGATGAAGTGTTTCTAATCCTTGCAGGAAGTTGAATGCACTGTCCGGATCCAAGCAAGGTCCGAAATCACGCAGCAGTTGTACACGCAGTTTCGTTGCAAATGCGGCGCCTGCCGTATCGATGCCATAGCGGAGTCCGTGATAGGTTTCATCCGGTTCTGTGAATCCAGGGAATTTGCCTTTCGTCCAATCGAATTTTCCCGCATCGACCGCTACGCCGCCGATAGTCGTGCCATGACCGCCAATCCATTTTGTAGCCGAATGAATGATGACGTCCGCTCCGAATTCAGCCGGATTGCAACCGTAAGGGGAAGCAAATGTATTGTCGATCAATAGCGGAATATCATTCTCATGCGCAATGTTCGCCACCGCTTCGATATCCAAGACGTGGAGACTCGGGTTACCGATCGTTTCAGCAAACAATGCTTTCGTTTTATCGGTTATAGCCTCACGGAAGTTTTCAGGGTCAGTTGCATCGACAAATTTCACGTTAATGCCGTAGCGCGGTAATGTGACGGCGAATAGATTGTATGTTCCGCCATAGAGATTGCCTGCCGCAACAATTTCATCTCCCGCACCTGCAATATTCATAACGGAGAACGCGATGGCCGCCATCCCGGAGGATAGTGCAACCGCTGCGGAACCGCCTTCCAAAAGAGCAATCCTCTCTTCAAAGACCGATACAGTCGGGTTTGTAATACGTGTATAAATATTGCCTGCTTCTTGAAGGCCAAACAGATTTTGTGCATGCTCCGTGTCACGGAAGACATAAGAAGTCGTACGATGGATCGGCAACGCGCGGGATCCCGTTACCGGATCAGGCTTCTGACCGCCATGCAGTAAAAGTGTTTCAGGATGCAAACTTGACATAATTGATTACCTCCAAAAGTGTAGTGGTTTAGATGGAATTACAGGCACGGCAGGGTTCGGAAACAATTGATGCAATTGATTTCTGATTCTTCTCGAGCTTGCTCGAAAAGCTCTTCTAAAGATCTATGACGATATCCGCCGCAGGCTTGTTCTAAATCCAGTAGCTGTTTTAACACCTGCTAGATTTAGATAAAATAAAACCCCCTTCGCTTAAGAAGAGGGTTAGGCTTTCGCTATTCCTCCCCTTATCTTTCAGATCGTTTGCACGAATCTGTAGGAAGTAGCACCTTAACAAGTGGTTGACTTGCCGGTTGCCGGGCATCGCAGGGCCTAGTCCCTCCGCCGCTCTTGATAAGAGTTGTGTAGATTTCAGTTTTCCATCTTGTGAAACAGTATAGAGGTTGCTCGGTTTCTTTGTCAAGAGTTTGTTGGAAAATTTCTGAAACTTGTGCTTAATTAAAGATGCTATACTCTAGATATACCGATTATGGGGGAATTTTTTATGGGTATTTGGTTATTCGGAATCTTACTATGGGGATATGCCATCGGATGCTTGCATGGATCGGTTGTTGCTCAAAAGCTATCCGGAGTCAATTTGAAAGAGACTGGTGTCAAAAATGCAGGTGCCTCTAACGCCACCATCGTCTTAGGCAAGAAATTCGGCGCGCTTGTTGCTTTGATTGATATCGGGAAAGGCGTGCTGGCCGTCTGGCTCGCAGGCTGGGCTATCGAGTTTGCGGGATTATCCGCAAGCATCGGCTCCGCCTTGTTATTTCTTGCAGGTACAGCAGCGGTCATCGGGCATATCTTCCCGTTCCATATGGGATTCGATGGCGGGAAAGGGACAGCTACACTGATTGGGATTCTGCTCGCCCTTGATTGGAAATTAGGACTTATTGGTCTACTCCTTTTCATCGTAGTCACTTGCATAACGGATTTTATCGTCTTCGGAGTGATGGCGTTATACGTCGTCCTTCTTTTCACTGCTTTCTGGATCGGCGGTGTTTGGGAAGTCGGCTTGGCCGCGCTGTTGTTCCTTTTGGCTATTTGGAAGCATCTTGAAAACTTTAAACGTCTGCGAAATGGACAGGAAAACCGGGTTTCAGCCGTATTTAAAAAGAAAAAAACGGTATAGAAACCAATTCGGCCTTCCCAGACTTGATAAATCGAAATAAGTATGGTAGGTTTGAAAACAGAAATTTTTTATAAGCTCTGTATGTATAACCTCAATAATATGGTTTGAGGGTCTCTACCAGGAACCGTTACATCCTGACTACATAATTCAATTGTAGTCGGGATTTTTTTATGCCTAGAAATTTAATTACAGAGCATCTTTATATATATCGGAGGTATTTTTCATGAATTTTAAAGTTTTCATACTGGCAGCAGCCGCTGTCACTGTAGGATTGGTGGAATTGATTGTTGGTGGGATCTTGCCTATCATCGCGGAGGATTTACAAGTGTCCCTTCATGCTGCTGGACAACTTATTACCGTTTTTGCTCTTGTGTATGCCATTTCCGGTCCTGTCCTTTTATCGGTAACCGCAAAAATAGAGCGAAAAAAGTTGTATCTTATCGCGTTGACAGTATTTTTCATTGGAAATCTAATGACGTATTTCAGCCCTACTTTTTCGCTCGTCATGGTCGCTAGGATTATTACCGCTATGAGTGCATCTTTAGTTATCATACTTTCCCTGACCATTACCTCCCGGATTGTAGAGCCGATGCACCGCGCCAAATCATTGGGCATCATCTATATGGGGATCAGCTCCTCGCTCGTGTTGGGGGTGCCGATCGGGATTGTGGTGACCGAGGCGTTTGGCTGGCGTACTGTATTTCTAGGGATTGCTGTTCTTTCAATCGGTTCCGCTGTACTGGTTTATACACTTTTGGAGAAAGTCCCCTCGGGGAACATCCTGCCGCTATCGGAACAGATGAAATCCCTCGGAAATTTTAAAATTGTAGGCGCACATTTAGCGATGATGTTCATGTTAGCCGGCCACTATACAGTTTATGCGTATTTTACACCTTTTCTAGAAACCACTTTGCATTTCAACCCGTATTGGATCAGCATCAGCTATCTTCTTTTTGGAATTGCAGCGGTAAGTGGCGGCGCTTTAGGGGGAACATTGGCTGATCAAATCGGATCGCCGAAAAGCATTTTGATTGTCATTGGCTCTTTTGCTTTCATCCTTTTCGCACTACCCTACTCTACATTTTCCCATATAGTATTTTTTGCTGTGATGATGCTGTGGGGCGCATTAAGCTGGGCTTTGGCGCCTCCTATGCAGAATTATCTGATCAACACCGATCCCGATTCTTCCGATATACACCAGAGCCTAAATAACTCTGCCCTTCAAATCGGGATTGCTTTGGGCTCGGGGATTGGCGGAGCGGTGCTAGATTCTACCGGTTCTGTGGTCAGCACGGCCAGCGTCGGAGCCGGTGTAGTGATAGTCTCGCTCGTATGCGCTATTTTTTCTCTGGCTTTACCTTCTAAAGCTGCCAAAAATTCTTCTATCCATTGATTGGACAACCATTAGTTCACTTCATGCTTTGAAAAACAGATAAGGGCTGGCATGGAAGTTCCGTTTCCATGCCAGCCCTTGTTCATTAAAAATCCAACCATATTTTGATAGCTGTTCCCAGGATGAGAACTGCCAAAATCCCTTGCAATATTTTAGTATTCATCTTTTGGCCGACTTTCGCTCCAAGCGGCGCGGCTAGGACGCTGGCAACAATCATGATGGCGGCAGGGCCATATAATACTTGATCGGTCACTACTTTTCCAACCGTCGAACCGATAGAGGATAGGAATGTAATCGCCAGCGATGTGGCAATCGTCATGCGGGTCGGGATTTTCAAGACGACCAACATGATCGGCACTAAGATGAACGCACCCGCTGCACCGACGATTCCGGCTCCAATCCCGACGAGAAACGAGAGACTTGCCGCCACCCATTTATTGAATGTCACTTGTTCGGCTGGAATATCGTCCAACCCTTTTTTCGGAACGAACATCATGATGGCGGCGATGGTCGCCAACAGACCATAGACCAGGTTGACCATATTCTCCGACAGCAGGTCCGACCCGAATCCACCGATGAAACTCCCCAGCAGAACACTGACTCCCATATAAAGGAGGAGCGCTTTGTTGATCAACCCGCTTTTCCGATACGCCCAGACGCCAGAAATTGTTGCAAAAAACACTTGGATAGCGCTGATTCCTGACACTTCATGGGCGGTGAACGCTGCCACCCCGAGCAACGGCGGGAGATAGAGCAACATCGGGTACTTGATGATGGATCCACCGATTCCCACCATCCCGGAAATGAATGAGCCGATAAATCCGATCAGGAACATCGTCACAATAAAAGCGAAATCCATCTCAACCCCCTCCTTTCTCAGACATCAGCCCTTTTGAATCCAAAACTGGAATACGCCGGCCTCTTCGGATTGCTCCAGCAGTTGATGGCCGCTTGACTTAGACCAGGCAGTCAAATCCGCTACCGAACCTTTATCCGTCGTATGGATTTCCAAGACCTCACCTTCCGCCAATTCCTTGATCGCTTTCCTTGCACGGACAACAGGCACCGGGCAGGCAAGCCCTTTTGCATCTAAAAATTTTGTTGAATTCATTTATATCTTCTCCTTTGGTTGATTTATCGTACGGCACATCGATTCGGGCCGATTTCCATTTCACGTTGCGTCTCTTCATCAGGCGTAATTCGACCCATATTCGTCTTCCGGATTTCCTGATACGCATTCGGTTGAGGCGGCAAATTCTCCGTCACCATTCTCCTAAACTCAGTTTCACTCTCCACATTCAGCCCATGATTCTGTTCAAATAAAACGCCTAGCTTCTCCGCGACACTGCCGTCATCCTTCAATTCATCGATGATCATGAAGTGAGCGGGAAGGACGAGGAGTTCTCCGGACAACTCCTTATACCGTTTATAGAGAGACTCCCGCAAATCGCCGACCCAGTCATCTGCTAAACCGGCGAGGTCCGGACGTCCGATGGAATCGATGAACAAAATATCGCCTGACAGTAAATACTTGCTGTCTACCACGAAGGAAGTGGAACCAATCGTATGCCCCGGCGAGTAAAGAGGTTGGATGGCGATCGTCGACTTGCCGATCCGGACGTCCCGTCCTTCTTCGAGCGGTTCATAGGCAAATGTCACTTCGCCTGCATCTTTCGGAGGAAGCCAATACGTACCGCCCACCTGCTCCGCGATTTTACGTCCTCCCGAAATATGATCGGCATGCAAATGCGTGTCGAACACATGAGTGATTTTTGCGTCCAATTCTTCCGCAAAGCTTATGAACACATCCGTCATCCGGGTCGCATCGACGATTGCCGCTTCCCCGTGGGAAACGATCATATAGGAAAGGCATCCTTTGCCGATCCGAACGAATTGATACAATTCACCTCCATCCGCCAAATCACCGACTTTGACCGGTTCCAAATGTTCGCTCCAAGCTTTCATGCCCCCTTCCAAATAGAACGCGGCCCGGCCTTGTTCTGCGATCATCTCCGCTACCATCACGGAAGAACCTTCTTTGGCACAGACGACTACGATGTCCTGATCGGTCGGAAGCTGGTCCATGATATCCTCCACACCATCCAACAGGTCAAAATAAGGGATATTGAGATGCTGGATGTGCTCCCCTTCGATTTTCCAGTCTGCAAATGCGTCCTCATTTCGTACATCGAGAATGAAAACCGGTTCTTTCTTTACAATCTTTTTCGTCATTTCACTTGCGGTCATCGGTTTAAGTGACATTTTTCATACCCCCTGTTGTATTTCTTCTCTAAATAGATTTTTCACTCGGCCCGTTCCATGCACTCATTCCGGGAACGACATTTTTGACATCCGTGAAACCTGCTTCCGTCAACTGTTGCGCAGCCAAGTCGCTGCGGTTTCCAGTTCGGCATACGACATAGATTGGTGCCCCCTTCGGAAGAGCCGCCATTTGGTCCTCAAGTTCCCCCAATGGAATGGAAAGAGCACCCGGAATATGGCTGAACGCATATTCCGCCGATTCGCGCACATCCAGCACGATATTGCCAGCATGGTCCTCCAAGATAGCTTGGAGTTCTTCATTGGAGACGATATGCAGATGACGTGTTTCTGCGATTTCTTCTCCTGCCGATTTTCGGACATAATGCTTCAGATGGCCATCCTTTTCGATGGTGCCCAAATAGTGATGCCCCGAACTGTCCGCCCAAGCTTTCAAATCTGCTGTCGAACCTTTATCCGTAGCCTGAACTTCAATCACTTCACCAGGTTCCATTTCTTTTACCGCTTTCCTCGTCTTGACGATCGGCATCGGACACGCCAATCCTTTTGCATCAAGTATTACATGAGATTGGATCATTGCATGTTCTCCTTTACTTATGCCCCTATGGGTATTTATTTTTGCAAAAAAATTATTCGGTCGGACCGTCCCACTCCATCATGCCGCCCGCCAGATTGACTACTTTGTATCCATGGCTCTCTAGCAACTGTGCGGCTCTTCCGCTGCGCCCTCCCGAACGGCAAACCATCGCGTATTCCTTTGATTTATCTAATTCATGTAGACGGAATTCCAATAAGCCAAGCGGGATATTGACCGCCCCCGGGATTTTCCCTTCCGCGACTTCATCCGTTTCGCGGACGTCGATTAGATGGATCGGTTCCTTCTTCTCCATCGCTTCTAGTAGATCCGTAGCCGTGATTTCTTTCATTGTTTCTCTCTCCTTTTAAATGAATAAGTTCACCTGGCCGTCTTGTGCATCTGCCAAATAGGCGCCAACCCCGGCATATTCCACACCGTCCATCAATTCTTTTTGATCCAACCCAAGAAGATCCATCGTCATCGTACAGGCGACCAATTTGATATCTTGCTCCTGCGCCATATCGATCAATTGCGGCAATGTCATGGCGTTATGCTTATTAATGACATGTTTGATCATTTTCGGTCCCATGCCCGCGAAATTCATTTTGGAGATGCCCATTTTATCGGCTCCGCGAGGCATCATCTTTCCGAACATCCTTTCCAGGATTCCTTTTTTCACAGGTACTGGTGCGTCTTTTCGCAGTGCATTCAATCCCCAGAACGTATGAAAGATGGTCACCTCATGATCATAGGCCGCCGCCCCGTTTGCAATGATATACGCGGCCATCGCCTTGTCATAATCTCCACTGAACAAGACGATGGTCGTCTTTTTTGTTTCTTCCAATAAAATCTCTCCTTTTTAATAATTACCCCGCGGGGTATAATTTATTCCGAAAAAGAAAGAGTCATTAGCGACTCTTTACGAGAAGATCGACTGCTTCTTTCACAATATCCTCTTGCACCCTTGCATCGTTCTCTTCCATATTCTGAATGCAGGAAATCAGATTCGTACTGACAATTACGCCAATCGCGCGATCGATTGCCGAACGGGAAGCCGATAATTGTGTAATGACTTCTTTACAATCTTTGTCTTCTTCCATCATACGTAAGATGCCTTTAATTTGGCCCTCGATCCGCTTCAACCGATTTTTCACCTGATCGCTGTACTCCATGTTATCAGCTCCTTTCTCCGTGTTCATTGTCTTTATAATATACCCCTCGAGGTATAATGTCAACTCTCGATAATCCGGCGACGGACAGTTCGCACGACAAGCTAAAAGAATCTTCTTCTAATACTGAAAAACCTATCGGAGTTTCCACATTATGTGAACTACCCACCACTTAACGCTTTGCGTTTGAAGTGGGGGCTTCCCGACTTATCGCCGCTTTTGGCAGCCGACGAAAATAGACCGGGCTAACCCTCTTGTCCCAAGAGTTTTTGTTTCAGGATAGACCGATTAGCAGAAGGCCCTCCTTCTTGATATTGCGGGCAGCATTCCAATCCCGGTCCAGGACGAACCCGCATTCACAGGAGAAGGTCCGTTCGGAAAGAGGCAATGTGTCTTTCACGCTGCCGCAATCCGAACACGTCTTGGTTGAGGGAAACCACTTGTCGATTTTGACGAGTGGCTTGCCCTGTTCGTCCAATTTGTAACGGAGGAATGCCGTGAACATCCCCCATCCGTTGTCGGCGACGCTTTTGCTCAAGCGAAGGGCTTGCGACATCCCTTTCATGTGGAGATCCTCGATCACGACGCCGTCATACCGGTCCGCCAATTTCCGGGACGCCTTGTGCAGGAAATCCTTTCGCTGTTTCGCCGCTTTCTCATGCAGCTGAGCCACCTTGACTCGCTGTTTGTTCCAGCGAGAAGAGCCTCTTGTCTTTTTGGAAAGAATCCGTTGTTCTTTTGCCAGCTTCTCTTCTATCTGTCGGTAGAACCGCGGGTAATTGGCTTTCTTACCCCCCTCGCTTTCGACAAACAGGCCGTGCATGGCAAAGTCCAATCCGATCACTTCTCGGATCTCTCTTTTACTTGGTGTGTGGTCGTATTCGGTCAAAATGGAAACATGGTATTTTCCTGTGGCGGAGCGGGAAATGGTGCAGGACTTGATGATTTGGTGCGATGGGATCTTACGATGCTGCTTCATTCTGAGGGGTTGGAGTTTCGGCAGTTTGATGGAGCCATCCAGAAGTTTGATGTTCCCGTTGACCAGATTGGTCGTGTAGGATTGCCTGGATTTGCGGCTTTTGAATTTCGGGTAGCCGGATTTGCCGGAAAAGAAACGGGAGAACGACGATTGCAGGTTCAATTGGGCGTTTGCGAGTGCTAGACTATCCACTTCCTTGAGCCACTCGAACTCCTTCTTGTACTTGGCGGGCGTCGGAAACTTCTGTTTCTTCAGCAATTCCTTGTCGTCTTTGAATCGCTCATAGGTTTCCTTTCGTTCGGCAAGCATTTTATTATAGACAAAACGGACGCATCCGAATGTCCTAGCTAGAAATTCCTCCTGTTCCTTTGTCGGATACAACCGGAATTTGTATGCTTTGTGTGCCACTTTATATCACCTCGCTCCTCCACTTCAACGGGAATATATGTTCTTATTATAGCAGAAAAAAGAGGTTTTGGCTACCGCCAACCGAAATTCATCTCCCCCTTACCGTTGGGCTTCGCTCTTCACACGCTTGAAGAGGGAGACTTCTTTCGTGGTGTTGTTAAAACTATGATACAATAATAGGAAGACAACTTCCAAAGGTATATAGTTGTCACCATCTTCCATGCTTAGGTATTGCCTAAGTTTTTTTATTTGCGAGATGAGACTAGACATTGGGGGGAATCTGAATGGCCTTTCCACGTAAGGAAAAGGATGTATGCGATTTTGTCGCCGCGCGCGAAATCGACGAAGAGATTTCATTCGTCCGTAATGATCATAGAGTTAATGGCACGATCTTCAAAATTTTGGAGAACTCCGTCATTGTTGAGCTTTCGGAGGCGGATGCCGAACGGATCGGTGCCGCATCCAACTTGACCGTCGTCTCCCATAAAAATTACTCCATTGTGTAACGTTTAAAGGCTGTCCGGAAAAATTTCGGACAGCCTTTTCTTTCATTAAAAAGAGTTTTAATTAAAATAAAAAGCTTATAAACCCATATTCGACTGCCACTAGGATAATTGTACCGCCCAATCCGGCAATGAAAGGTTTTGCGCCTGCCCGCTTAAATGCCGACAATTTAACATTCAATCCGAGACCTGCCATCGCCATCGCCATTAATACATAAGCCAATGACACGAGCATGGAAGCGACTTGCTCAGGTACGATTCCCGTCGAGTAGATGGCGCTCATCGCCAAAAAGCCGAAAATGAACCATGGAATCGGGAGTTTCCTGAAGCTGAAAGCCTCCCCTTCCTGCCGATTTCTTTTCGCCATCCAGAAGCCGACACCTGCTGCGACCACAACCAACAGGATGACGCGCGTCAATTTGACGACCAACGCCAAATCGAGAGCCGCGGCTCCCCCAACATCTCCTGCTGCCACGACATGCGCGATTTCATGAAGCGTGCCGCCTGCGAACATGCCGTATGCTTCACTCGACAGCCCCAGTGCCGAATAGAAGATAGAATAAAGGAATGTAAACAACGTGCCGAGCAGTGCGATGATTGCCACGCTTACCGCGGTCTGTTCGGCCTTTGCCTTCAGTTGCGATGAAACAGCAACGATGGCTGCCGCGCCGCAAATCCCTGTTCCACAGGCTGTCAAAAAGCCAATCGTACTATCCACTTTCAGCAGTTTAGCGACCCCATATACAGCCGAAATCCCAATGACGACACTGCTCGTCGCCAGTAGAAAAGCAGGCCATCCCGCGGCCGCAATATCGCTCAGATTCAAACGCATCCCGAGCAAAATGATTCCTGCGCGCAATAGTTTCTTGGATGAAAATTGGATGCCCGGCTCCCAAGTAGTCCGGACGGGGAAAAAGGTATTCCATATAATTCCGATTAAAATCGCGATGACTAACGGGCCAATCAACGAGAGATAAGGAAGCGACGTTGCCAGTTTTGCGATCACCGCGATGATTAGCGTTAAGCCGATACCTGTCCAGAAATTTTTATTCAAAGTAACCTCTCCTTCTATTCCATGATAGAATGGATTCCATCATCAGTAAAATGAGTATTTCCAATAGAATCCATCAGTTTTCCTGATGCAAGGAGGGGGCCATCCAATTGCTGTTGGAAGAATTGAAAACCTTTATAACCGTTGTGGAACACCAGAACTTCACGAAAGCGGCAAAAGAGCTGAATCTCGCACAGCCGACCGTTAGCCTTCATATTAAAAACTTGGAGAGCGAGTTGAATGTCCCCCTGCTCGTCCGTTCCCATCGAACCTTTCACGTCACGCCAGAGGGGGAACTGCTCTATGAACGGGCAATCCAATTGTTGAAACTCGCGGAGAAAACAAAAGAGGAAATTTTATGGAAACATCAAGAAGTGAGCGGCAAGCTACGGATTTCCGCCAGCTATACAATCGGGGAATACTTATTGCCCGAAGTATTGACAGTGCTCCACCAGAAATTTCCCCATTTGCAGGCCGAAGTAACGATTGAAAATACCGAGGATGTGGAGACGGCGGTCCGCGAACTGCGATGCGATGTCGGTTGCATCGAAGGAAGTGTGCCTGCAAAAGAATTGATTATCAAGCCGTTCATGTTTGACGAACTGATTCTGGTGGCAGTGAATACACATCCGCTTGCCAAACTGGACCATGTCGAGTTGGCCGATCTCCAATCAGCCCATTGGATCATGCGTGAAAAGGGATCCGGTACCCGGCAATTTACGGATTATCTGCTGCGTTCCATCGGCCAGGTCAACCCGTCCTGCACCATTTTCGGATCCAATGAAGGCGTGAAACAGGCATTGTTGAGCGGCCTCGGCATTGCCGCCGTTTCGGTCTATACGGCAAAAAGAGCGCTGGACCGGGGAGAGCTCGTTCCATTGAAAGTGGATGTCATATCGCAAAAAAGAGTGTTTTCCACTTTACACTCTCCGTTGATGGGTGAAAAACGGCATGTCGAAGTGTTTATCAAAGAACTAAAAATGATGTACGGCGATTGAACCCCGTTGTGCAACTATCCTATTGCAGCGAGTATCGGCAGCTGGGGCGTCATCTATTCCGCGAGGCAGAAAAGTCTGATAAGATAAAACCTAAGCTGGATGAAGAGGAAATTCGATAAAGGAGGAATGCAGTTATGAAAGAACGCCTGATTGAACGATTAATCCGGTATGCCAAAATCGATACACAATCGGACGCAGATAGCCAATCGACCCCTTCCACACCAGGGCAATGGGATTTATTGTATGAGCTGGAGAAGGAATTGAAGGCAATCGGCATGCAGGAAATCACATTGGACGACAATGGCTATTTATTTGCCACCTTGCCCGCCAATACGGACCGGGATGTTCCTGTCGTCGGATTTCTTGCCCATGTGGATACGGCGACGGACTATACAGGGAAGAATGTGAATCCTCAGCGGGTGGATCACTACGACGGGACAGATATCCGGTTGAATGAAAACACGATTATGAAGGTCTCCGATTTCCCCGAGCTCACGAATTATGCCGGCCACACATTGATCACCACCGATGGGACAACCCTGCTAGGTGCGGATAATAAAGCCGGCATCGCAGAAATCATGACGGCGATGGAATACTTGATTCAACATCCGGAGATCAAGCACGGGAAACTGCGTGTCGCGTTCACTCCAGATGAAGAAATCGGACGGGGGCCGCATAAATTTGATGTGGAGGCATTCGGCGCCGAGTTTGCGTACACGATGGATGGAGGACCGCTCGGCGAGTTGCAATATGAAAGTTTTAATGCAGCCGGAGCGAAAGTCACCTTCTACGGCACGAATATCCATCCCGGCTCCGCCAAGGGCAAGATGGTGAATTCGCTATTGATCGCCCACGAATTTCAAGCAGCGATGCCCGCGAAGGAAATTCCACAGAAGACGGAAGGATATGAAGGTTTCATTCATCTGATGGAGGTGGATGGATCGGTTGAAGAAACGACACTCCATTATATCATCCGCTATTTTGATCGTAATCAGTTCGGAGCAAGAAAGCAGCTTTTCGAAAATACAGTGAAGGATTTGCAAACACGGTACGGAGAGCAGGCCATCTCACTAGAACTGACAGACCAATACTTCAATATGCGGGAAAAAATCGAGCCGGTCATGGAAATTGTCGACATTATTGCGGAAGCATTCAAGCAATTGGATATCAAGCCGGCGATCATCCCAATCCGGGGAGGAACGGATGGGTCCCAGCTGTCCTATATGGGCATGCCGACGCCGAATATCTTTACAGGCGGCGAAAACTATCACGGGAAATACGAGTATATCTCCGCTGATAATATGGTGAAGGCGACCGAGGTCATCATTGAGGCCGTGAAGCTTTTCGAAGCTCGCGTCTGAGAGAGTTTGAAATGAAAGCCATTTGGATCGGGATTCTCTCCTCCCTCTTCTTCGCAGTCACCTTTGTCTTGAACCGCTCGATGGAATTATCGGGCGGCAGCTGGCTCTGGAGCGCTTCACTCCGCTATTTTTTCATGGTTCCATTCTTGGTGGCGATTGTGGCGTACCGGAAAGGGCTCGGCGATGTGAAAAAAGAGATGTCCGCAAAACCCACTCCATTTTTTCTTTGGAGCTTCGTAGCATTCGTCCTTTTCTATGCACCACTCACCTTCTCCGCTGCTTATAGTCCCGGATGGCTGCTCGCCGGAACTTGGCAATTGACGATCGTTGCTGGTGTTCTCCTGGCACCGCTCTTTTCAGTTAGGGTGCAAACGAGTCAAGGCGAACGAAATATACGTCAGCGCATTCCTCTATTGTCGCTCGGCATTTCATCCATCATCTTCATCGGGGTCGTAATCATCCAGATTCCGAATGCGCAAAATGTCGAGGCGCAAGTCTTATGGCTCGGAACCTTGCCTTTATTGATAGCCGCTTTCGCCTATCCGCTCGGGAACCGGAAAATGATGGACTTGCTCGGCGGGCGGCTCGACATGTTCCAACGGGTGCTCGCCATGACACTCATGACGCTTCCCGTTTGGATCGGATTTGCAATCTACGCTTTATGGACAGTCGGGCCGCCGTCTTGGAGCCAGGTTGTCCAATCTCTCATCGTAGCAGTCAGTTCAGGTGTCATTGCGACATCGCTGTTCTTTATGGCAACCGACCTTGTTCGAGAGGATCAAGGAAAGTTGGCAGCTGTGGAAGCGACCCAATCCACAGAACTCATCTTCGCCATGATCGGGGAAATGTTGATTCTCAGCCTCCCCCTGCCCGGCCCGATATCATTGGCCGGCGTTGTTATCATCGTTATCGGCATGGGATTACATAGCTATCAAACCGCGGTATCGAAAAAGAAACAACCTGTGACTTAGGACAAGTACAGGTTGTTTCTTCATTTACCAGCTAAAAAGCTATTTTGAAATAAATTCAGGTGTGCGTTTCTCTAAAAAGGCACGAGTGCCCTCCATTTTATCTTCTGTCGAATATAAGGCGGCTTGTGCAAGCTTTTCAATGAGCAAACCTGCCTTCATATCCGTATCAAATCCTGTGTGAATAACCATTTTAGCAAGCTTCACAGCTAATGGACCTTTTGTTATGATGCAGTTTGCCGTTTCTTCCACCGCCTCTTGCAACCGATCTTGAGAAACATATTCGGAAATCAGACCGATTCTTTCGGCTTCTTCCGCAGTGATAATTTTTCCTGTCAGAATCAATTCAATCGCTTTTCCTTTACCGATCAGACGGGCCAGCCGCTGTGTGCCCCCTGCCCCTGGGATGACGCCAAGATTCAGTTCGGGAAGCCCAAATTTTGCAGTAGCGGAAGCGATCCGAATATCACAGGCCATCGCGAGCTCGCATCCACCGCCAAGTGCAAATCCATTTACCATGGCGATAGTTGGTTTGTCATACGCTTCGATATAATCGTAGACGTCCTGCATGCTTCCGACGGAAAAGACATCCATCGGCCGGCGGTTTTCCAGCTGTTTAATATCTGCTCCTGCCGCAAATGATGTATCCCCTTGTCCCGTAAAAATGACGCAATGGGTCTCGTCGTCTTCTTTCAGCCATTCTAGTGCGTTCCTCATTTCATCCAGCGTTTCCTTACTCAAGGCATTTCGTTGTTCCGGTAAATTAATGATCAAATAGGCTAGTTTATTCTTTTTTTCGACGATGATATTGCGATAGCTTTTCATTCCCCTTCCCTCCTGCCTGTGGTTTGCATTTAACGGCCCAACCGATTGCCTTGGGCGTCGTAATCATAAAATCCTTTTCCCGTCTTTTTGCCAAGTTCGCCTTTTTCCACTTTTTCAGTAACAGTCCGCGACGGCTTATCCTTTTCATCACCACTTTCGTCATACCGCTGCTTCCGAACGAGGTAATGTACATCCAAGCCAGTCAAATCCATCAGTGCGAATGGACCAATCGGATGATTCAATGCTTTCATGCAGGCAAGATCGATCTCTTCCGGCGTCGCATAGCCATTTTCATAGAGAAAGATCGCCTCATCTGTTAATTTTCCAAGAATTCGATTGGCAATGAAACCTGAAATCTCCTTGTTGAGCAACACGGGCACTTTCCGGATGCTCTCCACGAATTCCACACTTTTTGCAGCAGTTCCCTCAGAAGTATGAGGACCTTTCACCACTTCAACCAGCTCCATGACAAGGGCAGGATTAAAAAAATGGATATTGCAAACATTTTCCGGCCGGCTGACAGCATCGGCTATTTTCGAACTGACGATGGTCGAACTATTTGTTGCCAATATCGTATCGGGGGCAACAAGCCGGTCGAGCTTCGTAAACAACTCTCGCTTGGCATCCAATTTTTCAACAATCGCTTCAATGACAATATTGGCATTCTCCATTTCTTCAATTTCGGTCGTAAAGGTGAGGCGCCTGAATGCCTCCCCGACCTCTCTCCTTGAGTATCTCCCTTTTTCGACCCGCCGTTCCATCTGCTTTTCCAGAAAATGCTTCGCATGCTGGAGGCTTTCCTGTGAAATATCCTGTAACACGACTGGATAACCCGCAAGCGCACAGACCATCGCAATTTGCGACCCCATCGCGCCAGAACCTGCGACAGCTACGTTATTTATTTCCATTTTCTATATTCACTCCATCCTTCACACTAAGAACCATCTCACCCGACATTTTTTATTGGTTTGCTTGCAACACATCCCGAGCGATAATAATCCGCTGCACTTCACTCGTCCCTTCGTAAATGGTCGTGATTCGTGCATCCCGGTAAAACCTTTCAATTGGATAGTCGGATACATATCCCATGCCGCCATGGATCTGAACCGCTTTATCGGCGACCCGGTTAAATACTTCGGAGGCATATAACTTGGCCATAGCGGCTTCTTTAATCGCTTTCTTTCCGGCGTCCAACAGGTTCGCAGCTTTCAGCATTAGCATGCGGGCCGCTTCCGTTTCCGTCGCCATATCGGCCAGCATCCATTGAATCGCCTGATTTTCTGCAATCGGTTTTCCGAATTGCTCTCGTTCTTGCGCATAAGAAGCGGATAATTCAATTAACTTTTTACAGGACCCGACTGCTCTGGCGGCAAGCCCCACCCGGCCTTCGCCTAAAATTTTCAATGCCGACATATACCCCATGCCGACTTCTCCAATGACATTCTCCTCCGGCACCTCACAATTATCGAAAATCAGCTGAGCCGTATAGGAGCCACGCAACCCCATTTTTTTATCCTGCTTGCCGATGGTCAGCCCGGGAAACTCTTTTTCCACGACGAATGAAGTGATTCCCCCTTTTGCCCCTTTTTCTTTATCCGTCAAAGCGAACACTGTAAAAACATCTGCGATCGGTGCATTGGTGATGAAATGTTTGGTCCCATTGAGTATCCATTTATCTCCGCGCTTTTCTGCGGTCGTCGCTAAGTTTGTCGCATCCGATCCCGCTCCCGGCTCCGAGAGGGCGAACGCACCGATCTTTTTACCGATTGCCATATCCGGCAAATACTTCTGTTTTAGTCTTTCGGAACCCAATCGGACCAAGCCGACACTTCCAATTCCGGTGTGAGCGCTAATCAAGGTGGCAAAGCCATTACTGGAACGTCCCAATTCCCCTAGGACGGCTGCTTTTCCAACAACGCTTAAGCCGATTCCACCGTATTCTTCCGGTATGCTCATTCCAAACAGGCCTAGTTCCTTCGCTGTCTCCACTAGGTGTCCAGGAATATGATCTTCCTCTTCAATTTGTTGGGCAAGAGGCTCCACCTCCTTGTCCACAAAGTTTCGAACCATTTGTTTGATTTGATCGATTTCAGGCGCTAATGTATCCAGCATTGCAATTCCTCCATTCTATTTGTGTATGGATTAATCCATCATGCTTTGTCCTCCATTGACAGACAGTACTTGGCCTGTGATCCAATCTGACAAAGACGATAATAAAAAAAGGACGGCCCCCTTTACATCATCCGGTGTTCCTAGCCGTTTCAATGGATATTGTTTTAAGATTTTATCCAATGTAGCAGCTTCATACGACTGCCCTTGATCGATCAGTCCTAGCGAAACCGTATTACATTGAATCTGATGGCGTCCGACCTCTTGCGCCAAGGATTTTAGAAAACTGACCGCGCCGCTTCGGGCAGCTGCAGATATGATCAAATTCCGGTCACCGGTACGGGCAGAATCTCCTATAATATTTATCAATTTACCTTCCTTTTGTTCTATCATATCCGGAATGAACACATGTGCCAGATGGACAACTCCATAGAGGCACACATCTACCTCCCGTCTCCATTCATCGGGGCTGTATTTAAAAAAAGGTTTGTACTGTGCATAGCCGGCATTATTTACAATCGAATGGACAAAGCCGAGCTCCGACTCAATCGTATCCTTCATATGCTGCACATCTTCCAGCGAAGCAAGATCCCCTTTCACCAAGGTAACCTGGCCTCCTGAATTCCAGATCATTTCCTTCGTTTCCTGCGCTTCCTCTTCCGAAGTTTGGTAGTGAAGCGCCACATGGGCCCCTTCTTCCGCCAGCGCTGTCGCAATCGCTCTTCCGATTCCTTTTGCAGCACCGGTAACCAACACTGTCCTTCCCTTTATGCCAAGATCCATTTCCATCCCTCCCATGCGTGCATAGCTGCTTGAACGAACCTTACAAAAGAAGAAAAGCCGCACTATCCAATGTAGTGACGGCTCCCCCAACATCAAATCATGGTCAAACCGCCACTGACGGAGAGCGTTTGGCCTGTCACATACTCCGCATCTTCCGAAACGAAATAAGCGACTGCCCCCGCGATATCTTTTGGCTGTGCCAATCGGCGAAGGGGGATCGCTTTTTCCAAAGAGTTGGCAAGCCCTTCGAATTCTTCCCCGATCTTTTGGAATAGAGGTGTATCGGCAGGTCCAGGAGCGACGCAATTCACGTTCAATTTATGACGTGCCATCTCACGCGCCAACGTCTTCGTGAACGCTACAACACCACCTTTTGCGGCGGAATAGACTGCTTCCCCGCTCGATCCGACTCGGGCGGCATCCGAAGCGATATTGACCACCTTTCCATAGCCATTTTCAATCATGAGAGGTAAAATTTCTTTGCAAGTATTGATTTGGCCAAGCAGGTTAATATTGATGATTTTTTGCCAAGTGTCAGGCTCACTCTGGAGGAACGGCTCCACTTTGTCCCATCCCGCATTATTGATCAACACATCGATTTTTCCGTAATGTTGGACAGATTCCTTCACGGCGTTCTGTACGACTTCCAAATCGGAGACATCGCAATAGACCGCTTTCGCTTCATTGCCCTCTTCCTCGATCAGCGCAACTGTTTCCTCGGCATTTTCTTTATTGATATCCGCCACGACGACCTTCATCGCTTGCGAGGCAAGGACTCGGGCAATCTCCCTTCCCAAGCCGCTCCCGCCACCTGTCACAAATGCAATCCGCTTTTCCATCGGACATTCCCCCATCCTTTGCCTACCCCATCGTATGAGTAGAGATATTTTCATTTATCATTTCACGAAGCTTGAATTTTTGGATTTTTCCACTCGCAGTAGTCGGCAGCTCGTCCATCAATTCAAGATATTCCGGCCAATATTGCTTTGCGATCCCTTTTTCCTCCAGAAATTTTTGTATCTTCTCCTTCGTCAGCGGAGCCCTATCCTCTTTCATCTTGACGACAGCGCAGGCCTTCTCTTGAAGACGATCATCCGGGACCGCCACGAGCTGAACAGTTTCAATATCCGGATGTTCATAGAGGACATTTTCAACGTACGCAACTGGGATATTTTCACCGCCTCGGATGATGATGTCTTTGACACGTCCGGTAATTCGGATATAGTCGTCCTCATCCATCACCGCGCTATCCCCCGTAGTGAACCAGCCGTCCTGGAATTCGGCTTTCGTTTCTGTAATTCGTTTCAAATAGCCGACAAACAAAGCTGGTCCTTTGCACATCAGATAGCCTTCTTCATGAGGCGGCAATGTGTTCCCCGATGGATCGACCACTTTCACTTCCATATCCGGAAACGCTTTACCATCCGTACCCGTAATTTTTTCTTCCGTATCGTCCACCAAGGTGATGGTCACCATGCCATTTTCCGTTTGCCCCCAACCCGTCAAGATGGCACATGGCAACGCTTTACGCGCCTCCTTTACGAGAACACGCGGGATCGGTGCCCCGACTGCAATGAAAATCCGAAGAGAACTTACATCATTTGTGCTCGCTTTTGCCGCTTTGACAGTATCTTGTAAAAACGGCGTAGCACTCGCCGTGAAGGTGATGTTTTCTTTCTCAATCAATTCAAGGAACTCTTCCGGATTCCAAATATCCTGGAAGACACCTGTTCCTCCATAGATGATCGGTAAATTGACACCATAAAGAAATCCTGTCTGATGCGCGAACGTCGAAGCCATGAAAATAGTATCCTCAGGCGTCAACGATAGATGATCGACCCAATAGGAAGCCGCGATATTAATCGTATTATGCGTATGCATAACTCCTTTTGGATCTCCTGTCGTTCCTGAAGTGAAGATGATTTCCGTCACTTCATTCGGATCATGGATAATTTCATCAAGTACGGCGACATCCCTCCGTTTTTCCCATGGCTCTGCAAGTAAGGAATCGAAAGACTTCATGCCTGGCGGGATCTTGTCCCCCAGTACGTAGACATGTTCCATGGAAGGCCATTGCGGCAGTAGTTTGCCAATCATCTCTGCATATTGGAACCCTCGGAACTCGTCGGGAATGACAATCATTTTGGACTCTGCCATCTTCACCATAAAACCAATTTCACGTTCCCGGTAAATCGGGATCAATGGATTACTGATCGCTCCGATACGCGTAGCGGCAAAATATAAAATGACGAACTCATTCCAATTGGGAAGTTGGAATGAAATGACGTCTCCTTTTTTCAAACCGATTTCCAATAGTCCGAGTGCAACGCGATCGACCAGTTCACCAAGTTCTTTATACGTATAGCGGCTTTTTTTATCAATAATCGCAACTTTATCCGGAGACTTTGCAATTTGTTCATTTAGGTAGTCCAAAATTGTTTTATTCGGCCACTTTGATTGATAGTTATTCAGATAAGCAGAGTCTAAGATTGTCTCATATCCCATTATTACTCCTCCTTATTTGCTATCCTCTAAATTTTTTAAAGTCCACAGGGCGTTTCTCCAGAAAAGCATCTCGTCCTTCCGCGGATTCTTCCGTGTTGTAAAACATGGCTAGGCTGCCCATCGCCATTTGTGTAATACCACTGATGTTTGCCGAATCTGCGTTGAATGAGTATTTCAACATTTTGATGGCTGTCGGGCTCTTTTCAGCAATTTTTCTCGCCCAATCCTCCGCAGCGGCCATCAATTCTGAAGCCGGTACGATTTTATTCACCAGTCCCATTTCCTTTGCCTCTTCTGCGGAGTACTTCTCGCATAAGTACCAGATTTCCCTTGCTTTTTTCTCTCCTACAACGCGGGCCAAATAAGCCGAGCCGAAGCCGGCGTCATAGCTGCCCACTTTCGGGCCGGTCTGTCCGAAGATAGCCGTTTCGGCTGCAATGGTCAGGTCGCAGATGACGTGAAGCACATGCCCGCCTCCGATGGCATAGCCATTCACTGCCGCGATGACCGGTTTGGGAATATTCCGGATCGTATGATGCAATGCTTCGATTTCCATTCCGATACCGCCGCCAAGCCCGCCAGAACCATCATATCCGCTATCATCCCCCTTTTTGCTTTGGTCGCCTCCCGTGCAAAATGCTTTCTCTCCGACACCAGTTAAAATAACGGCCCCAATCTGGTTGTCATCCCACGCATCCCGAAAGGACCAAATCAGCTCCTTTACGGTCAGAGAGCGAAAAGCATTATACACTTCTGGTCGGTTGATGGTGATCGTTGCCACCCCATCCTCTTTTTTATAAATCACATCTTGTAATTCCATGTTGTCGTCCTCCATTTCCTATTTTGAGAAATCAATACGGTCGATACTCTTTTCCAATGATCTCTTTGGCAATGACAAATTTATTCGCCTGGGCCGTACCATCCCCGATTTCCAAACCGATCACATCCCGCAAGCGCTGCTCCAGCGGCATCTCCTCCGTATAGGCATAATGCCCATTTAGCAACATGCACTCGTGAATAGCTTCTTGACTCATTTTAGGGCCGAGCCATTTCACGGATGACGCTTCTTTGGAATGCTTTCTTCCTTGATCTCGCAGCCATAGACCGCGATAGGCTTGCCATTTGATCAATTCCAAGTTGGTGTAATGGGTAACGATCGGAAAGGAGACGCCCTGGTAGGTCGCCAATGGTTTTCCGAATGAATGCCGGTTCTTCACATGTTCGATCGTTTCATCAATGCTTTGGAACGCCGCTCCGGCACATTGGAGCCCGATGAGCAAACGACTTAAGTCGAAACCGTTCATCACTTGGGCAAACCCGCGATTCTCTAGGCCAATCAAATTCTCAGCCGGCACTTCCACATCATTCAGATAAACGGAGCCTCTTCCGATCAGCTTATTCCCCATATCGTCATAGCCTTTGCATTCCACCCCCGGGAGATCGGTAGGAACGATGAATGCGCTGATCCCCCGGCTTCCCGCATCTAGGTCGGTCTTGGCAAACACGATGAACATATCACCGATTGTCGCCGCGCTGATTCCGGACTTTTCACCGTTCAGGATATAATGATCCCCTTTCCGCCTAGCAGTGGAAAGGATGCCGCCTGCATCTGTTCCCGCCGCCGGTTCGGTAATGGCGACACCGACCACTTTTTCGCCGCTCGCAATTTGAGGAAGCCACGTTTTCTTCAATTCTTCCGTCGCGTGATTACTAATGATCTCTGACGCTAGGGCATTTAACATGACCGCATACGTCAAATTGAAATCTCCCCTGCCGATTTCCTCCGCAGCTATACCGGTCATGACGCAATCCGCGCCGCTCCCCCCGTATTCTTCCGGGATCCGAAGTCCGTTGACGCCCAGTTCCCCAAGCTTTTTCCATAAATGCCGAGGGAAGGTATTGTCTCGATCCCATTTCGTATACTGGGGAAGGAGTTCTTTCAGTGAAAAGTCCCGCAACATCTCCTGAAAAGACACCTGTTCAATATCAAAATCAAAATTCATCTTCATCCACACTCCCATCAGATGGTCTTATTTAAACGGATCCAAGGGTTATGTAACCGTTTGCAATCAAGTCTTTGGGAAGGGGAAGCATCGTCAGTGGGCTTCCCCCTTTACCGCGGACTAGATGGTCTGTTCGACTTTCCAGGCAGGGAGCATTTGATTCAGCAGCTTATCTTCCCGGTACCCAAGTACGTATTCCGCCTGCATGATCGTATGGATTTCACGTGTCCCTTCATAAATGACCGGCGCCTTGGAATTTCGCAAGTAACGCTCGACCGGGTACTCATCCGAATAACCGTAAGCCCCGTGGATTTGTACGGCATCATCCGCTGCTTGATTGGCAAAATCACATGCCTGCCATTTGGCGAGCGAAGTCTCTCTCGTGTTCCGTTTGCCCGCATTCTTTAATTCTCCGGCGCGGTACACGAGCAATCTGCTCATCTGATAACCCGCTTCCATCTTCGCAATCATCTGCTGGACAAGCTGATGCTTGCCGATCTCTTTGCCAAACGTTTCACGTTCGTGGCAATAGTTCACACTCGCCTCCAGACAAGCCATGATTTGCCCGACAGCTCCGGCTGCGACAGTGAAACGGCCGTTATCCAGTGCTGCCATGGCAATTTTAAATCCTTCGCCCTCTTTGCCAAGCAGATTTTCTTTCGGGACTTTCACATCTTCAAAGAAAAGTTCCCCCGTATTCCCCGCGCGGATTCCCAATTTCCCTTTGATCGCTTTTGATGAGAACCCCTCCCAACTACGTTCTACGATAAATGCTGAAATCCCTTTATGTTTTTCTGCACGGTCACCCGTATAAGCAAACACGATGAAGTTGTCCGCAATGTCACAGAGAGAGATCCAGGTCTTCTGACCATTGAGGATATAGTGATCCCCCTCGCGCTTCGCGGTCGTCTCCAGAGCCGCGACATTCGAACCGGCCCCGGGCTCCGTCAAACCGAAGGCCCCAATCTTCTCACCCTTCGATTGGGGAATTAAATATCTCCTCTTTTGTTCCTCCGTCCCCCACTGCAATAACGTCATACTATTCAATCCCGTATGGACGGAGACAGCCGTCCGGAAAGCGGTATCTCCCCGTTCCAATTCTTCACAAACGATGGCTAATGAATTATAGTCCATCCCGCTTCCGCCATATTCTTCTGGAATGCACACCCCCATCAAACCGAGTTCGGCAAGCCGTTTGAATATTGCTGGATCGGACTGGCCGGCACGATCCCATTCCCCGATGTACGGCATAATTTCCTTATCCACAAAACCTCGTACCGTATTGCGCAACATTTCCTGCTCTTCTGTAAAAGTAAAATTCATATCCATTCTCCTTTTCGTTTTGATCGGAAATGTAAAAAGCCAATTCAAATAGACTTCAGGCATGCTGGAGTCAAATTGAACTGGCTTCATGTCTACGTCACAACCCCTGGCGAAGGGTTTTTGCAGACTAGGCAGATTTTGGCTTTTTAATTTCTCTCATAACTCATGCGTGGTGAACGTGGCAACGTTTCTGCATGATGTGTTACTAGTAATAGTAGTACAACTAAACTGAAATGTAAATAGAAATATCTAATTTATTCAAATATTTAATCTACCATCTCTCAACCTTTGAGATTTTCATATTGTTTATGTAAGTCCTTCAGCGCAGAGACCAACGCATTGCTCGCCTTTCCCAAGTAATGATTTTTAATATCCGCGATAGGCTTTTCAATACCATCCTGCAAACTATGGCCTTTTAAAATTTGTTGAAAAAAATCCCTTCCGTGAAGTGTCGCCAACGTACAACTAGCCGTCACGATTACGCCGTACTTCTTATCAATTTCAGCCGTAATCGTGAGTGTTTCATACATATTTTGTGCCGCCATTCCTGATGGGAGCCTTGCATGTCCAGCGATAAAAATCGTATTCATCATCAATCAACTCCTTTTTCATCTGTCTAGTAAAATTATATCTCTTGCTGTCTGAAAAAACTGTAATTAGGCTTCCCTTAAAAATCCATGACACCCGTCCGCCGACACAAACGCCACGTCCTGTGCGTCGGAGGCTTAGGGCCAACAGGAAGTTGGTCACTTAGACGTTGACAATCGAACAGCGAAGGGTTCGATTTGCCTTAATTTCTGCGATCTTTGCAGAAATTAAGGCACCTTTCAGGATGCGGCGGTTTTAGTCTGAGTTCCCCTATTCAGCGGGAATTTGAATACCCGCCGAACAGGAGATGAAACCGCATTTACCTTACCACCTATATAGGTGGGAGTCTTCCGCTGAATAAAGCTAAAAAACGCCATAACCCGACCAAACTTCTGACCGAATCATGACGCCGCTTCTTGCTCACTTTACTCATACACTCCCAATATTTCAACGGCCTCTTCCGCCAAGGAAGTGTCAACCGCTTTATCAAAATCGATTTCTCCCCGGATCGCCCCGTTCGCCTTATACGTATCATATTGTTTCTTTATATCCTCTACGAACATCTTGCCGTTTGCATCTAGGCCGGTGACGTTCACCTGATCCCATAGGGCTGGGTCTTTCAAGGCCGTATGCTTCACCATTATATCCACGACCTCTTCCTTGCCGATGTCTTTGAAAAACGCGTCATTATAGTCACGGACTCCTTTTAAATAAGCAGCCATGAAACGCAAGGATACGGGATCGTTTTCCATGAACTTCGGCGAGGCGAGAACCATGGCGATCTGTGATTCAGGCGCATAGTCTGTCGCATCTTTGAACCGGTGGTGGAACCCATTGGCGACTCCTTGTGCAATGAGCGGCTCGATACTGAGCGCGGCATCAATCGTACCGGAGTCAATCGCCCCCAACATCGCCCCGAAGTCCGCAATATGGACGTATTCCACATCATCCTCTGTGAGGCCGGCATGCTTCAACATCTCTTCATAAATATATCCATCAATGGAGTTACGGGATGAGACGGCAATTTTCTTTCCTTTGAAGTCTGGATAATCCTTGATCACATCGACCATATGGTTGCCGATGACAAACGTGAAATACGATTTCCCCGGCATATTATGGCCCTTATCCGCAATGATGCGCACGTCGATTCCTTGCGCAATGGCGTTAAAGAAAGATGCAGTTGACACGCCGCCCGCAATGTCTACTTCTCCGGCAGCAAGGGCTGGCAACATATCATCACTGTTCGCAAAATCGGCGAAATCCACTTCGATATTCATTTCTTCAAAATATCCTTTTTCTTTTGCGATATAGAATCCCGCACCCGAAGCCGCGCCATCTTCGGCAATCAAGATTTTTACCCGTTCGTCCAACGGAGTCAGTTTATCGGTTGCCTCCTCAGCCGGAGTTTCTGGTGTCGGAACAGGGGCAGGAGCGGGTTTCGGTTGGGACGATTCTTTCGGAGTACAAGCCCCAAGGATCAGAACAAGCCCGACGACCATCGTCAACCAACCATTCTTCAACCACTTTGTCACATCATCTCTCCTCTTTACGCTTTTTCTCGTCTGGACCGTTGCACTTCATCTTGCAAATGTTGCCAAATGTCAACAAACCGACTGGCCATGATCGGATCTTTTCGAATGTCTTCCATTGTACGGGGACGCGGCATATCTATCCGGATCTCCTCTACAATCCGGCCGGGCTGGGAGCTCATCAATAGGATGCGGTCACCGAGAAGCAAAGCTTCATCGATGCTATGGGTAATGAAAAGCACCGTCTTTCCGGTTTCTTCCCAAATTGATAAAAGCTCTTCCTGCAAGATGAACTTATTTTGCTCATCCAACGCGGCGAACGGTTCATCCATCAGCAAGATTTCTGGATCATTGGCGAAGGCTCGGGCGATGCTGACCCGTTGCTTCATCCCGCCGGAAAGTTCTTTCGGATAGAGGGACGAAAATTTTTGTAACCCCGTCTTTTTCAAATAATAGTCGGTCCGTTCTCGTATGAGTTTCTTTGGCAAATGTCGCATTTTCAGACCAAATGCCACATTTTCCTCCACGGTGAGCCATGGGATGATTCCCCGTTCCTGAAACACCATCGATTGAAGCGGCCGATCCTCTCCTGCCGTGGCAATGGTGAAGTCTCCAATGCTCGGGCTTTCCAGTCCGGCCAAAATTCGGAGCAGCGTCGTTTTGCCACAGCCGCTCGGACCGACAAGACAGACGAATTCCCCTTCGTCGATTGTCAAGTTGATATTATCAAGCGCTGTGACGCTCCCCTGCTTTTTATAGAAGGCTTTGGTCAAATTCTGTATTGCAATCTTTGTTTTTCCACCCATCCGCTCACCTCCATGGCAGGATTTTCTTCTGGATTCCCCGAAGCACTAACGAGAACAGATACCCGAAAAATGATATCAGAATGAGGCCCACATACATTTCCTTAAGAAGGAATGCTTTATACGACACCCATATCAAATAACCGATTCCCGAAGTCGCTCCCATCATTTCCGCAGCCACAATCGTCAGAAGTGCAATCGCCTGCCCCATTTGGATCCCTTCCAACATGACCGGCATGGCGCCAGGCAGCGCGATCTTCCAGAAGAAATTCCATCGGCTAGCTCCATAGTTTTGTGCCACATCAAGGTAGATCTTGTCGATATTGATGACGCCGGCTGCTGTATTGATGACGACAGGGAAAAAAACGCTTCCCGCGATCGTTACAACTTTCGACAAATCACCAATACCGAATAAAATGATGATGATGGGTAGCAAAGCCAGGGTGGGGATCGGCATGAGGGCCATCACAATCGGGGAAACAAAGTGCCGGATCGGTGAATACAATCCCATCAGCAAGCCGATGACCACGCCAGGAATGACACCAGCCAGGAACCCGGCAAAGATTCGGTATAGCGAGACTCCGATATGGCTAGCCATTACACCGCTTGTCAACATCTGCCAAAACGTGCCTATAATTGCGGATGGCGGCGGGAAAAAACGAACGTCAATCATTCCAGTCCTCGACAAAAGTTCCCATAAGGCAAGGAGGAAAATGGGCGAAATGATCGTTAGCATCCGTTTTAACCGCTCTTTCGTTTGCTTCAGTTTCCACTCCCGCTGTTCGATTTCAAATGGATCATATCGTACAGCCGTCTCCTCTTTTTTCAACGTTCACCACCTCTTCATATAAATTGTATGTATATGCCTAACGAAGTGTGTTGGGCACTGCCGGAAAGATGAGAGATTTCGACAGGATTTTAATATGTTTTGGCGTTCGTTGGACATCGGGGGAGAATGGTTAGACTTCTTCATCACTTCATCAAAAATTCCCCATCCCGATTTCATTCCGCAAAACAAAAAAGCCGTTTCTCCCGGCCAGTCATACTACCCGGGGGAACGGCTTCCTTCTATAACAATTATTATCCGCGCCATGCGTTCATGCCGCCTTTGACATTGGTCACTTTGGCGAATCCTGCTTTTTTCAATAGTCCTGCCGCTTGGGAACTGCGCATGCCGCTTTGGCAGATGACGATGACTTCTTTCTCCTTATCCAAACTTCCCAACTGCGATTTCAACGCTTGGAGCGGGATGTTTTTAAACTCTTTGATATGCCGCCCCTTGTATTCTGTCGGTGTCCGGACATCGACAAACTGCTTGGTCTTGTCTGGGAGCATCCCTTTCAGTTCATCGGTGGATAAGGTCCGAACGCCTTTGGCCGGCATCATCCGCCAGGCGAAAATGCCGACGATGAGTAATATGAAAATCCATTCCATCCATAGGTCCCCCCTCTTTTATCGGATTACCGGCATACCGGTAGTTACATACGCATTGTAGCCGCCCGCCATATGCTTCACCGTATCAAATCCACGTGCTTTTAAGATGCTGGCCGCGATCGCGGATCGGGCCCCGCTTTGGCAATGAATCAAAAGTTTCCGATCCGCCGACACATCGAGTGTACGCAAATGGCCTAGAAATCGGTGCGTTGCTTCGGCGAGATGACCCGCTTGCCATTCGGCGTCATTGCGGACATCAATGACGAACGCATCGGGATTTTTCATCTCCTCGACGAACTCATTGACGGACAACGTTTCATACGTTAGTAATTCCATTCCTTCCAATGCGACCGGATCGACGAAGGCTTCGATTTGATCCAACCCAATGGATTGCAATGCTTGTTTTACGTCAGAACGGGTCGTTTCGTCTGCAATGACAAGAAGCGGTTCTTCGTATTTCGCAAGCCAGCCAGCCCAGTTCGTAAACGATTTATTAAACGGGATATTGATCGAGCCTTTTACTAAGCCTTGTGCTGCTGTCACTGCGGCACGTGTATCCAATATTAAACGGTTTTCACCGATAGCTTGCTCAAAAGAAGCTGCGTCGAAAATCACGTTTGTCTCTTCTTTTTCCAAAATGGCCGGACCTAGCTTATTCAACTTTTTCATCTGCGCAAAGTAAATCGGAGCTTCCGGCTGGTCTTTCAATAAAGCTTCCACAAAAGCTTCTTCATCCTTTATTTGCATCGCCCAGTTGAAATTCTTCTCATACCCGACTGTTGAAATCGGTACGGCGCCCAGCGATTTTCCGCAAGCAGAACCTGCTCCATGCCCGGGCCAAACGATTAAATGGTCCGGCAATTGTTTAAATCGTTGTACCGACCGGAACATATCGCGGGCACCGCTATCCGCCGTACCAACCATACCTGCCGCCTCTTCCAATAAATCCGGCCGGCCGACATCGCCCACAAATACGAAATCCCCTGTAAGTATTCCCATCGGTTCCGTCGCACCGCCGCCGCGATCCGTCAAAAGGAATGAGATACTCTCCGGGGTATGACCAGGCGTATGCCATACCTCAAAATCAATGTTTCCGATGGAGAAAGTGTCCCCTTCCTTCACCAGTTCCACGTCGATTCCATCCGTGTATTCATATTTCCAATCTGCATCGCCTTCATCGGACAGATACAGTTTCACGCCATGTTCCACTGCCAATTGCCGGGCGCCGGAGACGTAATCCGCATGGATATGCGTATCAGCAGCAGCCGTGACGCGTAATCCTTCTGCCGCCGCAGCTTTCAAAATATGCCCGAACTCGCGAGGCGGATCAATGATGATCGACTCTCCCGTCCGTTGACAACCAATTAAATATGAATTCTGCGCCAAGTTCTTATCTGTGAATGAAGTAAAATACATATATACCCCTCCCGGTTTCTTTTCTTAATTCCAAATATACCACTAGGGGTATATTTGTGCAAGTATTAATACTCGACAATACCGAGGTTCCAGTACTAAAAACAGCACCCCCAAGAGGATGCTGTTCATATTAAAAATCCATTCTTTTTCGCTTCGAACGTCAATTCATCTCGAAACTTCGGATGGGCGATGGCGATCAACGCCTTGGCCCGTTCAGACAAAGACTTACCGTAGAGCCGGGCAATCCCGTATTCCGTCACAATATTATCAACATCGTTTTTGGATGTTGTCACGACCGAGCCGGGTGCTAGAAATGTCTTGATCCGGGAAATCATGTCGTTTTTAACGGTGGAGTGCATGCACACATACCCCTTGCCGTACTTAGAAAAGCGGACAGCCCGGGCAAAATCGGCTTGGCCACCCGTTGATGAATAATAGCGGCCCCCAACCGTTTCCGAAGCACATTGGCCATACATGTCCACCTCGGTCGTCGCATTGATGGAGACTAAATGTTCCTCTTTCGCCACTTCACGGGGATCGTTCAACACGTCGACCGGCAAAAACTCGATGGAAGGATTATTGTCGATGAAATCGTACAGTTGCTGCGTCCCAAAAGCGAATGTCGCAACGATTTTTCCTTTATTCGTAAACTTCCTCGTCCCATCCACGGCTCCAGCCGCCACTAGGTCGACGATGCCATCTGTCAACATCTCGGTATGAATGCCGAGGTGCCGTCGATCCTTCAACATCTTCATGACGGCGTTCGGAATGGCTCCGATTCCGATCTGCAACGTAGCACCATCTTCGATATCCGCTGTTACGTACTCGGCAATTTCCCGGTCCTTCTCTTGGATCGGTGCGGACGCCGCTTCCATTAACACAGCATCATGCTCGACATACCCTGCAATCTGGCTAATATGAATCTGATTTTCCCCGAACGTTCGCGGCATATGCTTATTGACTTCCAAAATGAAAGGCACCTTTCCGATGAAGTCGGCAATATAATCCGCCTGTGTCCCTAACGAAAAATACCCATGTTCATCCATCGGAGAGGCCACTGCTAACACCATGGACAGCTTAGTCGTCTTCTTCAGTATGCGAGGCATTTCGTGGAACACATTCGGCACCAGCTCAATTGTCCCTTGTTCATATGGTTTGCGATTGACGCCACTTAAAAAGTAGGACACATGCGACAAATGGTTTTTCATCTCGCCCCACATATAATCCCGTTGGCGAATGGGTAACATCTGATGAATTTTCACGTTGTCCAACTTCCGATAATGCTTCTCCAATATATCTAATAAAAGAACGGGTTCCCCTGCCGCCAAAGGGAGGATAATATCCGCTTCTTTATCTATCAACCCAAGAATCTCTTCTGTTTCCAGTCGCTTCGTCACAACTGTCTCCTCCTTACCGTATATTCCATATTATACACCAGACTGAGCGCTCGCTCAACTTGTTAATCTTCTATAATTTTCATATAATGGAATTATGACAACTCTTACAACCGACCAAATCAGACAGTTGAATATGTATAGTGTGTATATCGAAGAACCGGCCCATCCGCTATTCTCCTTACAGGAACTCTTGGATGCAAATCAAACCGAATCCATCCTGGACATTATCCAAACTGTAAGCCAAAGTCCAAACCGGACAGTAGCCGCCTCGTATTTCATGCGGCGGCTCGGCATGTTCATCGCCATGCAATCTTATAATTTGGCTGCATATGATGAAATCTGGAGTGGCAACTTGGACCGGTTGCGTTTCGGAGCAAGGGAAGAGTACGGTAAATTATCAGTAAGTACGTTTGCATCAGCGGGCGACTGGCAAGATGTTGACGGGATCAACCGGCAAGAGATCATCCGGGGCATCCTCGAATTCTCCAATTCCGTCATCCGTCAAATTCGGTCTGTCTCCTCTGTCTCCCCACTGACGTTGTGGGAAAACATCTTCGGCTTTCTGCTATGGCAATATCATGTGTTGCTGTCGAATCCCGGCACTGACGAAGAAGCGAGGGAAGATCTCGATTTATGGAAAGACGATGCTCTATGGTCTGGCATCGCACCCCGCTCTTTATTCGCCACGTATTTACGTGGCTGTGAACCTTCCGCGTTACTGAATACGGAAGTGCGGACGACATGCTGTTTTTCAAAAGACGTGTCGGGACTCATGCAATGCGGGTTTTGTCCGTTGAAAAAGGGCGGTTGAAGATCCGCCCCGCCTTCAATTTGCCCGGTATGCGCGGAAGGATTTACTGAAAGAATAGATTACGCCGATTGCCGCCCCGCCGTAGAAGAACCCCATGAAAATTCCTGCAGCGAGATTGTGGGGATGGCTGATGAAAATTGACAGGATCAAGCCGATGACTGTCGCAATCGTGGAAAACCAGGCGACCGACAGTTTGAAGAACAGACGGATGAGGAACAGTGAAAGCAGGATAACGGGCACGGCCCAAAAAGCATCCCATACGTTCGTATGGATCACCGGAAATTCTGTTAACATGGGAATCAGTCCTTTTTAAGGATAGCGTGCTCCGGCCTGACAGAATTATACTCATGAAAACCCGCTAAGAGTTGATTCTCCTAACGGGCATCGAATTGCACGATATAATCAGCTTGGCAGATGACGATGGGCGAACGCAAGAATCCCGAAACTGGTTCTCCAAGGTTTGAAAGAGTCTTAAGCATTGAACGTTCAGCTTTACATCGTAAAGAACTTTAAGTCGTAAGATTTGCAGCTTTGAGATGTAAAGTTTGATCTTTCATTTCATAAAATGGACTAATTATTTTAGTTGGTAGTGTGCCGGTTTTGCTTTTCACCCAGAGAAAGGCCGGCAAAAGAAGGGTCTTGTGGATATCGTTTTCGATTACTCATGCAATTCATATGTTGTTTACACGGTGATTTGCGTGATGGCGTTCGATTCGGATAGGACGGCGTCTACCTCTGCTTTGAAACTGGATACGCGCTCTTCCCATTCCTCGATCCGTTTGTCAAGATGCAGCGGGTCGATGAGGACATATTCGTTTCGCTCCATGAATGATTTCGTATGGAGCTCGACCTCCTCTTTTTTCGCATGCTCTTTATTGCCCAAAATGGCAGTCAGATACTCTTCCAACCGCTTGGGCAAAGACTCGTTCTCTTTTGTCAATTTATTGATAGCCGTCCGGCGCGCCGCTACCATGGACGCAAGCAGCCATTCTTCGTTCTGGATGGATGCCTTCCGCTCGATCGCTTTGGCAACCGTCATCGACTCGCCTGCCACTACGACTTCCGTGACGGCATTAGATTGGACGATGGCGTCTTTGATACGGTTCCGCCGTTCAATTAGGGAAACGGCTTTGTCGAAACCGGCTTGTATCGTTTTTTCATAGTCCGCCACGGAAAGTCCGTTGATCTTCTGTGCGGATTTCCGATCGGTCGCAATGTAATCCGCCTCTCCGATCACCTTGGTAATTCGATCATTCAAGGTTTTCAGTTCGGACAAGGCACGATGGATCGACATCGTTTGAGTAGTAGTCATCTGGATTCCTCCAATCGCTATCTTGTAATTCTATCATTTTTGAATGGGCGGTGCTAGATTTGTTAATCAAAGGACATGAGGTACGGGGACGGCAAGTGGACGAGGAAACACGCTGTGTCCATTACCATACCGAAATCGATCGGATTGCGATCAGATTCCATTGTTGCGGGATATATTATCCTTGCTATGAATGCCATCAGGAGATCGGTTGTGGGCAGCCGGATGTGTGGCCAAAGGAAAGGTTCGGGGAAAAAGCAATCCTCTGCGGAGCATGCGGGCATGAACTGACCATTGCGGAATACCTTGAATGCAAGTCGGAATGCCCACAGTGCTCTGCCCCCTTCAACCCGGGATGCAATCTGCATCGGCATTTGTATTTTAAGAAATGAAAAAAGGCCACTACGTTTGGGAGTAACGGGTTCGGTTGTTGGGGAGAAAAACGCTATTGACAGAGTAAATATCATATCAATTGCATATGTTTCAACAGCGAATTAACGATATGAATTGCAAATAAAAATGCTCAGAAGTCTAAGCGTTTTTTTACGTATATTTACTAACCTTTATTTCACGAAAGCAGCCGTTCGTGGAAGATTGGTTTCTTGATCCACCATGTAGCTTATTCTACTAAGAACCTGTGGTACCATCATCTTGATTATGTGTGTTAATTAAGCTTTAATGAAATAGAATTTGATTCTTGAGTTACAATGATATCTTGCTGTTCAGAATGTCCATCTGCATATTTTACATTTACTTTAATGATAATATCATCACCTATTACTTCATTGCCGTCATGAGGAATTGCAAGAGTATATTTATGTTTTTCCTGTTCATTATAGTTAACTTTATAGGTATTCCCTAAATCCTTTATACCCTCATATACATCCGAACCAGGCACACCAGTAATGAAATTTATCTTTTCCGATCTTAACCATTCACTGTCTGCATACTCTTTAGATGTAAATGTAACATCCTCAATAAACTTGCCTTCGCTTAAGGTATAAGTAATTGAGTCGATCTGTTCTCCAGTTATCTTGAGTCTAACATTTGTAAAAATTAAATTAGCTCCATCACCACTTATACTTATAGTACCTAATCTATCTTCTGTTGCTAATTCAATAGTAGCTTCTTCTGATGTAATAGTTGTATTAAACTGTTTCCCATCGTCACTCAATGCATAAGCTGTGATTGCAAAATTTGCGACTTGGAGCTCTCCATTCTTATTAAAATATGGCATGCCTATCATAATAGATAAAAAGATCCCAAATGCACATGCTACCGAAATCCACCTTTTATAATTCACTTGAACCGATTTTTTCTTTCCCATATTCTCTTTCACACGATCTTCCATAGCTTTTGACATTTCAATAGAAGTAACAGCATCTTTGATCTTCTCAAAGTCCATATTTATTCTCCTTTCGATATCTTTCTCGAAGAAGCTCTCTTCCCCGTTGTAACCGCTTTTTCACTGCTGATGTAGTAATAGTAAGGATTTTCGCTATTTCATCGACTTTATAGCCCTCCACATAATGAAGTAACAATACAACTTTATGTTTAGTTGGCAATTTCATTAGATGATCAAGTAAACCGTTGTTTTTATCATTCTTAGAATATAGCTGTAAATCATTGATATCTATATGTTTACGAATAATATTGTACCTTCTCATATTCTTGCAGCGATTCGTGGCAATCTTTATTAACCATGCTTTCTCATGTTCTGAATCGTTAAAAGTTGGAGATTTCGTTAGATAAGTAATAAAAGTATCTTGTACGACATCTTCTGCATCTTTCTCATTGCATAAAATAACAAGACAAATACTAAATAGCATATTGCCATATGTATCAACAATTCGCTCTACATCTAGTTCAGCCGACCAAACTACTTGTTGCAACATTCCTCAACTCCTTTCACTACTAACACACTTGAAGAAACCAAATGGTGACTTTTTGTTTTAGAAAAAAACATCCTATATAAAACGTACTAAAGAAGTGGAGATTACCAGCCAACCGTTGCTTTCCGTTCCAGGCGGACGCTTTCCGCGGGCACGGCTTCAATCTCCTCGTCGCTGCGCTCCTGCGGGGCTTTCAGCTCGTGCTGTTCCCGCTGGAGTCGCCGCCTTCCACTACAAGCAACTGGAGCCACCCATTACAAATCATTAGTTCGTTCTATATAGTCAATATGTACCTCGTTCAGCACAGTAATGGAACAACAAATATTTGAAATCGCACTCTAATTAGGAAAATATTAGCACAACGACTGACATAAGTAATTTTTATTATTCCGGTATTCAAATATTCAACAAATGCACCCGTTAGTTCAACAAGGTTTTAGTATTTTTTCAAGTACAATAGGACCCGTTCTCTTTGTCGTTGTATTAACTGTCCGAACTTTGATACGAGTAGGTCGCATTACAGGAGAAACTTCATCCAGGTTCCCAGCCCAAGTAGTTTCTCCATATTTAGTTAAAGGGGACAACGAGAAAATCCAACTTATTTCCTTCGGAATATATGCTAATACTTCATAACCATCATAATCCCCAAAGTTGGACGGTTCTGGTAAATGAAGTGCATGAACACTAAGACTTGTCCGTTCATCATTAAACTTTCTTTCAATATTATAAATCAGTGCTACTCCTCTGGCATTTTTAGGTACGTTTTTTGTTGGTTCAAGTATTGCTGAACAAGGTGGCAACTCTTCAATTTTATTCTCAGAATGGGTTTGTGAAGGAAGAATTACTAAAATGAAGATAAGGCTAAAAAGCAATTTTTTCATTTCTGATTCTCCTTAAATTTGTTTAATATCATTATCCCCCAAAACACCATATTTATTGTATTTCAATTGTTCCTTGTTGAACTATCCTGCTTCGTTAGTTGAAGAACATCACTTTACAATCTTTAATTTATTCGAGCATAGCTTCCCCATTTTCCTTCTACAAATATTTTTCTTACTAATATCCAATTAACAATTGTTTTAACAATGGAATTCACAAAGTCACATAAATTTATGCGATGCTGCTACTTCACGTGCTAATTGTGGTCAGTTTGTCTATATAAAGAATCTAAGTGTTGATACAACAAAAAAAGGGACACCAATTCATATCCGAATTGTGTCCCCGAACACTATGTTTTTTATTGTTTTCTCCCTAACAACCGAACTCGTTAGTTTAGGAGCGATCCTCTTTTATTACATCCCGACACCATCAAAGCTAGTTTCCTCCCCATTGACTTCCAAGAGAAGCGTGTCGTAGGATCGGTCTTTTTGAATCCGATAGAGCACCGCTGATTTCGGCTCGATCTCCGTAGAGTCCTCGGCGATCCGACTTTCTTGGATAGAAAGTTTTAACACATCTTGCTGTGCGTCAATTTGAAGATCAGAGAAATGAATAGTGGTCTCTCCCGATTCGGCTATACTTCCATTCAAGAACAGGTAGTATGTGTCCTCCCCATCCATGAACAAATAATAACCATTGTCCTTCCGTACTTTATGAATAAATTCCTGGACATCGGCTCCGACACTGTTCAGTTCGACTTCCGTATAATCCAGCTCTTTGCCGCATCCAGCCAACAGAAGGAATAAAAAGCAGATGGATGCAAATCGCGTATTGATCCCCTCACTTCCGTTTAAACCACTTTTCGCATAATTCATGGAAGGTAAGATTCGTCGTGAAAATGACGTACCATAAGAATAGAAGAAGGATGACAGTCAGCATTCTGGGCTGCCCTTCCACTGCAACCTGCATTGGGACAATGTAGAAAATACCCGTCAAACCTAAAGTGATGGAAAACAGTTCGATATAAAACCGTAATTTTAGAAAATCCATCACGCATCGCTCCTAATGTGTTTTGGAAGAGTTAATCACATATGAAGTTTATGTTTTGAATCAGCATTATACCATTGTTCATTTAGCATACTATACGATTAGTAATATTTCTACTTAATTTCCAATATACGGATTAATAAAAACCTTAGCTGTCCGTTACGTCAATTTTCCACCATGCCGTTTTGTCGAATCGCCTTGACAAAGTAGGGTTCCTTCCTAGCAACTACAGCCCCAGCAGCAATAATAAGAGCAACACTTGCAATCCAGGCGAGAGATGTCATATTTTGCAGCAACATGCCATCCGCTCCTCCAAAAATAATGGAATAATAACCATCTGCCCCATAAGTAGCTGGTAGTAAGGCAGAGAGTGTGCGATATCCGCTTGAAAGCAAATCTCTCGAGATGAGCACACCCGACGTTACAAGCTGAAGGGAGAGTGCCAGAATATTAAACGCCATCCCATAATTGCCAAACAAGTACACGAAGACTTGAGCAAATAGGAGGAAGGTCAGGAACATAACGCTTTGAAACAAATACACCAGATATAGCGGCTCCTTCATTTCAACACTGAACAGGTGCATTAACCCGATCGTTAGCAAAGGCAGCAGAAAAGCGACAGTAACATTGATCAGCTGTCTGCCGAGAAACAGGCTCCACTTGGAGTGGGCCGTCCGGAGAAACGAGGAGGCTTCGTGAATTTGCATGATCATGACCATCGCACCGACAAAGGAAGAGATGATCACCATAAGCGGAACAAGATTGGCTGAAAATTCGCTATCTTCGTTTGGTTTCTTAATATTTTTTTTAACCGGTTCAGTTTCCAAAGCGGACAATAGCGATTGAACCTCCGCGGCTATGCCTTGTGCAGTTGGCTGGTCGAGCGGCAACTGTTGCAATTGTTGTGTGATGACTGCGGCTCCCGCTGCAGTCTGCTTGGCGAATACATTTGCATTTAGCTCGTTTGTCACTTGGTTGGTCGCCTGCTCCATAATCGATTTACTGAAAATCGGGCTGGCTTGGTTGATCCAATAATAAATAAATGGTTGCTTCCCTTCTTGTAATGTAGTCATAAAATGGGAAGGTATCTGAATAACCATTTCCGTTTCCCGTTTGTTCATTTCCTCTAGTGCTTCATCCAATTGAGAGTGCACCTTCACTTGAAAAGGAAGACCTTGCTGCAAAGCAGTTGCAACCTCCCCCGTTCCATCTTCATCTACAATGCTGACAGACAATTGGTCTGTACGATCCTGCACCCCCATGTAAGCGGTCAGCCAGACAGCGAAGAAAATGAGTTGAAATAAAATGGCTGCGGAGATGCCGATGTACGTCCCTCTCACTTTAAGTAATGCTTTTAACCCTTTCATAATGAACACCTTCCTTGTTTGTAAGTACTTACTTGCATACTGCTTAAAATTTTTTCTAGGGAGTGATACCCCTAGAAAAAATAGTAATGCTCGTTTTTAACAATTCCTCAATTTTCTTCTCCGTCACTTTTGATTCAAACTTTGCAGTGGATATGAAATGGCCAAAGTTAAGTGCAATAAACGACATCGCAACCGCCTCTTCATCCAATTCCGCTAGCAGCTTCCTGCGTTTCAACTCCGCAAAATAAGCCATGAGCTCCCCTTTAATAAAGCGCGGGACCTGTGCGATTTCCTCATCGATTTCTGGAAAAGCACCTGCTTCTTTAAAAGCGATCATCACAAAGTCTTTAATGGATAACATGTAACGGAGATATTCATGGGCGAAGCGGAGTAAATCTTCTTCCAATTCATACGTCACTTCAAGTTGGATTGTTTTTTGCAGAATCGGGCCGTACGAAAATTTACGGACGATGGCCTGCAAAATACCATGTTTGTTTCCGAAATGACGAAAGACGGTCACCTCATTGACACCGGCCAGCTCAGCGATGGACCTGGTCGTAGCCGCCGCATAGCCCTTTTCACTGATCAATTGGATAGCGGCGTCCACTATGCGGTCCCCTGTCGATTGTGTTGACAATAACTTCAGCTCCCACGGAATGCAAGTAGTTACTTGCATCCTAACATCCCCTTTTCTTAAATGCAAGTGTTTTTCCAAATGGTCAGGAATTTGATGCTACAAAACCTTCACAGTACATAAAAATCCCACCCCCTTAAAAAGAGAGTGGGTTGGATAGCCAGTCTACACCGTCTTCGTCGCCGCAAGCTTGATTTCTTTCCGGCGCGCATAGACGTTTTTCACGATGGCTTTGCCGACCGCGTAAGTAGGAATGGCCAAGATGATGCCGAGAAAGCCGGCGATATTTCCTGCCGCCAGGATGACCGTGATAACGGTAAGCGGGTGGATATCGAGTGATTTCCCCATAACATTTGGCGTGATTAGATTACTTTCAATCTGCTGGGCAACCAATGTGACGATGGCCACACCAATGATCAATTTCGGCTCTTGAATCAGCGCGATGATCAGCGCGGGCGCCACCCCGATCCACGGCCCGAGGAATGGGATCAGATTCATGAACAGATTGAAGAATGCCAGTAACAGTGCGTACTCTAATCCGATGGCCCAATAGCCGATAAATAACAGTATTGCCAATAACGCACTGATCAGCAATTGTCCTTGGATATATGAACGGAGCACGGTGTCAATGTCATGCAATGTTTTGCGGACCCATTCCCGGCTTTCTCCTGAAAAGAAGTTGTAAACGAATGGCGCGAGCTTTTCATGGTCCTTCAACATGAAGATGAAGAAAAACGGGACGAGTACAAGAAGGAACATCGCTTGGAAGAAGGACTGCAAAAATTGAACAATCCATTTCGTAAATTTAACTGCGATGGATTGGACGGAATCAGCTGCACTGTCAATAGATTCTTGCAATTTTGGAGGCAGATCCTCTTTTTGTTGCAACGCAATGTCTTTGATGTAATCGACTTCTTTGGCAATGGCAGGGGCATTCTCCACAAGTGTATTCACCTGTTCTGTAACGGGTGGACCGACAACGGAGCCGAATCCCCAGATGACAAGCACCAACCCGATGAGAATGGATAAAATGCTTCCCCAACGCGGCACTTTTTTACTTTCTAAAAACCGCTGAATCGGTTCGGTAGCATAATAAAGAACCCCGCCAAGCAGCAGCGGCAAGAAAATCGCTTTAGCGATAATGACGATCGGAGCGAAAATACTATTTATTTCCATAAAATACTTAATGATGAGCAATGCCAGCAGGATTCCCACTCCGACCTGGAACCATAATTTCTTCGTCACTGTTTCACTTCCTTTTATGTATGCCGTTTATTCAAAGCAACTACACACTATCCGTTGTTATACGGATAGCATCGGAAATGGTTTCACTATATCTCCACAATTCCCGTAAATGTGTTTAAAAATCCATCGATGTGACGGCGAGTCTTCAGTTGGTGAACCGTCTTTCCTTCTTTGGCATAGCGCTGCAGGCGCTGACGCATCTTGTCTTTGCGTGGTCCGTATGTGGATAGGATGAATTTCAGGAACTCCCAATCAATCTTCTCCGGACATCCTTCCGCCATGTCATCACGCGTTTTTCCATGATATTGAACTCGACGCTTCAACACTCGATATAGACATAACCATCGCGGGAGTTCCAAATAGATAACTGTATCCGCCCGGGGTTCCCGTATGCTAAAGGTTCCCGAATAATTCCCCTCTACAATCCATCTATCCTCTTGGACAATCGCCTGTTGAGCCAATAAAAACTCTTCGTTGGATGATTCCTCCCAGCCAGGCTTCCAGTATAGCGTATCCAGATGTGTCACCGGAATACCAGTCCTCTCCCCCAATTGCCGGGCAAATGTCGATTTCCCCGCCCCGGGCGACACTCCAATCACCATGATTTTTTCCATCCATTCCACCTGCTTTCCCTTGTTTAGATCTTCTTACTCAATCTCCCTTTTTCGCTGTAACGGTCAAGCAATCCAAGCGATTGAGCGTCCATGTTATGAAGCGTGTCATCCGCTACGGGCATTAGCCGCTCCTCGCTCTATAAAAAGATCAATAAATACGAAATCTGAGAGAGTACAAAATTTGGCTGACTAAAATAACGGCGGGAGCCGCTTTTCTAAATATGATACAATAAGCCTGTCAAACAAACAGAAGGGGGGATTCCGCCCTGTCAGCTATGAAATTGGGAAAATACGCACTTCAAGTTATCTTATTATTGGGATTCTTCGCAGTCGGCCAGTGGCTTCAACAGCTGCTTCACATCCCATTGCCGGGAAGCATTCTTGGATTGCTGCTTCTTTGGATGACTTTATTACTGAAAGTTATACCGCTGAGGTGGGTGGAAGGCGGTTCGTATCTTTTCTTATCTGTGCTGCCGATTTTTTTCATACCGGCCACTGTCGGGGTCATGAACTTCGGCTCATTCTTTCTGAGCCGGGGCGTGGTGTTAATTCCCCTCACGATCATCGGCACGTTTCTAACCATGTGGGTAGCCGGATTTGTCAGCCAATCCATCGCTTCCAAAATTTCAAATAGAAAGGAGGAGGCCAAATGCAAATCGCAGGGTTAACTCTCCTTTATATCGCCTTGACCATCCTGATATATTCTCTAGCAACATTCTTATACATAAAATACTCGAATCCGCTTCTAATCCCCATGTTCACGGCCACGATCGCCATTATACTTGTGCTGGTCCTCTTCCAAGTCAAGTATGACACGTATATGATCGGCGGGAAGTGGATCGACTTGCTATTGGGGCCGGCGATTGTTTCCTTGGCAATCCCCCTTTATAAGCAGCGGGACGTATTACGGATACATCTCTTGCCTGTTCTCAGCGGGGTGGTGATCGGCAGCCTGTTCGGAATGCTAAGCGGTTCCCTACTAACAAAGCTGCTCCGCTTTTCGGATGAACTCGTCCTGACCATTTTACCGAAATCGATCACGACCCCGATTGCCATGGAAATCGCTGCTGGGTTGGGCGGCAATCCTACTTTGGCAGTCGTTTTCGTCATTACCGCCGGATTGACAGGCATCATGTTCGGCCCTTTGCTATTGCGCTACACCCGAATCGATACTGCGCTCGGCCGTGGTATCGGATTAGGAGTGGCATCGCATGCGCTCGGCACTTCAAAAGCGCTTGAATTCGGGGAGCAGGAAGCATCCATGAGTTCCGTCGCCATGACCTTGTCTGCCATTACAGGATCCGTGTTCGGACCGCTCATCGCCTGGCTGTTTCATTTTTATTAACTTAGCCACTCTCCTCTAATCGTATACAGAACCCGAACTTCCTACAGATTTCCCCTCCAGTCGGGACGAATGAACTTGTTTAGTCCAAAAGAATTCGGGAAAACAACCGATAAGCTTTTCATTTCAATTCAAACGAGGAGGACATAACGATGAGGAAAAAGATGGCTTTGACGGCACTTGGATTAGGTGCTGCCTATTTGATGCGGAATAAAGACTCACGCGATAAGTTGTCCAAACAGTTCAGTGAGTTCGGAGGGAATACGACCCCAACGCGGAATACCAACACGATGGATTCCCGTTCCACCCACCCTACCGAACGACGCAAAGGCCTGCTCGGCAGCTTGTTCAGCTAATATTGTTCCTGAAACCGTCCCCCAGTCATACAGCTGGCGGGACGGTTTTTTATGAACAAAAGCTTGGGGCACCTGCTTAGTTTCGATAAGTTTTGATTGCCTTAATTTCTGCAAAGGACGCATAAATACGGCAAATTGAACCCTGCACTGTTCGAGAAGCATGCCAAGACGGTTTAGTTGCAGTTATGTGACCTTCCTACTCCGACTCATGCGGATGATGGCGATATACACGACCGGAAGGAGGGCCGTGAACGTGACGAGACCGTTCCAACCGAATATGGTCCAAAGCGGGCTAAGGAACGTACTGCCGATTGTCACTCCAATATAATAGGAGACCAAATATATGCTGGAGGCGCTCCCTTTGTGATGCTCCGCCTCTTTCCCGACAGAAGCGGCGGTCAAGGAATGTGCGGTGAAAAAACCGAGGCAGACGATGCATAATCCTATCACGATTAGCGTCAAGGAGGTCCCCAATGTTAGTAAAAGTCCCGCAGACAGCGTTATGACACCGGCTCTCCGCACCGTTCGCAAGCCGAAGAATCCGGCCAACCATCCAGCAAGCGGAGCACCGATCACCCCGAAACTATAGGCAAAATACGTATAGGAGATAGCGTCAAGGGACATCGAATACGGCGGTGCAATAAGATGAAACGGCAGGAATGTCCACATTCCTGTGAATGATAACTGCAACACAACCCCAAGTCCGAAAACGACGAGCAAACTCGGATTTTTCAAGTGGAAGAAAAATCCTTCTATGTCCTTTGAAAAGCCTTCTTGGCTCGCGGTGAAATTCCGTGATTTCGGCAATGTCAGGAGAATGGCGGTAAAGATGAGGATTCCCGTAAATCCGAGAATATGAAATGACAGCTGCCACGAGAAATGTTCCCCCATATAGCCCGTCACAAACCGCCCGATCATCCCGCCGATTCCATTGCAAGATATATAAAGTGCCGTAGCGACACTCATAAACTGTTTATGTATTTCTTCACTGATATAGGCGAGTGCTGCGGCGGGGACTCCGGCAAGCGCGAATCCTTGGATGAACCGCAATATGACCATCCAAAGGAACGAATCCGATACCGCCATCAAGAAGAAAGGCAACGTCGAACCGATCAGGGACAGCTTGATATAGAGGGTCCTCCCGTTTCGATCCGAAAAAAATCCGAGGATAATCAAACCCAAAATGAGTCCAACCGTAGACGCCGACATTGATAGACTCGCATAGGAAACAGATATGGAGAATTCTTCTTTGAACAAAGGAAGAAGGGGCTGAAAAGCATACATGGCCGCAAATATATAAAGGGAAGCAAACCCCAAGCTTAAAACAATCCTCCAAAACTGTACCTCTCTTATCGAATAGCCTTCATGAGCCATATTGCCACATCCCGTCGTCTATCAAGTACATCTAAGGATATACGGAATCCTAGTTCGAGGACTCCACCATTTATTCCTCTAGTATAGCATGAGTTTTTCAAAGACCTGTCAAAATTTTAAGAAGATAAAAAACCGGAACCTTTGCCCGGTTTCCGGTTTTACTTCGTAAGAATTTTGCGTCTCTCCGCAAAAATAACAAGGAAAATACTCACTTCGTAAAGCAGCAGCATCGGGATCATGACAATCAGTTGACTAATGAAATCCGGCGGTGTGATCAATGCTGAAATAATGACAATCGCCAAATAGGACCACTTCCTGACTTTCTTCATCGAAGCGGCTGTCAATAACCCGAGGGCCGATAGAAATAAGGTGACTATCGGCAACTCAAACAGTACGCCGACTGGTATCGTCGTCATTAAGAGGATAGTCGAAAAAACCATGAGGAAGAAGAACAGGAAGATGCCGACGCTTTTCAGCAGCTGCTTTCGCAAATCGATTAAGTGCCCGACCAAAGGCGGTTCGTCTAACACTTCTTTTACCGTTACGATAGTTGCTTCTTCCCCGTTTATGGCCGGCTGAATGCGTGCGACCACTTTCTGTTCACCTTTTCGTTTGTCTGTTTTCTTCGAATCCATCAAGACAATTCCTTTTTCTTCGGATCCTTCTGAGCTGGCGACTCTTCGTCATCCATAATGTCCCGGGTCGATTTCTTGAATTCTGCAAGCGTTTTGCCGACTGCCGAACCGACTTCAGGCAATTTACGAGGGCCAAATAAAACCAACACAATCACCAAAAGGATAATTAGTCCCGGTACTCCGATACTTGCAAATCCACCCACTTCCGATGCCTCCCTTAGTTGTCAGGAATCTCCCGTAGGCACCATTTGTGCAACGGTTTTGAAAGCATTCTTCCCCCCTTTCTCCACCGCCATACTTATGACCGTTCCTTAAAACCACTCAGTAGACTTATCTTTCCTGTTATTAGGACGATATAAGGATAAATGAGGAAAAGGAGGAAGGGGCATGCTTGGTAAATGGAATGCGACTGGATTAAACATACTCCGGAACATGAGTATCCAACAGAACCAGATTGCGCTTTCGATGGAACGCCTATCTTCCGGTAAACGGATCAATCGGGCCGCTGACGATCCCGCAGGTCTAGCCATTTCAGAAAAGATGCGGGCCCAGATCCGTGGTCTGCAAGTGGCCCAGCGGAACATTCAGGACAGCATCTCCATGTTCCAAACGGCTGAAGGGGCGCTGAATGAAACCCACGCTATGTTGCAAAGGATGCGTGAGTTAAGTGTCCAAGCCGCGAGTGATACGTTGACGGATGACGATCGTAAATTACTGGACCTCGAATTTCAGGAATTAAAGAAAGAAATTGAGCGAAACTCCAAGCAAACAGAATTCAATACGATGCCTTTGTTGGATGGCAGTCGAAGTTCTATCAAGATCCAAGCTGGCGCGAACGCGGGACAGACGATTGAGTTCACGATCGGAGATATGGGAAGCGATGCCTTAAATCTGAAGGATGCCTCCATCGCAACCCGCGAGAAAGCCGACGAAGCCATCTCCCTGTTGGACGGTGCCATCCAAAAAGTCTCCTCCGAACGTTCCCGCATGGGTGCATATGTCAACCGACTGGAACATGCCTATTCCAATGCGTTGACAATGGAAGAGAATTTAACAGCTGCCGAGTCGCGGATCCGGGATGTCGATATCGCCAAAGAGATGATGGCCTTGACGAAAGCGAATATCCTCTATCAAGCCGGTCAATATGTCCTTTCCTTGCATATGCAGCAAGCCCAATCCGTCCTTCAACTGTTGAAACCGTAACCAGGCCCGTCTTTTGCGGACAGATGAAATGCCCGGTACTACCAGTGTCCGGGCATTTCATCTGCCTTCATAGATTTGTCGTATTGATTTTAGGAACCGTATTTTCATTCTGATGCACTTTTCCATCATCCGCTTGTCCATCTAGCGTTTCACCGCTGATTCCTCTCTCCGCTTGGCTGTCCATCATAATACTGGAACCGGGGCCACTCCAACGGGCCTCGATGAAAAGGGCCACTCCGCCTTCTTCCAGCTCATTATAGTAAGCCTGCGCCTGCTGTTCCGAAAACCCCATTTCCTCGAACGCTTGTAGCATCCGGCCTTTTCCGACAAACAACTCCCTTGTATGATCCAATAAACTTCGTTTCGACAAATCCATAAGATTCACTTCCGCATCCGCCTGGAGCATGTCAAAGTTATCCTGGACATTGCTTACCGCGTAAATGTTGTTCTTCGGATACCCTTGTGACTCCAATTCCACAATCTTGGCCAATACAGTGTCAATCGAATGAAATGTACCAACATGCCTCATTTTCTCCATGAGTCGAACTCCTTTCATTTTTTTGCCTACCGTTACTTTACCCTCCCACTCGTCTTCACACACCTCCCCGGCAAACAGGATGTTTAGTTTCATTCCAAAAAGTCAATTATATATAGTACAACGTTAAGGGAGTGTTATTGATTGGGCATGCAGGATGAGGTCAAAAAGGAACTGAATCAGTTGGATACCGAAAAGAAAGATGAGATTTTGGAGAACTTCAACCGATTCAAACAATTTTTGTCGGATAAAGTAAGCAAAGGCGAAAGTCTCGGGCTCAGTGAAGAACAATTGGCTAAAACGGCTGAGATTGCCGCCAATTATTTATCCCAAAACGAAGAACCTCGAAATCGGGAACAATATTTACTGCAAGAGCTTTGGAGAGTTGGAAATAAAGAGGAGCAACATATGCTAGCCCATATGCTGGTGAAAATGGCACGTGAAGCGTAAATCCGAAAGGAGTGATTCCCATGGATGAGAAGAAAAGATCTTTCACGGAACGCGATCGGAAAGACGCGGATGGACCCTATATGGATAACCCTGAACATCTTCGCACAGACAAGGAAAGCATCTACGATATGCATGAAGACATGCAGACTGTAGATGCGATCCCAATGGAAGACGCGCGGATGGAATGGGAGGAGGAAAAGCGACACCATGATACGAAAAGCAATTCCTCCACGGAAGAGAAATACCAAGGAAGATATTAAATCTGAAAAACAGCGCTCCCGCGGGAACGCTGTTTTTCAGTCAATTTGCATCAAATCCAATGGGGTGACGATGCCGAGCAGCTTTTCATGGGGCTGACCATTCTCTGTGATAAGCAATGCTTCCAGGCGGTTGCCACTTTCGACCGCTTTCTTGAAATACTCTTCCGCCCCGTAAACAGACAAACCCATCGGGACGAAACGATAAGTTTTCTTCCGCTTTTCATGATGATAAATGTCGAGCAGCGTCGGCATTTCCCGGGAAATGTTCTCTTCTGTCGATTTATCAGCCAGCCAATAGGTAATGCCCATCGCGGTAACAAGTCCGATGAAATGACCACCCTCATAAATAGGGATCTGGTTGAATCGCTTCTCTCGGATCACCTTCAAACCCGTGGCCAGTTTGTCAGAAGCGCGGAGGGTAAACACTTTCCGTGTAAATAAATCTCCAACCGTATGCGGCCTTGAAAGTTCCTGTTCGATATATTCCATCAATCTCACCACATCATCATGCGGCTCGGCGATGGCATAATTGAATTCAGTACGATGGTGGACGATGGCATTCCGCAAATCCCCATACTCCCGGAGGTCCTGTTCGAACTTCCGGATAATCGGGCTCACTTTTTTCGATTTATCGAGCAGCCGGGAAAACGGCAAATGCCCATTAGTGCCGGACAGTTTCTCCATCGCCTTTTCAATTCGGTTATAGGCAATGATAAAGCGATCCGAATTTCGTGCTGTCATTTGCAATCCCTCGCGTATGAATAGAATAAGAGAATTATAGCATAAGAACATGGGAAACTGGTCCTGCTTTCGGGTGAAATTGTCACGTTTGAAGCAAATTTACAAATGGTGTCAAACGACCGTGCACCTAAATCAAACTGTCGTTTTGGCGGCATTGCGCTTGGATACCCAAATGCCAAATGCCGTCAGCAGCAATATTAGCAGGATTGACATCCCGATACTGCCCCAAAGCCCGCTCTGATCCATATCCTGATCAAACCAATATGCCGCATACGATCCAAGTTTCCCTGGAGAAATGGTCCAATACGTGCCAATCAAGGAGTCCAATACCGGATACAGCAAGACAATAATGAGTGACAAACCTGCGGCTCCGCCCGTTGGGAGCCAAGCACTCAAGGCGAGCACCACTGTCACGACAAGGAGAATCCATACACTGTATGTCGCGATAAAAGCAAATACAGCTCCGGCGTCCACCTGATTATACAAAATATCAATATAGTACCAAGCAGCGAAGAAGCCGCTCCAGACACTGAGTAATACGATGACGCTCACAACGAGCCACTTGCTGAGAAAGTAGCTTGCGAAGGAAATCGGGCGTACGTAAAGCAGCGTCGCATTGCCGCTTTTTCGTTCACCGGCTATGGAGCCCATGAAGGCGAGCACGATAACGAGAACACCGATCAATTGATATTGGCCGAGCAACGAAACGAAAATGTCCTCTCCGCGGAACTCCGGCCATGGAAACTCCGCCCCTTCCGGAAGATTGCCGACGCTTTTCATGATCTCCGGCAGGAAATGATTCGTCACAGGTTCCAATATACCGAAAATGATAAAGACAAGCGGGATCCAAAGTATCTTAAAGTTCCGGATATGCTCCCGCCATTCCTTTTGAACGAGCACTGTAAATTCTTTCATTCTGCCAATGCCACCTTCATAAAGATTTCTTCCAAGCTCGCTTTTTGCAATTCTACTTTTAGGACGGAAAATGAACCCTTGTTGAGAACCGATAGAACATCCGACATATGGACCTTTTGCGACAAGACATCAATCGTTGCCACGCATCTGGACGCCGTCATCTTCCACGGGGCCTCTTGCGCAAAACGCCGCAGTTCATGAGCAGTTTCAAACTCGATGACAATTCGCGGTTCCGCATACGCATCCCGCACATCAGACAGCGAGCCTTGCTCCACAAGCAAACCTTTCCGAAGAAATAGCAGCTGATCCGTCATCTCTTCCGCATCATTCAGAATATGGGTGGAATACAAGATTGTAGTTTCCTGTTGCAAATCCTTCAGCAAATTCATCACTTGACGGCGGCCGACCGGGTCCAGCGCAGATACCGGCTCATCCAGCAAAAGCAATTTCGGTTTATGGACAATCGCCTGCGCCAGCCCCAGCCTCTGCTTCATTCCCCCTGAAAAAACACCTGACTTTTTGTTCATCGCATCCCCAAGCCCAACGAATTCTAACGTCTTTTGGGCCTCCATTCTAGCCCTTCGCGCCTCCACCCCACTTAATCGAGCTGCCATTTCGGTGAACTCCAAAGCGGAAAGCCATGGGAAGAATTTCGGATACTGCGGGAGAAACCCGATATACGGTCGGAAATCCTGCTGTGATTCTCCCAGCAAGCGCAGCGTTCCGGAAGAAGGTGACACTAAACCCGCCAACATTGACAAGGTCGTCGTCTTCCCGGCCCCATTCGGCCCGATTAGCGCTGTAGAAGTGTGCGCTTCCAGTTCAAAAGATAGATTTTCCGTAGCTTGATGCTCCCCAAATCTTTTCGACAACCGATCCACTTGCAATAAAATCGTCACGCCTGCCGCCTCCCGAGCACGAAGTACAGAATCGGTCCAAGCAGATTCCCAAATATAATAATGAAAATCCACATTACATAAGGCCCATTCGTCTTTTTATGGCGGAAGACATCAAACAGCGCAATCGCCATCAAGATGAGTTGAAGAACAATCAAAGGCAGTATTAGTCTCCAAGGTATATTCGCGAGCTCCGACATCACAATTTTAGCCTCCTATTTGTTCTATAAGGTATATAACAACTATATCACCTTTGTTATATATTGTATAGAACAAGAAGAGAAAAAATTCATTTTTCTCGATTGACGTAGGAATGCTTACCATTCGATAATGCGTTTCCTGAATTTACCAGTAATAGCGATTCGCTTGCACTCTAGCATCATTGCACCAGCCGGCCCTTTCCTTACGTTTGTTGCTATACTAATGAATTCAGACAAAAATAAAAAGCTGCCTCCCTTGCCGTGTTTCAGCATAGGGGGACAACTTTTCCGATCAATGACCCAAATACGCTTTTTGGATCGTATCGTCTTGTAACAAGTCTTGCGCTTTTCCGCTGGCAACTACGCGGCCTGTTTCAAGGACATATGCGTAATCGGCAATTTTCAAAGCTTGCCGCGCGTTCTGTTCTACAAGCAGGACAGTCGTACCAGCTTCATTAATTTCTTTGATGATATTGAAAATGTCCGCGACAATCAATGGTGCGAGTCCCATCGAAGGTTCATCCAACAAGAGAAGCTTCGGGCGGGCCATGATAGCCCGGGCGATAGTAAGCATCTGCTGTTGACCGCCCGACATCGTTCCACCGAGCTGCTCTTTTCGTTCCTCAAGGATTGGGAATCGCTCCATCACTTTCTTCAAGTCAGCTTCCACTTCATTATCATTCCGGTGATACGCGCCCATTTCCAAATTTTCCATGACAGTCATCGTCGAAAGAATGCCTCGACCTTCCGGTACGAGGGCCAGCCCTTTCCGCAACAATTGGTCCGGACGATGGTTAGTGACGTCTTCACCCAAATAATGAATCGATCCTTCTCTTGCTTTCAAGAGGCCGGCGATCGTATTCATCGTCGTCGTTTTCCCGGCACCATTGGCTCCGAGGATGGTGACGATCGAGCCTTGTTCGACTTCAATATCGATGCCTTTTAGTGCTTGGATCTTGTCGTAGTATGTGTTGACGTTTTTCAGCTTAAGCAATGTCATCTTCCTCCTCGACACCAAGGTAGGCTTCGATTACTTCTTTATTGTTTCGGATCTCTTCAGGAGTACCCTCCGCGATTTTCTTTCCGAAGTTTAACACAACGATCCGGTCACAGATTTTCATGACGAGCGGCATGTCATGTTCAATCAGCAAGACAGTGATATTCAAGGACTGGATTTTTTTAATCAAGTCAAAAAGATCTTTCGTCTCTTTTTCATTCATCCCGGCAGCGGGCTCATCCAGCAAAATCAGTTGCGGATCGCTAGCGAGCGCCCGGCCGATCTCGAGTCTCCGTTGCTGACCATAGGAAAGGTTTTTGGCAATGGAATCCTTGAACTCGGAGAGTCCAACGATTTCCAAAATCTCATCCGCCTTCCGGTTGACCGCAGCCTCTTCCTGCTTCTGCGACTTCGTGCGGAATACACTGCGCCAGACGCCTGTCGTCAAGCGGCAATGATTGCCGACCATGACATTTTCATGGACTGTCATATCCGCGAACAGACGGATGTTCTGGAATGTACGGCAAATGCCTTTTTCCGTAATTTGATGCGGCTTCAAGCCAGTTAACGTATCGCCTTTGAATGAAATCTCACCCGAAGAGGGAGGAAACATAGCAGTAATCATATTGAACATCGTTGTTTTTCCGGCGCCATTCGGACCGATCAGGCCAAGCACTTCGCCTTCTTTTATCGCAAAAGACACATCTGTCAATGCTTGGATCCCACCAAAGTTTTTGCTGATCTTGTTCACATTCAGAACCATGTTATGTTACCCCTCCTTCTTCTTATTTTTCTTTTTCCGTTTAAAACGATTCACCATATTGACATCGATGATCCCTTGCGGACGGAAGGCCATCAATAAGACGAGCAATGCCCCGTAGATCATAAAACGGTATTCGCTGACAGCCCGCAGGAACTCTGGCGCTGCCGATAGGAACGTAGCCCCGAAGATAGGACCCCAAATGACTTCGCTTCCTCCGAAAATTGCGAAGATCAAAATTTCAACAGCCCGGTGATAGTCAAAGTCAGACGGGCTGATATACGCCGTCACGTGAGCATAGAGACCGCCCGCAAAACCTGCAAGAAGGGCCCCCTGTCCGAAAGCGAGGATTTTGTAATAAGTGATATTGATCCCCATCGCTTCGGATGCCTGCTCGTCCATTTTAATGGAGGCAAACGCACGACCCACCCTTGAATTGTTTTGGCGGATGAAAAACCAAATGACGACAATAGCAATGATCAACAACACGAGAAATACAGAAAGACTGCTAAACTGGTTGCTTCTCAAACCGAGAACACCTGGATCGAACCCAATGTCCTTACTAAATTGGAGGATTTCACGCCCCATATGCGGGATTTTGGCAATCCCGACAGCCCCGTTCGTCAAACCTTCCCAGTTTATGAATAAAACCCGGATAACTTCCCCGAGCCCTAATGTCGCAATGGCTAGATAGACGCCTTGAAGCCGTAGTGCGGGAAAGCCGACCAACACGCCGACAAGTCCGGTAAGAACAGCCGCGGCTAACAATCCAAGCACGATCGGCACATTATAATTCAATGTCAGAATGGCGGAAGTATAGGCACCGATACTCATAAAACCTGCATGTCCCAATGACAATTGGCCTGTCGCAAGCGTTATGTAAATACTGACACCGAGAATGATATTGATCAATATAAAAGATGCAACTTGTAGATAATACGGATTTACAATATCTCCTAGCATATAGTTACAGATCCTAGTCACAGGAAGTCCACATGATCTCTCTCTTATGTGGAAGGAATGTGATAAGTCTATTTCCACCCTTTCTATGAATATCCATCAAAGCATTTGTTCTTTTTTGCTTTGATCTTCCTAATTCTTATTTTCAACCATCCTCAAGTCAGGAAAGGCTTGGCATTCCCCGACCGCCATTCATCACTTCGCACCTTCTGTCGACTTCCCGAAAAGGCCTTGTGGCCGGACAATCAGGATGACGATAATGGCAAGAAATGCAATGGCATCACGATAGCCTGAATCACCATATGCTACAACGAACGTTTCGGACAATCCGAGGATCAATCCGCCCGCCATGGCGCCTTTGACATTCCCAAGGCCACCAAGAATAATAATTGCCAACCCTTTCAAACCGAATGATAATCCCATTTGCGGGTTAACCGAGTTGAAGGCAATCCCGACAAGGATCCCAGCAATCCCTCCCATTGCGGAAGCGATAATGACCGTACTCGTGATCATCCTCTTTGTGTTTACACCTAATAGGCTGGCCACATCAAGATTTTCCGCACTGGCACGTAAAGCCTTTCCTGCCTTCGTTTTGGAAAGCCAGAAAATCAAACCGACCATAAGCACAATGGAAATGATGAAAATGAGAATTTGGACATAATAGATGGTGGTAGAACCAATTGTTACTTTCAATTCTGACAAAGACGTCCGGAATGGATGATTCCCGGCTCCAAAGAGTTGATGTGCGAGGTTTTCAAGAAAAATGGAAACACCGATCGTACTAATAAGGGGGGCAAGGTGTGAAACTCCCTCTTTACCTCTTAATGGCCGTAATGCAAAACGCTCCAGAAAATATCCTAATATAGCTGTCACGACGATAGCGACAATAAACGCGATGTATAGAGGCCAACCTAGTATATTGGTCACCGCCACACCCATGAAGGCACCAAACATAAAAATTTCTCCATGCCCCATGTTAACGATGTTCAATACGCCGAACACAAGCGTATATCCTAAAGCAACAATGGCATAAATGCTCCCTAACGTCAGACCATTTATCAATTGTTCGACTAGCACGTTTCCCCCTCCTTATCCATATGTATATTTTTGAAATGAGAACAACCAGGCTGGAGGAGTGCTCCCCCCAACCTGATTGCATCGTGACATTCATGCAACTACGAATTACTCAAAAACGACATATTCATTGTCTTTAATAATTAACACAGTCGGTTCCATAACGATGTCCCCTTCTTCGTCAAAGGACATAGTTCCAAGAACCCCTTCGAAGTCTCTGATTTCGGCCATTGCGTCACGGATCGCATCACGATCTGCTTCGCCTGCATTTTTCACAGCTTCTGCCACAAGGTAGAGAGCATCGTACGCTTGTGCTGCGAACTGATCCGGCTCCATGCCGTATTCAGCTTTGTACTTTTCTACGAAATTTTTGACTTTTTCGTCGTCTTTCTTTCCAAACCAAGGTGTAGCAACGATCAAGCCATTGGATGCGTCTCCCGCAATTTTAATAACCTCAGGAGAGTTAAATCCGTTACCTCCAACAACCGGCACGTCGATACCCATCTTACGGGCTTGGTCCAAGATTACGGAACCTTCGTTATACAATGCGGATGCTAGGATAAGATCCGGGTTCAAGTTTTTGATTTTAGTCAATTGGGCTTTATAGTCGGACTGGCCCAATTGGAATGTTTCAGTTGTAACAACTTCCAAGCCCATGTCTTCCGCAACTTCTTTCATTACGTCATAACCGGCTTTTGTGAATACATCGTCATTTCCGTATAGGATTGCGACTTTTTTCACGTCATACTCGTCCACTGCTTTTTGAACAGCGGCAGGAATTGCCATAGATTCAGGGATGGAGTTACGGAATACGTAGTCACCGATCTGCGGAATTCCCGCTGCAGTAGTGGATGTACCAATGATTGTCACACCATTCAAATCAGCTTCTGGCGCTACAACCTGCATTTCTGTACTTAACGTCGGTCCAACGATAATATCGACGTTTTCCGAGTTCATCAATTTTTGGGCAGCAGACAATGCCTCTTCTTGCTTACCAGCGGAGTCCTCAATTTTCAACTCGAGTTCAACTTCGCCCGCTTCTGTAATTTCTTTATTCGCAAGCTTTAGACCGTTCGTAATAGCCTCACCATAACTAGCTCCTGGTCCCGTCAAATAAGAAACGACACCAACTTTGGCTTTTACAACTCCGCCTGAGTCATTGGACCCTTCACCGGCTGAATCGGAAGTTCCAGAGCCGCTCTCCGACGTGCCTGAATTACTGCCGCCGCCACAAGCAGCTAAAACAACAAGCGCGAACGCCATCATTAGCGAAAAGACTAATCGTAGTTTTTTGTTCATTTTGTGTTCCCCCTCTTTCTGCTTTACAAATTATTAGACTAGCATAATTACTATACAACAAAAACTGAATAATGGGAACCGCATTATTTATTTGTATTGGTTTATTTTTTTCATTAATTTAATATTTAACTTTACTGTAATAAAGTTTTGGAAATCTCGACAGGGAAAAGGAAATGACTTCCTTCACCCTGCTTTTTTTCATAGGCAACCGTGCTATACTTAATGGATGGAACAGGAGGAATAACGGCACATGAAACAATGGATGTACCCCATATTTATCGTCATCGGAGCAAGTTGTTATGGAATTCTATCGACTATTATCAAGCTCGCCATACAGGACGGCTATACGGCAGCGGAAGCCGTCACGAGCCAGTACTACGTTGGCTTTTGCCTGTCTCTCCTTATTTTCACCGTCATTCACAGGAAACTCCCGAAATTCGGCGGTGGGTGGACGCTTGTGCTCGCCGGCCTGTTCACAGCATTTACAGGTACGGTGTATGGACAAGCAGTCAGCTATATGCCCGCTTCTCTAGCCGTCGTCATGCTATTCCAGTTCACTTGGATCGGCATGTTATTCGACTGCGTGGCGAACCGGCGATTGCCGAAACGAATTGAAGTCATTTCCTTGGTCTTTCTCTTCGGCGGAACGATTTTGGCGGCGGGGGTCATCGATGCAGATATTAGCGCCATTCCTTGGCAAGGTTGGGCATGGGGCATGGCAGCAGCCATTTCGTTTGCCTCTTTCATCATGGTGAATCAGAAGCAAGTAGCGGGGATGGATACGATTACCCGGTTATTGTTCATGTCCTTTTTCGCCGCAATTGCCATCACGTTCTTCCAATCGCCTGAAATCATGTGGAACGGCAGTTTTGGGAACGGCCTATGGGTTTATGGTTTGATCCTAGGTTTATTCGGAATCGTGCTCCCGATTTTCTTATTTTCAATCGGCGTTCCACGGGTCGGGACAGGAACAGCTTCTATCTTAAGCGCTATGGAATTGCCGGTTGCAGTGACGGCTTCCGTTATCTTGCTGCACGAAACACTCACCTCCCTACAGGTGATCGGTATCTTGATCATCCTAGGAGGTATGGTCTTGCCAAGCATTGTGCAACGGCGATTGAAATCGAGAAAATCCCTGCCGTCCCGGTAGCAATTCGAGCGCATCCGGATATAAATGGAGAGAGATGTAATGATGAATCGCATAGAGAGGAGGAGTGAATAAATTGAAAAAGCGTTCCTTTCTTATCTTCATCATCGCCACGGCATTCGTGATTATCTTTTTCACGTTATTGACGGATTCAGGTACGGAGTTCATACAAGGAGTTCAGGACCGCTTCCCAGCCAAGAAGGAGATCACCCAATTGATCGAAGGAATGGAGGAGAAGACCGACGTCCATAGAAATGAAGGAACCGTTGCGGATTATGTCATATATTTGGATGTAACACGCTACCAAATGAGCAAAGAATCCGAATCCGATAAAATTACTCCGATCGAACCGCTGCCCGATAATTATCCTGAAGTGTTCCTAGAAGTCAAACATCTGGAAGATCAAACCCCTGAACAAGTAGCCAAACAAAGTCAAATGGATTTGGAAACGGAGTTGCCGGACATCGCACCGATTCCTGTTGAAACTGTCATCTCCCCCGTCGAAGGGTACGGGCTGCATGGTGCAGCCGGAAACGAATGGAATAGCAAAATTATTGACATATATATCGTGTCTGATGGAAAAGAAGGAAGTTTTCTAATTACGGCAAATTATTTCCTTGAAGCGGCAGAAGGTCATGGCAGCCGATTTTATCACATGTTGGAAAGCTTTGAAGTAATTGAACGGCGTTGAATCAATTTAATTTTCAAAGGAGGTAGCAACATGACAGCAACGATCGAACAAATTGTCCAATCCTTACAAAACGTACTGACCGTGAGTCAAGTGACAGTAAACCAGACGGTGCGGGAGCTGCACGGAAGGGATGAATCCTATCACACACCGAGCCTGCCGGACATCGTCGTGTTCCCCGAGACGACTCAAGACGTAAGCGAAGTGATGAAAATCGCCCAACAATACGAGATTCCCGTCGTTCCGTTCGGTCTCGGATCCAGCTTGGAAGGGCATGTCATCCCGTATAACCACGGAATCACAATCGATTTTTCATTGATGAATAAAGTGTTGGAGATTAAGGAGGATGACCTGCTTGTCACAGTGCAGCCGGGCGTCACCCGATCCCAGCTGAACCAGGAATTGAAAAAGTACGGGCTGTTCTTCACCGTCGACCCGGGGGCGGACGCCACGCTAGGCGGTATGGCTGCCACGAACGCGAGTGGGACGACATCCGTCAAATACGGCGTCATGCGGGATCAGGTGCGCAATTTGGAAGTTGTCTTGGCGGATGGCTCGGTAATCCAGACAGGGAGCTTGGCTGCCAAATCCTCGTCGGGCTACCACTTGAACGGACTGTTTGTCGGTTCGGAAGGAACACTCGGCTGCTTTACCGAATTGACACTACGCGTCTACGGAATTCCCGAGCATGTCGTCGCGGCAAGAGCGTCCTTCTCTACAATGAAAGACGCCGTCGAAGCGGTCGTCTCCATTTTACAAGCCGGCATCCCAATCGCCCGCGTGGAACTGGTAGATGAAGCGTCGATGAAACAGGCGAATATTCATAGTGAAACCGATTATGAGGAAGTGCCGACGCTCTTCATGGAATTCCACGGGAACGAAGCAGGTTTGAAACAGGACATCGAATTCATGCGAGATATTGTGGAAGACCATAATTGCAGTCGGATCGATTTCGAAAAGGATAATGCGGCCCGCAATAAACTGTGGGAAGCGCGCCATGCGTTGGCGTATGCGTATATTCACGGGTATCCAGGGAAGAAAATGATGGTGACGGACGTCTGCGTACCTATTTCAGAACTGGCAAATGCGGTTTTATTCGCACGGGAGCAATTGAACGAAGCCGGACTGCCGGGCGGACTCGTCGGCCACGTCGGCGATGGAAACTTCCATGCTCTCGTCATGATTGATATGGAAAATGCCGAAGAAGTCGCAACGGCGGACCAATTTAATGAAAAAATCGTCATGTATGCCTTGGAACGGGGCGGCACCTGCACAGGCGAACACGGCGTAGGCGTCGGAAAGCAAAAGTACCAAGCGATGGAACACGGCGAAGCGTTCCATGTCATGGAAAAGATCAAAACAGCTCTCGATCCAAATAACCTGTTGAATCCAGGCAAGATCGTCAATATGAAGTAAGAGAACCTCCCGGGGGAAAAATTCCTCGGGAGGTTCTGTTTTGGGCCTGCCTGTTTTGGTGCCAGGCACTCAAACATTCATGTTTATTCAAACTTTCACGATTGTTTATACTTTCATGTTTATCGTGTTTGTTTGGGTGCCTGTCACTTTTGCAGAGGGACTTTCCATCCGTTTTCAACCGGATAGTACCGGGTTACCGACAATAGGTGCAGTGTCACTTCTTCTGGGACCGCGTCCAGTCCATATGCCCTCAGTTCCAATGTTTTTTTATAACGAGCGTTGTCATCGGTTTCCGTCAATGTTGAGCCGCTAGCATACACAGGATAGGCGTTTCCTTGGGGATCCGTCAGCATCCAATTGCCGAGCTCCGCCGCCCCCGCTTCTTTGCCGCCTTCCATTTCGATTAGGAAGGTCGTTTGTTTCTCGATCGGGTTCCATGATTTGCGCAGTTCGTACGTATTATTTTTAGCCGCCTTTTGGATTGTCAGGAAATTCCCTTCATACTCAAACGACACCGGCTCTTTTTTGAGCACCTTCGGCTTGAATGAAATCGAAAAATCCGCCGGCTCTGCCTTATAGACACCCTCCAGTACAAACGTCATCGGAGACGGATCTTTTTGGGGAATAAAAGAATCAATCCACGCCATATGCCCTATATTATCCAAGCTTTGCCCTGTAGATTGGAGCATACTGCCTTCGCTGCCTTGTGAAAGGGTGTTCCATTGATAGATAATTTTCTGCTGTGCATTTTCGATATGGTAAGCAATAGCCGTATCTGTATGGATTGGGGGAAAATCCCCATTCCCTTTAAACTTCTCCCGCATTTTGTTGACCTGTTCCTCAATCCGCTGCTGCTCTTGTTCAGTCAGCATTGTTTCATATTTTAGTTCATTCGAAGAAGGGGCCGCTTGCCACTTCTTCAGTTGAATGGCGACGCCATGATGTTCCGCCTGTTCTTTCTCTAATGAAATCGTTTGGGTCAGTTGGCTATTTTCCCGTAAATCCACCGGGATGTCCAGTTGCCAATTCCCCGTTTTCCCTTTCATTTCGCGAATATCAAAAGAAATCGTCACTTGTTCAACATTCTCATACTCCCTCAGCGAGAATTCCAACTGTCCATAATCACTGTCGTCTCTCCAGCCGCCACTGAAGGAATCAATCGGATTGCCGTTTTGATCCGTCACCGTCACTTTACTTTTTAAATTAGGAAAATCCAAGTAAGCGTCCAGCGGTTTTCCATTTTGATTCAAAATGAGATAAGAAAGCGATACACGCGAAGAATCAGCCACGATGTCTTCGACTTTAAAAGTGAGGCCTTGGTCTGTCACGGACAGATCCACTCGGTTGACCAAGCCTTCCTCCGTCGCCTGCCGCAACCCCTCATCCACTTGGTCCGTAGCGAACATCCCTCCGATCAATTGCGCAAAACTTGGATAAGACACCGTGATACCTGCAACGAGCAACAGACCAGCTGCCGTTGCGGCAATTCGTCTCCATCGCTTTTTCTTTTTTACCTGTTGAGCCGGATAAGGATCTAACTGATCTAAAATGTTTGATGTGAAATCCGCCGGCAATTCCGGGGTTTGCAAGGTGTCTTTAATAAATTGCTGTTCTCCTTGCAACATTTCCAGCACTTCTTGACAAGATGAGCAGCCGGCAAGATGAGACTGCATCTGCTTTTTTTCATTTTCCTGCAATAGTCCGTCTACATACTGTGACAACTTATCCGCCGTTGGACAGTTCATGGTAATCCCCTCCTTCACGTTTTACCGTAGCCCTCATTTTTTTCTTCGCCCGATGCAGTTTATTGCGGACGGTCGAGACCGGGACATCCGCCAATTCACTAATTTCGTCATAACTCAATTCATTCGCATAGCGTAAAAGAATGATCAACCGCTCATCCTCCGGCAAAGTCGCGATTAACCGCTCCAATTGCCGGCTCTTTTCCTTTTTTAGAAAAATGAGTTCCGGATGCTGCGGATTGACAACTTGGTTCTCGTCAATCTGCTGAGATGCCGATTGATAATACTTTTTTCGATATTGGTCCAGACAATGATTGATGGCCACCCGATATAGCCAGCTGGAAAACGAACCGGTTTCCTTATACTGATCCAATCGCTGATAGACTTTGATGAATGCCTCCTGTACAAAATCTTGTGCATCTTGCGGATTTTTTGTCATACGTAAAATGGTGGCGTATAAAGGATTTTTATATTTATCGATAATGTGGGCGTAGGCTTGTTTATTGCCCGCCACCACTTCTCGGATCCACTGCAACTCCTCTTCCATTGGGCAGATCCCCCTTTCTCCAGTAAACGAACATGCGCATGAGTCGTTTGGGTATTTCACTAAGTATAACGGGTTGACGAAGGAAATCATTTCACTTGTGGAAGATAAAATTGTAAAGGTGACACTGTCACCATAGGCACCATCGTTGCAACATCAGGAATTTTTTGGCACAATGAAGGGTAAAAGTCGCTATCAGGGGGAGGGTTTCTATGATTCGTGCCATCATTGTCGATGATGAACCGTTGGCCTTGCAGCATATGAAGCTAAAATTGATTGAAACCGGCCATGTTGAAGTAATCCAAACTTTTTTCAATCCGCTTGCCGCTTTAGAAGAAATGAAAAAACTAGATTTCCATGTCGCCTTTCTCGACATCGAAATGCCCGGATTAAGTGGGTTGGATTTAGCAGAGTATATTCAGGAATGGAATCCTTCTATTTATATTGTTTTTGCTACTGCCTATCGGGACTATGCAATCCAAGCTTTTGAATTGCACTCCATCGACTATGTTCTCAAACCTATTATAAAAGACCGGATTGATAAAACGATTACACGGATACGGGACCATATTCTTTTGACAGCAGAACTCCCCGTTCAAGAAATTCCTCCCTCGTTGAGAATAGAGTGTTTCCGTGAATTTGCCGTGTACCATCAGAATGAACCGATCAAGTGGAAAACGGCAAAGGTGAAGGAGCTTTTTGCCTTTTTCATTATGAATTATAATTCACCTATCAATCGGGATAGCCTAATTGACACGTTATGGCCAGAAACGGACTATCAAAAGGCAAAAATCCAGTTGCATACTTCCATCTCCCATTTGCGAAAAACATTGAATGCGCTTGGCTATCCGAATGCCATCACTTTTTCAAATCAAAGCTACTCTCTGCAATTACCGGCATTTCAATGCGATGCACATGAGCTGGAGCAGCTTGTCGATGATATGCCCAAGCTGGAAGAAAACAATGTGCAAGTAGTTGAACGCATCATCCAACAATACCAAGGGGATTTCCTGGAGCTCAACAGCTACGACTGGTCGATCACGAAAGCGCAAGAGCTTCGCCTATCGATTTTGCAACTGCTGCAAACGATGGTCCATTACTATTCGAACCACCATGAGTCGCATAAAAAACAGCACTATTTGCAGAGGATGTGTCAATTAAACCCCTACTCAGAGGATGGCGTACGCCAATTGATGCAGCATTATATCGATATCGGAAACCGGGCCGGGGCGTTGGCCGCTTATCATGATTTAAAGTCGCTTTTGATGGAAGATTTGGGTATTTTACCGGATGCCTCCACAAATGAATTATATGAAACGGTTTTGAGGAGTCACAGTAATTCTTCACCACAAAAAGTCCAATAAGCTCCCCCGACGGGAGGCTTATTGGACTTTCTCACTTCTTCGGAATGGAAAAATGGACAACTGTTCCAACATATGGGGTACTTGTAATACGCAGCCCTTGCCCATACAGTTGGTGTAGGCGTTTCTCCGTATTTCTTAACCCGATGCCTCTTCTTTCTCCAGAATGCTCTGTCAGCAATCCTTGCAATTGATCCGCATTCATCCCCATCCCATCATCCGAAATAATAATGTCTACGGATTCCGGATGGTCAAGAATCTCGATACGGACCGTTCCCCCTTCTGGCCGTTTTAAAATACCATGTTTAATGGCGTTTTCCACAATGGTTTGTATTGTGAAGGGAGGTATGTGAATATCGGGGACCTGTTCAAAATCCTCCACCACTTTCAACCTTTCACCAAAACGTTCCCGCTCGATAAAAACATACGAACGGACTAAACTGAGCTCGCTAACCAACGGAACGACTTGATCAAGATTTTGGGCCGCAAAGCTGGCATGCAGGTAGGTTCCGAACTGCTCCAATAACCTGACCATTTTCGCAGGGTTGATCTCACTTAAAGCAGCTATGGTATTCAAAGTGTTGAAAAGAAAATGGGGCTGGATTTGTGCTTGTAGCCAAGCCGCCTCCATTCGAACGCGTTCATCGATGGAACGTTTCAACGCCGTCTGGGCATGTATCCGGGCTATCAACTCCAGTCTTTCCACCGGCTTTGTGACATAGTCGGTAGCTCCGGAATAAAAGCCCGTTTGAATGTCTTCCAGTTGGCTTCGTGCCGTCAATAAAATGACAGGGAGTTCGGAAATCGAAAAACGCTCCCTGATTTTCCTTGTCAATTCATAACCGGACATATTCGGCATCATGACATCCGAAATGACGAGATCCCATTGCCCTTGCTGCAATAATCCCAGCGCATCTTTTCCGCTAGCACATGTAACCACTTCATGCTGTTCCATCGTCAGAATCCGTTCGACAATAGCCAGATTGAGTGGATCATCATCGACTACGAGAAAACGGGACGTTCCTATATTAGGCTCCAACCTGTTATTCTGTTCAATCCGCTCCTCTGATTTTTCCTGGGCAGGCTGCAAAGGAAGGGGAACGGAACTTTGTTTTTCAACGATAGGCAAAGTAAAGGTAAAAGTCGAACCTTCCCCAACTTCTGTTTTTACTGAAATTGTACCTCCATGAAGCTGGACAAGCTCCTTGCAAATGCTCAGCCCTAAACCGATCCCCCCACTCATCGCCGTCATGCCGCCATCGGCACGTTCATAAGGGTGAAAAGCCAATTCAGCGGTCTCCTGATCCATTCCGACGCCTTCATCGGAGACTTCAATGACAGCCCATCCTTTCCTCACAGTAGCGGAAACCCGTACGCCCCCCTCTTCCGAGTACTTCACCGCGTTATGAATCAAATTGAAAAATATCTGGAATAATCTGTTCTCATCCGCCATGACAAGCGGGAAGTCTGCCGGGATATCATTTACAAAAGAAACCTTTTTTCCTTCCTTCATAAATTGCAGTGTATCAAATACGCTGGAAATTACGGAAGTAGTGTGAATTTCCTTTATGTCCAGCCGGATGGAGGCATCCTTCAACTTGGACATATCCAACAGGTCGTTCAAGACCATGGCCATTTGACGTCCGACAGCCATCAACGTTTCCAAATTCTTTTTATTCTCATTGGATAATTGATCCCTCCCACTGTCGTGGATGGCTTGCGAAATATTCAAGATTCCATGCAGCGGATTCCGAAGTTCATGTGATGTGTTTGCAAGAAAATCGTCTTTCCGCTCGATTTCCTTCTGCAATTGTACGGACAAGCGATTGCTCATATCACTTGCATGGAAAAAGCGCCTGAACCAATAAACCCCAAACAGGACAATGCCAATCACCAAATCAAATGGATAATAAGGGAGCGAAGCGAACATTCTGTTTTTAATGGAAGCCCAAATAATGCTGCTCGCCAAAGCGGTCACTGCCAACAACAGATAGACAACATCCTTTCTACCTATTAGGGCGAGCCTAAAGAGAAAAAATGGAAGAACAACTGGGAAGAGCATGATGATCGAAGATACCGGAAAGGGCGGAAATAGATTGACGTCCTTTATCTTTTCAACCAAGAACACGATATATAGCACAACTAAAATATCAAAATAGCGACGGGCGAATTTCCAGCCTGGAAAGGATTCCTTTATAATGCCTCTAAAAAACAACAAAATAAAGAACACCGCACTGACGTAAGAAATGCTAATCATGGCCCGCCACATCTCAAAAGATATGGAAGGGACCAAATACAGCAGAATCTTATCATCATCCACCAAAATCGAAAGGCCCATCATCAGGAATGCCAAAGCCAAGTAAAGCGTCTCCCGTCTTCTATCAAAAAACAAAAAAATGATAAGAGAATAGAAGCTATGCAGCAAAACAATCGTAACTGTCATAAACTGCAGGAAGTAATTGACCGTCATCATTCTTTTTACTTCACCCTGTTTTCCGAATTCAATGGATTTCACAATCCCGCCCGCTCGGTTTGGCATGAAGTTGGACACCTGAATGACAAGATCCAGCTCCTTCGCACGGCCATCCACTAACAATTCAATCGGCCGATAATCCGGTACTGCTTCCTCAGGGGTCGACGCGACTTCCCCTAGTTTCAACATCTTTTCATCATTGACATACACAGCAAATGCCGAAACAACCTCTTGAAAATAAAAGACATACGACTCCGGCTGGTTTTCATCCAATAATATTTTTAAGCGGTATGTCCCATACACCTCTGATGCTCCGCTATCGAAAAAGTCAGTCTTTCGGTTTTTCGGAACCTCCGTCCGTATGGGAGCTTCCGCTGTCGACAAACCGCCATCTCTACTATCCGATAGCTGATCTTTATAAAATAACCATTCGCCATCCAGTGGCACCACTTTATTTTCCAACACTGCCGAATCTCGTAAATCAATGACACCGTCCTTCGCACGAGGAGAGCTTTCTGACAAATACATGCCGATCCATATGAAACGCAATATCGTTAAAAATGATAAGAATAAAATTAAACTTACAAACACTTTCCCTATTTTCATACTCCCTGTTTCGACAGGCGGCAGATTGATTCCTTGTTTCTTCAATTTAAGTTTATCGCTTTCTCTTTTTCACCATAAAAATGGCTGCTGCAAAGGAAAAGAGGACTAATGCTCCAAAACCGGCAATTTCCCAAATGGACAAATTTTTGGTCAATGTTTGACTCTCGACGGCCGTTGCGGGGACCTCTTGAAGAAGAGCAGCATTCGTAAATACTTGGCGATTATTCGATTGGCTAGCTATAGTCGCCTGTTCATCCGAATCTCTTACGTAATCGAGCAGAACTTTGTCTAAATATGAATTGGACTCATCTACCCGGTCAAATACGAGCATTGAATATTTGCCATTGCCCCAAGGACTGGGCTGGATCCAACCTACATTCTCCATTGCCTCTTGCACAAAGCCGAACGACTGCAGATCGGGAGTGCCCCCATCATAAGGCATGATCAATTTGTCCGCTTTCCCCTTCAACAACGGCTGAATGTCCGGCCCCCCTACAAAAATCAGATGCCGATCCTTGATCTGTTCTGCCGTCACCTTTTCAGCAGTTGCCAAACTCCATGGCATCGGTTGGCTATATACAAACAGGGCACGATACAGATCGAGCAAAGATTGGTCCCATTCGGATTCGGAGGAAGGCAAAATGATCAATGTATCCTCCCCTTTGTCGATGAAAGGCGAAGGGAATGCCGCCAATGAAAAGCTACTCGTCTCCTTTTCTACGGGGAAAGTGAAATGACTGTCCTCATCAATATAGATCCACCGATTCTGATCTGTCGCAATGCAAGGATTTTTTGTCAGCAAGCCGTTGCCGACAAATTGTAGACTGATCATCCGTTTATCTTGAATTGCATTCGGCTCGACAGGAATCCGGACGGTATAACTTCCTTCTTTCTTCTCGACCAACTTCCGGATATTGACGGAATGCGGCACATCATTGACAAGAACAACAAGTTCCATATCCCGCTCGGTCATATCCGCTGCCTGTTCAATATCCCGCGCAGCAAGTGCAGTATGCTTGAGATGCAGTTCTAAGATCGGTGATTGGTCCTTCTCGCTGGCAAATGGAACGTAGTGGAAAAACTGTTGGCTCTCCCTGTTGTTCCGATCAAGCGTGAAACTGGTGATGCCAAACTTCTTGAGCGGAATGATCCGTTCATCAGAATCTGCCTTGCGCTCCGGCAATGTCTTGATTGTCATCTGTTTGCCAGATAACTGCTTGGTCAGGGTAGGATCGGTTAATACATCCAGCCGTTTATCGAAATCTTCGGGTGAAGAAGCAATAGCGAACAGCATATCTGCCTGCTGTTTCCTGTCCGTCAGCGTATGACGGGAAATGGTAACCGAATCCTTTTCGCTTGGTAAAGCAGCTTGTTGTAATAAATCCTTTAGAAGTGGACTTGTGAATTCGGAATGCGTCCCGATCACAATGAGATTTCCTGTTATTTGCTGGAGTTCCGATTCCCGGATAACCTGGTGCGCCTCCTCTTCATCTCCCTGTTCCGCGAGATAAGCTGCCAATTGGATACCGTTGTTTACCGTCTCCAACGACCCCTCCTCCGGTAAGACAATGAATGCCGGGCGATTCGCCGTACCGGTGAAATCATGCAAATAATCCGCCAACGAAAGTTCTTCATCGCTACGTTGGCCACTCAACTGCAAATAAGAGTCAATGCCGATGGTGAACCAGTTTCCCGGCGTCCCTTGTTCCACACAGACCCCTTCTTTAATGATTCCCGAAAAAGCGATAGACACTTGGTGAAATCCTTTCTCCAAAGCTTTTCCCGACAACGGGACCACTATCTTTCCGGCAAGTTCCTCGCCATTGAGCGGCTTGGACAGGACAGCCTCTTCATCAACATGGATTGTCACAGAAGATGGTGCGATCAATAATTCCGAATGGCTATAGTGCAAGACGAGTCGATGTTCCGTGTCTGCAGGAGCCGAGCGCATTTCATAATAAAATATCGCTTCCTGTTCCGGCCCGGTCAATTCAATTGGGCGATTCGTCAATGGCTGTTTCAAAATGGTTGATGGATGGATATCCATTCCCACATCTTTCACTTGCAACTGCACGGCCGCCTGTACTTCGCCTTGCAATGGCAAGAAACCTACACACAAAACCGCAAATAGGCATACAAGCAATGCTTTAGTTCGTTTCATTATGTCCCTCCATTGTTTTTTTGGTAAATCGCTCTGTTTTATACCAACGCACTTCTTGGCGGAAAAGGATCCGCTTCATTTCCAAGAAGAGTGAGTGGACAACGAGGGCAATCCACATCTGCGAATACGTAAAATACATGAAAATAACATAAAAAAAGTTGGCGCGGTTCATCTCCGCCTTTTCAATGCTCAGCGTAATCATCACCTCTGCCAGAAATAGCAGGAAGGCAAGCCCCCATAACACCAATGCGACGTTTCCGATATTCAAATGCAATTCGTAAAATAAATTGATAATAAAAAGCCCATTGGATAAAATGACACCAAAAAAGAATAGGAAATACGTAAAGAAAAAGTAAAACAAGTCAAAGATGATCCGTTTTCGTTTCAGCTTGAATAGTTGTCCGAGAAATTTCAGGACGACATATTGATTGCCCCGCGCCCATCTCGTCCGTTGCTTCCACCAGACGTTCAACGTTTCCGGCTCTTGCTCCCATGTAATGGCCGCGGGGAAAAAACGGATATGATGGCCCAAGTCATAGACACGCACCGTCAACTCGGTATCTTCTGCAAGCGCTTTAACATCCCAGCCGCCAAGCTGCTCCATGACGCTGCGCCGGATGGCAAAATTCGTACCCGGAATGGTGGCGACTTTGAACCACTTCCACCGTCCTCCTTGAGCCATCCATTGAAAACAGATCGTTTCGATATTGATGAAGCGGGTGAGCCAAGTCTGTTTGGCGTTGATCACCCGGAACTTCCCTACCATGGCGGCCGCCTTCGGATCATTGACGAGCCCCATCACCAAATACCAGACCGCCATCTTTTCCGGCGTGTTGTCCGCATCATATACAACGATGACGTCACTCTCCGATTGCTGCATTGCTTCATTTAACGCGGAAGATTTGCCAATTCCCCGGTTGGGCAGCTTCGTTTCAATGACTCGAATAAACGGATACTTTTCGGCGAAACTGTCCGCGATTTCCCCCGTCCGGTCCGATGAATTATCATTGATGACGATGACCTCCAATTTGTCCTTCGGATAATACAGACGTGACATTGCTTGGAGTGTCTGCCCGATGACAACTTCCTCGTTATGCGCGGGAATGAATACACTGACAGTCGGCAGATTCACCATCCGCTTTTCCCACGTCGGAATGACCCTTTCGAATGTCTTAAAATGCCGATACCCGCCCTGCATTAAAAACATATGGTACAGGAGCATGACCCAAATCAGGATGAGCGCCGCATAAAAAAGCCAGTTAGCCAATGAATTCCCTCTCCTCGAATAAACGTTTTTTCAACCGGATCCGCAAGTTCGTCACATACACGGCAAACATGGCAAGAAAAACAAGAACAATAACAGCAACGATCCAGAGTGCAAGATCGAATGGATTTTCATACATCCGATCAAGTAATTGGTCTTTTGCTGTAAGGGAAGACTCAATATGCCGCCCGCCAGTCCCCGTCTGCGTTATTGCCACCCGATCTGTCCGAACGAAATAATTCTCCTGCTGAAAATCGATCCATTCCATGTTCGGGATGGATTCCATTAGTTCGATCAGTTCGGGCAAATACGATAAGCCTAAATACGGATGATAAAATCCGCCTATAACAGAACCGGGAACTGTTTGCAGCCGTTTCACAGCGATTCCCATATCGTGAAGCGGATTTGCCAACCCGGGATCGACATAGCCGATCGTTTCGGGGTAGAGCGTCATTCCCGCCAAAATAGCCGGCTTTCCAATGAACAACGGACTATCCATGACACTCCAATTAGAATCGCTTAATTGAATCTGACCAAAAATGGAGGAAAAGTAGCCGGAAGTGATCTTGTATCCATTAGAGCTCATCGTGTAATGGGGCGCTTCAAAAGCGACTGGATATAAACCGAGAGCGGTAAGCGTCTCAATCGACTTTTTATGTTTCCTTTCGATATACCTGATCTCTACCTGATTCATCATTTGTTTATAAGTCTCGTATTGTTCAGCAGAGGTAAAAGAATCGACCGTTTTCAGTTTTGGCGGTAGCTCGTCCATCCGCTCTGTCGTAATCGGCTGATTGAGCTCCACGTCCCAAAATTCGAACCCTTCCCCGGTTTCATCGGATCGGTAGGAGTGGGTATACCCATGTGCAATGACCATCCCGCCTCGATCCTGCAATCTTTTTAGCACTTCGACGAGCGGTTTGTTTCGGGCCAACGAAATCTGTTCACCGGTTTCGCTATTGACATAGACTGGAATGATTGCCATGAAAAAAGGAATGCCTCGATCCGCTAGATACATCCCCGTTTCCTCGACGAGCTTCGCGTCCGAAATCGGAGAAATGTCTTCCAACCGGATGTAGGCGGGATGGCTGTCCGGCTCCGTTCTGTCCAGCAGCTCATAAAGGGAACGGGACAGGACATATTTCTCTTCCGTACCGAATGAGGTAGTTGCGATATAGGACACCTTTCCTTTATTCGAAATGAAGGGCAGTTTCTTCTCCGATGTCTCCCCTTCCGACAAGACGGTTGCATCTGCAGGCGGTATTGCTTGGAGGACCGATTTGACAGCCCGTAACGGATTTCCATCCAAATTGCGTATATATTCCTCCCCAGCGATATGCCAATCTTGGAAAGGTGTTAACTGCTCCGCATTGTATCCGAACGCAAGCAGCCGCCCTTGAAAATTATTGATGGCATGCCGCACCCACTCCGGAACATCGCCTTTGTAGTCCCCGACAAACACAACGACATCATACAGGCCTATTTCTTTTTCGGGCCCTTCGGCAGAATACAGATCAATCTGATTGGTAAAGCCGGCAAGTGTCGCTTCGATAAAAAATATGTTGGAGTTCGGCTTCCCATCATCCGTCATATAAAGTAACGCGATTTCAGGTACCTTTTCCTCCGCGAACACAACGGATGCGGCAATGAGAAGTTGTGCAAAAAGTAAAACTGCACTGATTCCCCACCAACGTTTACAATTCACGTGCCACCATCTCACTTTCCACTTGTGAAACTAGAATCGCATGGTCCGTCGTTTTCGCATGTCCGTTATAAACGGCGTGACCAGCCCGAAACGATAACGTGATGTATTTTTCATTCAGCAATTGATGGTGCTTAATGGCGGAGGCCAATTTATCATAGACCGTCTCAATCGAGGTATCATTCGTATGGGTCAGCAATAGCGCAAAACGGTCGGTTGCATAACGGAATTTACGGTCAGTGGACCGGATGATAGTCTGCATAGTATCCGCCAGGGAATGGAGCAGGTGCTTCTGCTCCTTTTCACCATATAACTTGAGAAATTCATTAAAGAAATCAATTTGGATCAAAACAAGGGTGAAGGCACCTCCATACCGGTCAATGCGCTTCATTTCCGCCTCCAACTCCATGGCCATTCGGTATTTATTATCAAATCCGGTCTCCGTATCGACCGCCACGAATTGGCGAAGTTCCTCCTGCAATTGTCTTGTCAGCCTGCCTTGCCCTGCAATTCTTTCATGGAGCTGTCCTGCCAGTAGGACAAATATTAGAAGGGAAAAACCGTAGCCCAATAAATGCGATAACGGCATCGATAGTGTTTCAACCGACAATGAACTGCTTGGCAATGCCATGTAAACCAAAATTGTGCCAATGATGAAAATGAACAGTACACTGCTAAACAGTCCTACCAAAGGGCCCGCCACTAGCGAGAGAACGACGAACCCAGTCAAAAAGGCACTCATTAAAAGCCCGGTCCGTCCTTCTTGCAACAGTAGAAATAGAGTAATCTGCATACCTAGCAACAACAGAGCAAACAAGATAAGGGGTCTGATTTCCACATCAAAATGCTTCTTCATCGATTCCTTTCCTTTCCGCCAAAAGTGCAAGCAAATTATCAAAAGTATGAGTGTCCTTCGAATAAATGTCGGTGTATCCCCCGTAGTAGGGAAGCTTTTCATTAGCCTGCTGTAATGTTTTCATCTGATTGAAAAGCTGTTTGGCGAAATCTTGTTCCTCGATTTCCAAACACATAAGAATTGCAAGAGCGTAAACAGCTGCCGCTTCATAAGGGACAGTCGCTTCTCCGGTGTCGCGGTTATACCGCCCATACAATTTTCCATCCCCCTTTGCAAAAGCGGTCTTCGTAAAATCAAGAAGCGGTGTAACGTCCCCCTGCCATTGAGCCCGGTGGTATCCTACGTAAAACTGGTCTATTAAATTGATTTCGGTATCGTAGGAATAGGATTGCGTTTTAACATGATAAGTTTTCGGAAAAAATCCCAGTGGCGAAACCGGGGCTTCCAGGAGCACTTGCTTCGTCATGTCGTATGTCTGATCCGGCAGCGAAAGTTGCTGAAGCCGGTCAAATCCAGCTGGAATGATATAACTTAACGTAATATTTTCCCCTTTGTACTTGCTCTCCAAATCTACATGATCGACTAATAGATCGTCGTTCATTTGATAACGGATGAGCGACTTCCCCATTTTGGCCGCCAATTTTGGATAAGCTCCCTGATGCCACTTTTCACCCGCCTCATACAAGGCATTGATAATGCGCAAGTCATCGATGAACGCGTTCGCAGGCGCTTTCGAAGTACCTTGCAGTTCCCAAGTGACCAAATGATCTTTCGTAAGAAAATACGTTTCCAATGCCTCCACTTGCTGATCAAATAGCGCAACATCATTTTTCGCTACTAAATAATCCATCCATAAGCCGACCGTTTCGGATAGATAAACATCTTGCTGGTCCAATAAATCCGTCTGCATACGCCCATCTTCCCGAAGTAAATAATTTTGGATAAAGTGCTCCGCCAGCAACGGTTCTTTTGCTATCTCCTTCTTTTTTTCATCGTCGGAAAAAATGGTGGTGCTTGTTGCAACGCCAAGTAGGAGAACGACGACTAATAGTCCAAGTGTTTTCTTTTTCATCTTTTTCCTCTTTCCACTTATGGCTCCCGCAGTCCTTTCATTGGTTTTGAATACATTCGGATGCAGGTTCCTCCCTCCCGCTTGGCCGCAAACATGGCCGAATCGGCAAATTTCAATAACTCCGCAATGTCAGCGCTATGATCAGGAAAAATGCTTCCCCCCAAACTTACACTCATGTCCAAGCAATGCTCGCCTACCCGGAAAGGACGGGCGAATATCGTCTGGATTGCCTCGGAAAAATCGAGTAAATCATCATCGAATTCAATCAGGATGACAAATTCATCCCCACCAAAATGAAACACCCGATTCATTGTCGATGGATGATGTTGAAATCGATGTGCCACTTCCTGTAGCAAAAGATCACCAACTGAATGGCCATACGAATCGTTGATTTTCTTGAAATGGTTCACATCCACATAAAAAAACGCCAACTTCGAGCGCTGGCGTCTCGCTCTTTCCAGATAAGAGGCACAAGATAGATGGAACATTCGGCGATTCGGCAAATTCGTCAGATCATGATGACATGCAAGATGTCGCCATTTTTCCATTGCTTTCCGATCCGAAACATTTTGAAGGACGATTAAATAGTTTACCAAAGGGCCCGTGCTTTGTTCGAAGGGAATGATCGTCGCGTTCACCCAGATGGATTCCCCATGCTTTGTACGGAGACAAAGATCCCCAATCCATTGTTCCCCCTGTCCAAGAGTGGTCAAAAGCTCTTGCCAAAAGCTGTCAGCTTGATAACCTGAATTCAGAAACCAAAGGTCTGCAATTCGGTAGAATTATATTGAAAAAGCTGAACGAATTTGTCATTCACTTCTATTACATTTCCAGACGGATCCATTACCATCACCATGAAAGAAGACGACAACGCGGTTTTAATGGTATGGAATACATGTTGGCCGTCATCTGTCCCCGTTTTCTCACGGACCTTCAACGGAAATCGACTTACCATTTAGCTTCCCCTTCCCCGTATTCACTGTTTTTGATTTGCTTCATTATAAAGAACGGCGCTTATACAACTCTTACATTATTGAAAAAGCAGGCCGTTTATATTAGGCCTAACGAACTGTTTATGAGTAAATAAAAAAGAACAACCGGTCCTCTTTCGAGAACTGGTTGTCCACTTTTAGTTCTTTATTTCGGAATTTGAAAGGATACGGATGTGCCTTCATCGGGCTGGCTACAAATGTTCAATCCATTTCCATTTAGCCTTGTCAGGCGACGGTGAGTGTTCACGATGCCAATTCCTCTTTTCGAGCCCGCGGAAGCCTGCAGGATTTCTTTCAATTTTTCCTGCTCCATGCCTACCCCATTGTCAATGATGGCAATTTCAGAATAGGTTTCATGATCTTTGATTCGAATCCGAATCGTCCCTCCTTCCACCCGTTGGAGGACACCATGCCGAACAGCGTTTTCAACAATTGGCTGGATGGAAAATGGTGGAATCCACAAATTCACCCCATCCTCAATCTCCCACGCAATTTGCAAACGTTCGCCGAATCGTTCTTGTTCAATAAACAAATACGACCGTGTTAAATCCAATTCATCTTCTAGCGGGATAAGAGCTTGCGTACTATGAACACCAAAGCTTCTTCGCAAATAATTCCCGAATTCATGAAGGAGCGTGACCATCCGCTCTATATCTGTTTCAGCAAGGGAAGCAATCGTATTCAACGTGTTGAATAGAAAATGAGGTTGAATTTGCGCTTGCAGCCAAGCCCCTTCCATCCGAAGCTGCTCTTGGATGGATTTCTTCAGATCAGTCAATGCTCTCACTCGGGATTTTAATTCCAAAGCATCCATCGGTTTTGAAAGATAATCATTTGCGCCTGAATGGAAACCTGTATAGACATCTTGAAGTTGGTTCCGTGCCGTGAGCAGTAAGACAGGCAGCTCCGAAAGGGTAAACCGCTCACGAATCTTTTGTGTTAACTCATATCCCGACATATTCGGCATCATTACGTCGGAAATGACCAAGTCCCATGCGCCCGTTTTCAAGAGCATCAATGCCTCTTCTCCACTTGTCGCGGTGGCTACTTCATACTCCGCAGTCAACATCGTTTGTAAAATTTGCAGATTCAGCGGATCATCATCCACTAGTAGGATCTTCGCTATCTTCTCTACCCGCTTGGAGTCATTTCCAACAGGATGGAAAGCCTCAATGTTTTCCATTCCATCGTTCTGTTTTTCAAGCAGTGCGGAAGTCGGCATCTCCAGATCTCTTTTAATTTCTTCTGCGACAGAAGCGGCCATCTCCAGGTCTCTTTCGATTTCTTCCGCAACGGAAACAGCTAACGGTAGAGTGAATGAAAAAACAGATCCCTTGCCCGGTGTTGATTGTACAGAGATTTTTCCGCCATGCAGCTCTACCAATTGCTTGCAAATCGGCAGTCCCAAGCCGATGCCGCCCATGGATGCTACCGTGGGGGTTCCTTGTTCATATGCTTGGAAAATCTTTTTCCGTGTCTCCTCCTCCATTCCGACCCCGGTGTCTGCAACTTGAATAGTAGCTACCCCATTTTTATAAGTAGCGTCGATTGACACAGATCCTTCATTTGTAAATTTCACTGCATTATGCAAAAGATTAAATAGAATCTGGATAAGCCGGCTTTCATCCGCCAGGACACGAGGAAAGTCAGCGGGGATGTCTAAATGAAACCGAAGTTTCTTCCCTTCTGTCATATAACGGATCATATCGATGACACCTGAAGTGACTGCATGGATATTTACACTCTCCCGATGTAACCGGATATGCTGTTCTTGCAAACGGGTAATATCCAGCAAGTCATTCAACAATAATGTCATTCTGTGGCCAATCCGGACGAGCAATTCCAGACTGGCTCGATTTTTTGCCGTTAAAGGCGCTTCCTTATCATCCAAGATCGTCTGCGCTATATTGATGACACCATGAAGCGGGTTTCGCAGCTCATGGGATGTATTCGCCAGAAAATCATCTTTCATCTTATCCGCTTGCTGAAGCTCTTTGGTCTGTTCTTCGTTTAAGTGGACCAGATGGAAATGTCGCCTGAATAGAATAGCCGTAATAGCAAAAACAGGGATGATAAAATCAAATGGATAGTAAGGAATATCCACTAGCCCCGCGTTGATGGCAATGCCCCAGACTGCATTTGACAGATAGCTCGTCAGCATAAGCAATAATAAGACAGCATCGGAATAGCCATTTCTCAAAATCTTTATTGTTTGCACAAAAAAAGTCGAAAAAGAAAGTAGATAAAAGACAATCACAATCGGCCCCGAGAACAAAATAAATTGTTCCAAGGGGACAAAGAGCACACCCACTACTAATAGAATATAAAGCAGAAACAGCAATCGCATAAATCGTATTTTTATTTGAAATAGGTTTTCAAGTACTTTAAGGACGACCAATAGGATGCTTATAAATAGAAGCAAAAGCAACTTTTGCGTCATCGCGATAGAAAGAGGTAGTTGTACCAGAACGTTATCATCTATGGAATTAGAAATTATATTTAACGCAAGTAGAAGGCTATAATAAAAGAATTCTTTCCGGTATTTCCCTTTCCCGAAAAAGAAGATGTACGTAGCATATAGAATATGCAACAGGTAAATCACATTAACAATGATCTGAAGGGTTACGGAACCGGTCGTTTCTTTCAGAACCGCAGTCTCTGTTCCAATATGAACGGCACCGGTAAGCCCCCCTTGGATTGGTATTTCATAATTGGACACCCGGATGAGAAGGTCCACTTCATTGTTTTCATTATGAAATAAAATAGAAAAAGGGCCTCGCTCTGTTCCACTTGTACTGGGCCTTTCCGTTGGGGAGTTCCACTCTTTCAGCAATGCATCGTCCACATAAACTTTTGCAGCCGTTGTAATATTTTTCATCCGGATGCCATACAACCGATCTTCCTCGGGAAGAAGGATTTTCAGACGATATGTACCGTAGCCATAAGGTTGCATACCATTATCCGAAATGGCGTCCCGCCAATCGCCGGGAACTCTTATATATTCCTCCGTTCCACTTCCTTTTGAATCAGGCCCAAGAAACTCATGCGGATAAAACTCCCACTCACCATCCAGTGTAATCGTTTGATGGTCGGTGAAAGTCCATTCACTTAAATCAATGACCCCTTTTTCCGCTTCGGGATGAACGGGGATTTGATGGTACATCACCCATCCAATCCGGAAACTAGTTAAAATCAATATGTATATACTGATGATGAAAAAAATCTTTCTCACAGATATCGGCTTATTCACAATCGTCACCTATTTCATCCCTTTAAGTAAAAAAAATCTTGCCTATATAGGAATTATATTGTCAAGGAAATATATTCCACAAGTGAAGAAAGACGGATCGGAGGTTGACGAGTTAGTAATCCGCACTGTGCAGCGATTTTTTATCCTATCAAATAGCTCTTTACAGAACTCTTACATTTAGGACAAGCAAACAACCAGCCCGTGGCCGGACTGGTTGCTTGGTTTTCATTCATTTACTGTTTAATACTCAATGTTTTCCTACGGAACATCCAAAGACCCGCTAAGATCAATGTCAAGCCAGCCGCCATCGGAACGATTGGGTAAGCTTCCCCTGTTTGAGGCAAGATCTTTCCATTCGTGGCTGACTTGTTTAGGCTGTCCACCTTATCCGTGGATGTGGATGGTTGTGTCGGAATTTCCGGTTTTCCTGGGTTCGTTGGTGTTTCTACATCCGTTGAACCCCCAGTAACATTTGAGCCACTTGGCGTTTCGGATTCAACCGGATTCTCCGATGTATTTGAATCATCTGGGTTGCTTGGTTCGCTTGGATTGCCTGGGTTTGCTGGCTCTTCTGGATTGCTCGGTTTGCCAGATTCGCCTGGTTTGTTCGGGTCAACCGGTTTATTTGGGTCAACCGGTTTGCCGGGTTCACCTGGCTTGTTCGGATCACCTGGCTTGTTCGGATCACCTGGCTTGTTCGGATCACCTGGCTTGTTCGGATCACCTGGCTTGTTCGGATCACCTGGCGTTGTTGGTGGTGTACCACCGCCACCACCGCCACCGCCGCCACCGCCGCCACCGCCGGATGATGGTGATGGTGGTTTAACAACTGCGTCACATTTGTCTGTCACTGTAAATGAATTGATAAGGTTTGTGCCTTCGTACACATAATACGTACCTGGTTGAATGATGTTCGGGAATATAACTTTTCCATCTGCATCCGTTGTAAAAATAGTGTTCCCGTTTGCGTCTTCGATTTCTTTGCCGCTTGCATCCCTAACTGTAATATCAAAGCCAGGACGTCCGTTGCCGTTACGATCTTGTACAGTTAACGTGAAGTCAGTACATGTAGGGGCGCCTTTTACTTCATCTTGACAACCCACTAGGTAACTGACATCAATTTCACCGATCAATAACTCGCCTTGAAATACATTGTATTTGCCTGCTGGTAAATCTTTTGATGGAATTGTAATTTTACCATTTGTATCTGTTGTTGCTGTCTTGATAGGCTTCCCAGCTTTGTCTTTCACCGTTACAGAAACGTTCGGGCGAACATCGCCATTCTCGTCTTTTACAGTAAGTGTGAAAGACGTACATGTCGGTGCCGGTTGAACGTCGGCCTCACAGTCAATATTGACGGCAAATTCATCGAACGGCGTAGCTGAATTTCCTTCATATACATCGTACTCACCCGCTGGCAATGGCCCAGTCGTCGTGACTTTTCCATTTCCGTTCGTAGTGAGTGTTTCGATTACATTTCCGTCTTTATCTTTGATTGTGAATTCAATACCCGCTCCACGCGGGTTTCCATCAACGTCTCTCACTGTTAAGGTAAATGTCTCGCAAGTTGGGGCTTCCGTTACCTTAGCTTCACAAGGAGTTGGAACATCTTCTTTATACGTAATCTTGACATCACCAAGATATTGCTTGCCTTCATACACTTTATAATCGCCTGTTTGCGTGGTAGCTGAAGGTACTGTGAATTTACCGTTTGCGTCCGTTGTTGCTGTGATTTCTGGTATAGTGCTATCTGTTTTGTGCTTTAATGTTACAGTCACGCCTGGACGTGCGATGTTGTCGTTGCCTTCGATGGTAATTGTAAATGCTGAACAAGACGGCACTGGAGCGATTTCACCTTTACAATCACCATCAAACGTGACTGTTACCTCTCCAAGCGTCACTTCTGTTCCACTTTCATTTGTGGTAACTGTGTATTTTCCAGCTTTGACAACAGCGGGATCTACTGTAATCTCTCCATCGCCGTTTGTTACTGCATTGTGTAGCTTACCTGTGGCATCATTTGTTAACGTGACTGTTTTACCTGCTACTGGATTCCCATCAACGTCTTTAATAGTTAATGTAAAATCGGTACATACATTTTGACCTGTTTTAAAGTTCTCAACTTCAACGATTTGTTTGCCGTCGTGCAGACCGCTCGTTGCGACTTTAGCACGATCAAGTTCAAATCTCGTGTCGGCCGGCTTATCATAGCCTGGCAGTACGCCCGTTTCTTCTAACGTGTACCAACCCTCTGTCAGTTTCATACCAAGGTCGAATACTCCATTCGCATCCGTTCTCTTAGCGATCAACGGGACGCCTGGCTGAAAGTCACTAAATAAAGTAAACTCCACATCCGCCAATGGTTCGCCTGTCGCCCCATCTGTTTTGACAACAACAAATGGCACTTTAACAGTCGTTCCGGCATTTCCGTATCTAAAGTTGCTGATGGAAAAATTATTAGAAGCTTGGTTTCCATCCGCGCTAACATAATTAACTTGAACCTCGTTAGTAACAGTAGAGTTATTATCCCCCATGTAAATTGTTTCGTAATCAATATAGTACGCACTATCACCATCCGGTAATTTTAACGTAAACGTACCTTCTTGAATATCGACATCCAACTCATATTCATTGCCAGATAGCAAAGTATTCTGTTTTGGTGCATTAAAATTAGCACTATCCGACTTTCCACTTAACTCTACTCTGTACACTTTAAATGAATCCGCTTTAATCAACTGATTCGGGTTACCGTCATTATCTTTACCGACTGTGTCTGTAATAACAATGTTTTCAAGGTCTGACTGAGCGTAGTTGAATTCGAAGTTCCACTGAATCCCCGCAGTCTGATTAATTTGGCTACCTGTTTTCTTGATCAGTTGATCCGTGTAATTGACACCGACTGTTTTCTCCCAAGAAGCGTTTGGAACGCCTCCATCTGTTAGTGTTGCCTCATTTTTTATTGAAACCTTGTTTCCTGTTGTTGGAAATACACCGTCAGCATCTTTAGATTTATAGGTTACTCTATGAGGCTGATCAATGGTACCTAGTTCTAATTTAATTTCATAACTAGGATTAACTGCAGTGTTTACAACCGATACTTCATCGCCTTCAATAAATCTACCATTCGAATCTAGAGTACCTTCATGGACTACAATGTCGAAAATCTCCTGAGTATTCGGCAAGACATCTTCAAAAATTGCATTAGTCAATGAGTTGAGGTTAAAGTTCAGTTCAACTTCCCACTCAAACTCTTTTGATACGTAATTGTAATTACCTGTCTTTTTACCATTCGCCGTTTGTTCGGCAGCAACGGAATGCGTTGCCGAATCTGATGGATCAACTGGTAAACCAGAGTTATTTATCGTAACGCTATTATGAAACTGACGATTATTCGAACCAACGTCTCTGATGTCATAGGCTGTTGTGTACGTAATGACAACTTGCTGATTTGTCGAATTGTCTAAGGTAACTGTAAAACCACCTTTATTCGAATGAACATTGTTGTCTTCATCTATATAATCAGTTTTTTGAACTGTATATCCTGAAATAAGCTTTGAACCACCTACACGGACTTCCAATGAACTTTCGATCAATTCCATGTTGCCATTCGTAAATGTATCCGTGAATACCGTACCTGCAGCCAAATTATAGCCTGCTTGGTTGGCGGTAATCGTCCAATCCATTGTTTTGGCTTGATAGTTCGGTGTACCAGTCGCAGATTTATTTAACATAAAGTTATTTTTGTTATACGTTACAGATGGATTTTTTGTAATCCCGATATCACTGCGTGTAACAGTGTTTGTTACTGTAAAGTTCGTTGTAGCAAACACATCAGTTGGTGTTGTTTTGTATTTAATGACATATGGTTTTGTAACATCTTGATTGAATTGAAGTGTAAAACCTTCGCCATTATCAGTCTTCGTATATTCAGACGGATCTGCCGGTGTCGTTCCATCTTCCTCGTACACGTTAAAATCTGACATTTCTTGTGTTCCTGTACCGCTTCCATCAGTTGTTAACCAACTATCTGTCAATACGGCATTCCCTTGTGTAATTGTACGTTTATTAAAGTTATACTGAATCGTCCACTCTGTTGCTAAGTCTGAGCTAGTAGGATAAGCGGACACTTCCTTGCTTAACGGCGTTCCGTAATTAACAGTTGTCGATCTAGTCGGAGCAGGCGTACTATTATACGTTGCATTATTCCGGTACGTTACGGACTCATTATTCCCTGGGTCATCCGGAATCGTGTGGTACGTGATTTCATACGCTTTCGTTCCGTCCAAGCTAATAGTCATTTCAGTGTCTGAAGTAAAGTTTGGTGAAACCCCTGTCGCAGGAGTCCTACTTAAAACAGTACCGTCTGGTTTCATCGTAAGTTCAGTAATTGTTACTGTTCCTTGATCAAACGTATGCCCGCTTCCATTGTTCGCACTTAATGTATCAGTAAATGTTACCGTGCCTGTCGCTTTTAAATCTGTGTTTACTGTGACAGTCCATGTGATATAGTCGCTATTCTGATTACTAGGCTGAGGAGTTCCATTGTTCTTTGTAATCGTGGAACCACCTAATGGTGTGAAATTCAGTGCAATATTCGCTTGACCAGGTAAATTAATCGTTTCATTTACATCGTTGCCTGTGTTGTTGAATGTTGCTGCAATGAAGAAATGTGCACCTGGTTCAAATCCAGTACCGTTCAATCCATCATGAATATTCTCATTAAATGTTATCGTAATATCATTGCCGTTCTTTGTAATTTCCCCAAGTTCGCCAAATGCAGTTCCTTGCGGGAATGTGATATTTGTGAAAATATCCGGCAATGTATATGTCATCGTTGTACCGGGGCCGTAACTATGGCCTGCCGCTAGTTCCATGTTAAATTTAAATTCTGCAGTTTGGCCGTTTTGTACAGTGACGGGTCCCGTTCCTGAAACAGTTTGATCACCAACTGTAAACTCTGTACTTTTAATGACGTCTTCTGGCGGCATCACTGCAGCTGGTGGGATGTTAAGTAGCTCCGCCTGACCAGCAAGATTTTCGATTTCAGATTCCTCAACAACCTCTTCCTCTTCCTCTTCCTCTTCCTCAGGTACTTGCGAATCACCTTCGCCATCTACCTCATCGTCTTCAGGTGTGTTTCCTTCTTCGCCAGATGACGATTCATCGGAATCAGGAACTGGTGTGTTAGTCTCATCTTCCGGATCGTTATTCCCGTTGAGGCTGTCATCGCCGGCCGAATCGTCATTACCGTCGGAGTTGTCTCCATCATCTGGATCATCCGGGGACGGTGTCGGGGCAGAAGGATCTTCTACCGCGTCCTTCTCTTCTTGCTGCTCCTTCCCTGCAACAGGATCATCGTCCTCATTTGCCCAAACCGTACCAACCGGTCCAAGCACCGTCTGCCCTAACAGAAGCAGCGTGAGCATCATTATATTCAACCATTTCTTCAAAACTCTCATTCCTCTCCTTTCTCTATCCTATCTACTTTCCAAAAAGCGGGTTGCCCTCTGTTTTTTCAAATAGAAATGCCCCCTTGTCCCTAATTTTTATTTATATAAAAATTATATAAATACCTAAATCAATGTTCCGCCACGTCCTGTAATTCCGCTTGGACAATCAGTCGATTGGGCGGATGTCGTTTGCCTAGCGGGGTGCATGTGACAAGCGTAAGTAACGGTGTTTCCGCGTCATCTAGTACACCGATTTCCGATTGGTGGACGATGAATGTATCGGTCACTTTATAGCGAAGTGTTTCACCTGCGGTTTCCACCGTAATTTCGTCCCCTTCCCTTAATTCGCCAAGCCTATTGAATTGCTGACCTTTCGCTACAGAGCGGTGGCCTGCCAGTCCAACATTATGCTGGGCGAATTCCTTTTGCGGCTCAATCATTCCGGCTCCTTTGGCAAGCTCTGTTTCCGAGACGCGTTCGAATATGATCATTCCCAGGTCGATTTTCGGGATTTCCAACATGCCTCGCGCCCCGTCCAACATGGTGTTTTGACTATTGTCAGCCGCGTTTTTTTCAGGGGACGGCAACGCGATCTCTGTCTCCATTGCAAGGTCGGCTTGTCCCATTTCTCCTAGCTTCTCAAATGTCGCAAGGAGTTGTTGTTGCTGGCGATCGAAAGCGATTTTTTTGAGTAATGGGTAGCTGACGAGCAGCAGCCCGGCCAACAAGAACAGCCATCCTATCCATCTGCGCAACACGCCACCTCCCTCGCATAGAACCCCAATTCTCTATTAGTATAAAGAAGACTTCTTACAAATCTCTTAAACAAAAAAATTAAGAGAATGGTACTAGAAAACAGACTTTGGTATCAGTTACCATCCCAACTCCAAAAAAGTTCTGAATAGTCCCTAAGTTGTCTTGATGACTGTCACCCCATCAAGTCACCAATAAAAAAGCACAACCCTTCAACGAAAAGGTTGTGCTTCGAAAACTTTCCTAATTTAATTACTCCAACCAAGGAACATCAATCAACGTACGACCGATCCATTCACGCAGGACTTCGTTAGTCGGTCCCATCAACGCCCCCGCACGTCCGTCGCGCAGGAATTTCTCGACTTGACCTGTCAGGTAGCCACGGCCGCCCGATACTTGCAATGCCGCATTGGTCACCGTGATGACCATGTCTGCTGCGTGCGTTTTCAGCTGCCACAGCGGGTACAGGCATTCGGACAGTTCCAGACCTTTTTCTGCGCACTCGTCCATCGCCTTTGCCGTTCGATACAGCATGCTGCGGGCGCTATCGATTAGAATTTGGGATTTCGCCAGTTCGTGACGGATCACTTGGTAGCCCGCTACGTTCGAACCTGTGTCGGCATGCACTTTCTTTTTAGCACCGTCAATGGCCGCATTCAACGCGCCCTGCGCAATGCCGATCCAGCAAGCCGCCGTTCCGAGCAAGAAGAGCGGATCGACCGTGTTGTCATTGTAATAGCCTGCTCCGCCTTCGCCGCCGATGCGGTTTTCAAGCGGTACTTGGACATTCTCAAACTTCATCGGTCCGCTCGCGTTCCCGCGCAGCCCCATTGCGGAGAACGGGAATGATTGGATGCCTTCTTGATCTTTTTCGACAAGTAGATACATCAGGTTGTCCTGATCCTTTGTGTCAGGGGAAGAAGTTGCTACTATATAAAAGTCGGCTTCTCCGCCACTTGTCACGAATGACTTATCGGCATTCAATAAGTAACCGCTTTCGTTCCGCGGCGCTTCACTGACGACGTTCCAGAAATGCCCGCCAGTCGCCGGTTCACTGAATGCCAAGGCACCGACATCACCCCTCAAGACGCCTGGAATGAAGCGCTTTCTTTGTTCCTCGGTCCCCGCCTCATACAGCGTATGTACAGTCGTCGTATGCATGACCCAGCACATCGTCGAGGATGGACAATAGTGGGCAAAACTTTCGGCGAGCACGGAAAATGCGGTAAATCCGTTTTCCAAACCGCCCGCTTCCACCGGAATGGTAACAGCTCCATAACCCGCTTCCGCAATTTCTTTCAAACTTTCTTTTGGATATTTCCCTTCCTGGTCTGAAATGATGGCCCGCGAAAGAAGCTCTTTCTCGCCCAATAAATGAGCCAGTTTTTGCAATTCCTCAAAATCTTCCGGGCAAGTCCACCATGTCGGGACCTCCATAATTCCTTCTTTTTCTTGTACCGCTGCTGTCGTTTTCACCAATGTGCTTTCACTCCAAATCATTTAGTGAACCTACTTTTGTTAAATGATTTGATTGAATAAAGTAAGGATGGGTATTTGCAAAAGAAGTAGGTATACACCTACCATTCGTTAATTGGTACTAGAGTGCTCTAGTAAGATGCGGAAATGTAGAAGTAATAAAGATAAGAAACGTACGCAGATTAACATTGCAAAAAAGTAAAAGTAACCCCATATTGTTTAAGTAAAAATCCTTAACAAAAGTAGGCCCTTCTTATATGCTAGCATAGTTACTGGAAAAGTCAAAAAAATACCGGGTCGCTGCGTTTGAATTAACACGGTTATTCAAACAAACAAGTTAATTCAAACTTTCACGTTTGTTATGTTTGTTTCGGTGCCTGGCACCTTTTCTAAGAAATAATTGGTATAATACAAACCATCGAGAAACTGTAAAGAAGGTCGAGGTATTGAGCAAAACCCCATTTATTTTAGGTGGAATAGAGCTTATAGCTATATTTTCCGCTCTTTTTTATTTATTAGGCATTCGGGCCGATATCCGAAAAGTTTCCACTTTGTCACTCGGCGTTGTATTGCCGACTATACTGGCTTCCATGATGGCTAGATGGCTGGGCATCCTTATCCTGATGATTTCCACCACTCTCATTTTCTATCTATTTTCACGTAATATCCGGGTGATTATCGATTTATTGAGTATTTTTATAGGAGGCATCCTCGCCGATCATTTGGCGCAAATTGTGAATCATCCCTTGTTCGCCGGAACAAGCCTAGCTTTGCCGATTCATTTGGTGTGCTTCCTCCTTCTATTCCTAGGCTACGTCTATGCGTATAAGCGTATAATCGCAACACAATGGTGCCTCTTCAAAAGTTCGCCTATCATACTCGTCCTAGTCGTATTACTGATCAGTGCGACTGTTTTTATTTTGTATTGGAACATATTCACGATTTCGACTGAAAATGTGATCACCCTAGTGAGGATCAATTTTGTCATCCAAGTAGGTTATGTGGCTCTGGCCGGGGGAATATTTGGCTTATTATTTATCCATCTACAACGCCAACAGCAAGTGAAACAACGGGAAATAAAGCTGGAGCAATACATGATGTACACGGAAGCTTTGGAACAAGTCAATCGGGATATGCAGAAATTTCGCCATGACTATGCGAATATATTGCAGACAATCCAAGGGTATTTGGATACGGACAATTTAAAAGACTTGAAGCGGTATTACAAGCAACATATCATCACGTCTGGGGAGCATACGCTATTTCGGAACAGAGTGCTCGGCAGTCTTGATCATTTGCAACTTGTCGGATTAAGAGGGTTGCTTGCCACAAAGTCGATTGAAGCGGATGAGCAAGGCATTCAAGTGTCGATTCGAATTCCCGAACCGATTGACGACATCCGGATGGACATTATCGATTTGACCCGAATTATCGGAATTTTAATGGACAATGCAATTGAAGCGAATCTCCGAATGGAACAAGGAAAAGTCGATGTCGCCTTTTGGAAGACGGACTCCCCTTCGATTGTCATCCGTATCCGGAACACCACTCCGGAAGACACGATCCGGTTGACGGACCTTGGTCGGGAATCATTTTCCACGAAAGGGACGGACCGGGGCATCGGCCTTTCGAATGTCCGACAAATTTTACAGCAATACGAAAACGCCCTTCTGAAGACGCAAATCGAAGGGCAGTGGTTTATTCAGGAACTGGAGATTTTCTTTGTAGATGGAGCCGGATGATAAAACATGGATGAACGGAAAAGCACATGAACCAGACCATGTGCTTTTTTCAACTGTCACCTTAAAAATATATGCTTCGGTTGCTTCCAGAAAAATGCAATCACGGTTCCAATCGCTATAACGATGGCAGCGAAATAATATGGGTAATCGACATCGATATCGAACAGAAACCCGCCGACAATCGGGCCGAAAATATTGCCAAGGCTTGTAAAAGTGGAGTTCATCCCTCCGACGAACCCCTGTTCATTGCCGGCAATTTTCGACAAATAGGATGTGATGGCAGGACGAATGAGGTCAAACCCTGTAAACAGCACGAAGGTGGTCAATAAAATAGCGAAATACGAACTGACAAACGTCATTAACAATACAAGCAGCCCGGACACGATGAGGGAATAGCGGATCAGATTGATTTCCCCCATCTTTTTGGTCAATCGGTCGAATAAAAGGACTTGGCTGATGGCCCCTACAATGCCGCTTCCTGTAATGATAATCGCAATGTCTTTCGGAGTGAAACCAAATTTATGGTCAACAAATAAACTGAACAGCGATTCAAACGATGCAAGTCCGAAAGACAACACGAAAATGAGGACGAACGCAATGAGATACATCGGGATGAAGATGCGGCGGAGGCCGGTCTGCTGTCCAGGCATCGGAATCTCCGCAGCCGCATGTTCAGGCTCTCTCAGCATGATTTGGGAGAGGACTGCGGCCAAGATCCCTAACACCCCCGCTGAATAAAACGGAACGCGTGTGCCGAATTCGGCGAGAAACCCTCCGATGCCCGGCCCGATGATGAAACCTGTGCTGATAGCCGCGGACATATAGCCCAACGCCTTGGCGCGCGTTTCACTCGTTGTGATATCGGCAATGAATGCTGTCACCGCCGGCATGATGAAAGCCGCACTCACTCCGCCCAACATACGGGAGATGAACAAGACTCCCACCGTCTTCCCATACCCAAATAAAAATTCCGATAAGCCAAATACGACTAAGCCGAGCACAATCATGATCTTTCGTCCATATTTATCGATCCAGCTGCCGGCAAACGGGGAAACGATCAGCTGGGTAATCGCGAAGGCGGCGACCATGTACCCGACGACCTTGCCGGAAATGTTCAACTCATTCATGATGGTCGGCAGCACCGGAATGACGAGTCCGATCCCGAGGAAGGCAATAAACAAATTCGTTAACAGTATTGCCAATACACCTTTTTGATTTTTCATCTATAAAACCCTCTCTTAGGTACCAGGCACCCAAACAAACACGTTTATTCAAATAAACAAGATTGTTTAAACAAACGTGTTTATTTGAACTTTCATGTTTATTTACTCACTTGGCGCAATAGTGCAACATTTTCTCCTAGTTAGTTATTTCCCAAAAGCATTCATTTCTTATGGATTGTTATATATACTGAAATTTGCATGTTAAAGAAGCAGCCATTTATAACATATTGAATAGTATATTCTACCAAAAAGGAGTTTGTCCATGGAAACAAAACGAGGGGGATTTTTTCAGAAATTCCTAGACATCATTGAGAAGACCGGGAACCGTTTACCACATCCCGTTACCTTATTTGCGGTTTTGGCTTTAGTTGTCATTATTTTATCCGCAGTCATCTCTTCCCTCGGCGTGAAAGTCGCCCATCCCGGAAAAGATGGGGAAATGATCGAGGTATTCAACCTTCTGAGCGGGGAAGGAATCCATTATATCATTACGAATATGACAGCGAACTTCATCGGCTTCGCGCCGCTCGGTGTCGTGCTGCTCACTATGCTTGGAATCGGGATTGCCGAAGGTTCCGGCCTAATTAGCGCATTGCTTCGCGGATTCGTCATGTCCGTTCCGAAGCGCCTCATTACGCTGGGGCTCGTGTTTGCCGGTGTTATGTCCAGTGTTGCTTCCGATGCAGGATATGTCGTCTTGCCGCCACTTGGAGCCGTCATTTTCGCTGCGCTTGGTCGTCATCCGCTTGCCGGTCTGGCCGCCGCGTTCGCCGGCGTCTCCGGCGGATTCAGTGCTAACCTGCTCTTGTCTGGGACCGATGCCCTGCTCGGTGAATTAACTATCATGTCTGCGGCCATCATTGATCCAGGTTACGCGGAAGGCATGAACATTGCGATGAACTATTACTTCATTGCCGTGTCTGTTTTTGTCCTGACGTTTGTTGGTGCTTGGGTGACCGAGAAGATCATCGAGCCACGCCTCGGGGAGTATAACGGCGAATACCGTGAGAAAATGGAGAAGTTAAGCGCTATCGAAAAGAAAGGCTTGATTTGGGCAGGTATTTCGGTCGTTGTGGCAGGTATTCTTGTTTCCCTTCTTGTGCTTCTTCCAGGAGCACCGTTACGTGGAGATGAAGGAGACATGCCGATCATCAAATCGCCTTTCATGCAAGCCCTTGTGCCGATCATCACCTTCCTGTTCCTCGTGCCAGGCCTTGTTTACGGTAAAGTGACCAAGGCGATCCGGAATGACAAAGACGTGGCGAATATGATGTCCGCGACGATGGCAACGATGGGCGCGTTCATCGTGCTGTCATTTACTGCGAGCCAATTTGTCGCATTCTTCTCGGAGTCAAATATGGGTCTCGTCCTTGGCGTATATGGGGCGGAGTTCCTGCAAAGCATCAATTTGAAAGGTATCCCGCTTATCCTTTTATTCATTTTGATTTCGGCTTTCATCAACCTGTTCATCGGGAGTGCTTCCGCGAAATGGGCTATGATGGCGCCTGTATTCGTCCCGATCATGATGCAGCTCGGCTACTCGCCGGAACTGACTCAGATGGCGTACCGCGTCGCGGATTCTTCCACCAATATCATTTCACCTTTGATGACGTATTTCGCTATCATCATCGCCTTTGCACAGAAGTATGATAAAAAGATGGGAATCGGAACACTCGTCTCTGTTATGTTCCCATATTCCATGTTCTTCCTAGCGTTCTGGAGCCTGACGTTGATTGTCTGGATGCTGTTGGGCATCGATTTGGGACCGGGATCACCGATTTATTATGGAAAATAAAGAGACGGCTCAACCTTGCGGACAAGGTTGGGCCTTTTTTATAAGCAGCCCCTTAGTTGTGAAAGCAAACTACCATGTTATAATAAGAACTATAGAATGAGAATCATTTTCATTTGCATCATTACGATACCTATAGAAAAGGGGTTTTGATTCATGCAATATGAAGGGAAGAACGACGTGGAAAGAGCGATTATGAACCGCAGGAGCATCAAGGCCTTTAAAACGGATCCGGTCGATATAGAAGAAGTGATTGAATTACTCAATGTGGCCAAATGGGCGCCCAACCATAAGCTGAATGAGCCATGGCGCTTTCAATTATATGCAGGAGAAGGAAAAGAGACATTTGTGCAAGCCTACATGAATTCGCAGCCTACAGTGGACGGCGAAGTAGCGGAAAGAGTCCAGAAGAAAGCCAATTATTTCAAAGACATTCCGCTCCATCTCGTAGTCATCATGCCGGAAGACCCTCGACAAAGAAGATGGGATGAGGATTACGGAGCAGTCGCCACTCTGATTCAGAACTTTCAGCTGGCGGCGTGGGAACGGGGCATTGGAATGATCTGGCGGTCCAATGACTGGATATACGCCCCTGTTTTCCGGGAAGGCATCGGTGTACAACCCGGCGAGAAAATCGTCGCTACCCTGATGATCGGCTACCCTAAACACATCCCAGCTCCTCAACCAAGGACAGATATTCGGGAACTGTTGACCATCATAGATTGACTAAAAAAATAATAGGCACCATTAATAACATAAAAAAACACACTATCCGAAGACAGTGTGCCATCATTTTAGTTTTGGTCATTTATACTTTATTGCTTTCCATTTTCCCTGCTACTAGTTGCCCACCATTCTTCAAATACTTGTCGATTCCTTCAGCAGCCCGATACCCCAACGCTCCGATTGTCGAAGTCGGGTGATGGCCGCCAAATTGTGGAAACGCAGAACCTCCAACGACAAAGAGGTTGTCCATATCCCACATTTGCAAGTAATTATTCACAGCGGATGTAGCTGGGTCGGTTCCCATAATGACTCCACCTGCGTAATGCCCGCCAGAATAAATATGGTCGAATTCGTACGGCACTTCATCCTCATCAATAATGTCGGCACCCATTTCTTCCATAATTTCACGGCACTTCTCAATACCAAATTTGGCGATATTCCGGTCCTGGTCTGTATATTTATTTGTGATACGTAAAAGCGGGTCACCGAAATCATCCTTATACGTCGGATCTAAATCATAGAAGTTATGCCACCAGGACATAACATTCGGAGTATACCAAACGACGAGATTTCGGTACGCGTAATGGATGGAGTTTTTCTTGAACTCCGCTCCCCATTTCGGTGTCCCTTTAGGTACATGATTACTCGAAATAGCAGCTTCTCCGTATTGCCTCATTTCAATTCCGCCGCCACCGATGAAATTCAAGTTCGTATGGTCAAAATTATCCGCCGCAAAATCACTCATTGTTCCGCCTAATGCACCAGCGCCAGCGTAATAGTTGAATTTCTTATCTTCAAAGTAGCCCCTTGCACCAAGGAATGTAATATTGAATTGTCCGTTCAAATTCCTGCCGATGACACCTTTCCTCGTTTGCGGATTATATTGTTGACCGATTTTGGACAACATCAATAGGCGATTATTCGTAAATGTAAATGCCGCCAGTACGACTACATCTGCGGGTTGCTCGTACTCCTGCCCAGTCAAATCATCGACATATAAGACCCCCGTCGCCTTACCGCCTTCATGCAAAACGCGGCGGACGTATGAACCGACTCTCGCTTCGTAGTTCCCGGTTTTCATCGCCGTAGGAAGAACCGTTACAAGCGGATCGGATTTTGCACCGAAATCACATCCATATTGGGTACAATAGGAACAGTACATGCATGCATTCATCACTTCCCCATCAGGGTTTGTATAGCCCTGCGAGAGATTTCCAGAGGCGACTTGGAATGGATGATACCCTAACTTTTTTGCCGCCTCTTTAAATAATTTGATTGGCGGTGACTCCATCATAGGAGGATTCGGATAGTCGTTGGTCCGCTTATCACCTAACGGATCAGGTTCACCCGAAATGCCGGCCGTCTTTTCCCATCGATCATAATACTTCTCCATTTCGTCGTAGGTGATGCCCCAGTCCTGAATGGTCATGCCTTCTGGAATTTTTGCTTTTCCGTATCTTTCAATCGTCATGCTACGAATTTTAAAATCATACGGTCTCCAACGGTATGTCGCCCCCGCCCAGTGTACACTCCCTCCACCTAAATCAGTGCCCGCCATCATTTCTTGCCGAGTCCTTACAGGTAGCGCCGTTTCATCCAGATAATTGCGGGATGTAATTGTTTCAGGGGCAAGGTTTTGCATCATTTCATACCGATTTGTATAGCGCAGCTCATCTTTTACCCCTATGTAATCCGCGCGCACTTGGTTTTTTCCCCGTTCCAATCCAACCACCTTATAGCCTGCCTTTGAAAGCTCTGCCGCCACTACTCCACCGGCCCAACCAGTTCCAACGATAACAACATCCACTTTATCCAATTTAATCACCATATTTTACACCCTCCCATTAGTGACCTTGATAATCACGTAAGCTTTGCTGATCCAACTTCACGAACTCTTCCGGTTCAATTTGTGCCATATAACTTGCACGCGGTCCCGGATATTCTTTCATTTTCCAGCCCATCATATCGCGGTTGCCGCCATATACGGGATCCGCATACGCCCCCTCTAGTGTCGTCTGTAAGAGCAAATGGAAAAAGTTTTGGGATCCAATCCCTTTTAACTCCACTTGGCCATCATCAAACATTCGCATCACTTCATCTTGTTGTTCGGGGCTTAGCTCGACAAATTTTGCTCCAAATTCCTTTTGAGCCGTAAGATCCATTCCACGAAGCCCTATAATGAAGATTTCTCCTCGATTCATCTTGGTCTGATACCGTGGAGTAGGCGTTGGTACTTGTGTTTCCGTATTTGGCCCTTGGTTGTCCTGATCCCTTGTCTTGTTGTGATTGCCGGTAGTATCCATATTCAAGACAAAAGGCCCCTTCATGTATTCCTTAGCGTTTATCCCCCACTCACTGTGCAACTGTTTGTCAATGAAATAAGGGACTCCAAGTTCAATGGCACCAGGACCTAGATCATCCTTGGGCAATATGCGTTCAGTGGCGGCCGAAAGAATATCAAAATCCTCCGCACGTGTAAAAAACACACGAGCGTCTTGTAGTTGACCGCTATCCTTCCCAGTACTGGTATTTTTGACGTCCGTCTTTTTCTGGAACTGATTCGTCAGCAGACCGCCAAATAGCCCCCCTCCTACCACTCCTCCCGCAACTAGCCCAGTATTCTTCATGAAAGTCCGCCGGCTCATCCCCTTCTTCTCATTCACGTCTGTTGGTCTATCTGCCATATTGAACTCCTCCTTTGAGACTAACCGCTTTCTATCCATCGTTTGCATAGTCATCCAAATCTATTCACTAAGTTGGTTCAAGCAATACATTTTGCATGATCACGTGCTTTCATTTACATATCAAGGTTGCCTTCCCTATAATTTTGCAACAAAACAAATAAAGGGAGGGGTTTAAAGATGTTAAAAACAACTGTGGGAACAACCAAAACCCGTATTGAAGGAAAAAGATATACTCTACTAAAGGGATACTGGCACTTTGGATGTCCGCGCTTGACCTTGCCGAAAAGGGTACTGCATTACGAAGGAAGAGGAAGGCGCTGGAAAAGCACAGCGAGAAAATTTAATTGAGCAGGAAAAAGCGAAATTGGTATTGCTGAGTACGTTCTTGCTGAAGCAATCAAGCGAGGAAGAAGTGATTGAAAAAGTGGCAAGCACCCAAACATGATGATTTAAACGGAGCCACTGATAACTAACACTTTAAATCCGTGAGAAACACGTAAAATGTAAAAAGGCGACATTTCGTTCGATCTCAAATGAAATGTCGCCCTCCAGCTATTGTCTGAAGCATACAAGGATATAAAAAGTATAAAAACACTATACTACAAATTGAACTACTACTAATCATGACACCTGAAAACAGAAAAAAGCCACTGTTAATAGGCAGCTCGTAGCTTCACTATACAAATTCCACTAATTTCTATATAGTTAGGATGTAAAGGTAATATTACTATTTTTTAGGAGGAATATATATGACATTTCCAGTACTAGAAGGCAAAGTGGCTATCGTAACAGGCGCCGCCATGGGGATGGGAGAAGCTACAGCCAAGCTATTTGCGGAAGCCAAAGCAAAGGTGGTCGTCGCAGATTTCAATGAAGAAAAAGGACGCGCGGTCACAGAAGCTATTCAAGCGGCCGGCGGTGAAGCAGCTTTCGTAAAAGTCGATATTTCAAAATCCCAGGAAGTACAAGCAATGGTTCAATTTGCAGTCGATACATTCGGTAAATTGGACGTGGCAGTCAATAACGCCGCCCTCACTCCGGATGACAAACCTGCGGCAGAGTTTGATGAGGCGTACTGGGATCGTTTAATCGCTGTCGATTTAACAGGAACCGCCCTTTGCATGAAATATGAATTGCAGCAGATGCAGAAGCAGGGACATGGCGGATCCATTATTAACATATCTTCCGTAAGTGGTTTTCGCCCACAGCCAAATAATATTGCCTACGTGGCAGCCAAACATGGCGTCGTCGGCATGACCAAAGTGGCTGCAATGGAAAATGGTCCTCTCAATATCCGGGTGAATTCCGTAGCTCCGGGAGCCATTGATACCCCAATGCTTCGTGGTGCATTGGAGCAATTCGGCTTTACAGAAGAGGAATACGCGCCTCAACTCAGTCTGTTGAATCGTTTCGGTCAACCAAGGGAAATCGCCCAAGCAAGTCTCTGGTTAGCTTCTGACGCCTCTTCTTATCTAACCGGCACGACCATCCATGCGGACGCCGGATATACTTCTCGATAAATCAACACCAAATTGAAAAAGAATCCATTTTACATGACCAGTAAAATGGATTCTTTTCATAAACTTATAATTTGACCCGTTGAAGCCGAAGGGCATTAAGCACGACGGAAACGGAGCTGAATGCCATAGCGGCACCCGCAACCCAAGGGGCCAGCAGACCCAATGCCGCGATTGGAATACCAATCGTGTTGTAGAAAAAGGCAAAAAACAAGTTTTGCTTAATATTGCGCATCGTTTTACGGCTCATAATGAAGGCATCCGCCACACTATTCAAATCGCCGCGCATAAGTGTAATGTCCGCTGCTTCGATGGCAATATCCGTGCCAGTCCCGACGGCCATTCCGATATCCGCCATCGCAAGCGCCGGTGCATCATTAATACCGTCGCCGACCATGGCCACTTTTTTCCCTTGTTCTTGCAGCTTTTTGATTTGCTCACTCTTTTGTTCCGGCAACACTTCCGCAATCACATGAGACAAGCCGACTTGCCGACCGATCGCTTCCGCCGTATGCTGATTGTCTCCTGTCAGCATAATGACGTCCAATCCAAGTGCCTGCATTCGCTCGATCGCTTCTTTGGACGTTTCCTTCACAGTGTCTGCCACCGCCACGACACCCGCCAACATTCCATCGATTGCGATCAGCATCGCCGTTTTCCCTTCACCTTCCATTTTCTCCATTGAAGTTTCAATATCATGAAGGGCTACGTCCCGACTGCGCATTAATTTCCGCGTACCGACAAGAACCTGCTTCCCAGCAACTTCCGCTTCGATTCCATACCCTGGGAGTGCTTTGAAAGCTTCGGGTTCAATCAAACCGATTCCCTTTTCTTTGACACCAGTCACGATGGCTTGCGCCAACGGGTGCTCCGATTGGTTTTCGGCCGATCCGATCCATTGCAAAACGTCCTGTTCCCCAAAACCTTCTGATACGATAACATCCGTTAAGGCAGGCTCACCTTTCGTCACGGTACCTGTTTTATCCAACACGACTGTGTCGATGGAACGAGTATTCTCCAGATGTTCCCCGCCTTTGAAGAGCAATCCCATTTCAGCAGCTCGACCTGAACCCGCCATGATTGAGGTTGGCGTCGCCAAACCGAGCGCACATGGACAGGCAATGACCAAGATGGAAATGGTCGGAATGAGTGACGTCCGGAAATCACCTGGCGTTACGGCGAAATACCAAATGAAGAACGTCAAGATTGCGATTCCGACGACGACCGGGACGAAGATACCCGAGATTTTATCCGCCAATCGCTGGATTTCCGCCTTTGATCCTTGTGCTTCTTCCACGACTTTGACAATTTGCGACAAGGCGCTATCTTTGCCGACTTTTGTCGCTTTGATCTGCAAGGATCCGTTCTTATTGATCGTCGCTCCAATGACAGGGTCCCCGACAATCTTATCGACAGGAATACTTTCTCCCGTAATCATCGATTCGTCAATTGCCGATTGGCCGTTAATGATTTCTCCATCGACCGGAATCTTTTCGCCCGGTTTGACGAGGATGACATCGCCCGCTACCACTTCTTCAATCGGCACTTCCTGCTCCACCCCGTCTTTCAAGACACGGGCTGTTTTCGCTTGCAGACCGAGTAGTTTTTGAATGGCCTGGCTCGTTTTCCCCTTAGCGCGCACTTCGAACAATTTTCCAAGAACGATCAACGTAATAATGACAGCGGATGCTTCAAAATACAATTCCGGTTCTCCGACGCTGCCCGCGTTCATCCATTCAACTGATAAATAAAGGCTATAGAAATAAGCGGCACTTGTACCGAGAGCGACCAATACGTCCATATTGGCGCTTTTATTTCGTAACGCGTTAAATGCACCTTTGTAGAACTGCGCCCCCACGATGAATTGGACCGGCGTCGCAAGGGCCAACTGGACCCATGGATTCATCAGAATTTCCGGCAAGTAGAGAAATGATAAAAATTCAAAATGGGCGACCATCGTCCATAATAGCGGAAGAGTCAAGATCAGGGAGAAGATGAATTTCCGGTATTGCTTTTTGATTTCCTGTTCTTTATGGTCTATCTTATCCTTGCCATCCGATTTCGCCATCAATTCATAGCCCATCTTTTTCACAATGGCCATCATCTCATTCGGGCTCGTTTGACCACTATCATAATCGACTGTCAATGTTTCAAGCGCAAAATTGACCGCAGCGTTTGAAACGCCGTCCATTTTATTTACACGCTTTTCGATTTTTGTCGCACATGCCGCACAGGTCATGCCTGTTACATCAAATTCGGCTTTATCTTGAATGACGTTATAGCCTAATTTTTCAATTCTAGATGTGAAATCATGGACATTCGCTTTTTCCGGATCATACACAATCGTAGAGCTTTCCAAAGCAAAATTGACATTCGCTTTCTCAACACCTTCTATTTTGGATAAACCCTTTTCGATCCGGTTTGCACACGCCGCACATGTCATTCCGTTAATTTTCAAGGTCTTTTCTTGAATCGCCATTTCCGCTCCTCCAATACTATGTGGGGGTATATAGTTTTGAAAAAAGAAGGATTATACCATTATGTATAATCGCTTCGCATTTTATAACCCTATACCCCCGTATGGTGTAAATTCTTTAATTACGCAACCTCATAGCCCTGATCTTCAATTGTTTCTTTAACTTGTTGCAAAGTTGCATCGTTATCGAACTCAACAGTCACTTCATTGTTGGCAAGATCCACTTTAACCGCTGAAACGCCATTCAGACCACCAACACTCGTTTCGATGGAATTGACACAGTGGTTGCAAGACATACCTTCTACTTTTAGTACTTCTTTCATGAGAAAAAACCTCCTGTTTTATTGTTACTCACAATATACTATACCCCCCACTAGTATTTCAAGCAAAAAGATTATTTCGTCATCGTTTTCATGACACTCATCAGCTCTTGAATAGCAGCTTCACCATCTTGCCCTTTAATGGCATTGACAACACAATGGTGCGTGTGATCCTCCAACAATGCTAAAGAAACTTTGTTCATTGCTGATTGAATGGCGCTAATTTGGTGTAAAATATCTACACAGTAGCGATCATTTTCAATCATTTGATGAACGCCTCGCACTTGCCCCTCAATCCGTTTCAACCGATTTAAAAGCTGCTGCTTATTAGGCTGGACAGTTTTCTTCATTGTTTCTGACATACCAATCACTCCTTAGAGTTCTTACATACCCTATACCCCTATTATAACACGTGACAGTCACCTTTACAATTCATACACTATTCTGAATCGCTTCCAATTTGTATTGGTGACTGTCACCTTTTCAATGGTGGTGATGGTGGTCTCCCGCGGGTTCGGGTTTCACTTGGCATAATATCGAATCGTCATGTGCATGGGCGGGCGTTTCCAATTGAATGGTGACGTGATGAATATTTTGATGTGCCAGATCATGCTCAATAGCACGCAGCAATTGCTCGCTTTCTGCAATGGTCATTTGATCGTCCACTACTGCATGACAAGAAAGCGCGTTTAGCCCACTCGTAATGGACCAAACGTGTAAATCATGAACACTTTGAACTCCTTTTGCATTTTGGATAGTATGAAGGACCTCATTCAGATCCACGTTTGAAGGTACGCCTTCCATAAGCACATGCAGTCCCGACTTGGATACAAAGTAACCGCTGCGCAAGACCAGTACGGCAACAATTACACTCGCCAATGGATCTGCCCATCCCCAGCCGAAAAACATCATGAGCAGAGCCGCTGCGATAGCCCCAATCGAACCGAGCATATCACTAATAACATGTAGATATGCGCCTTTCATATTCAAGTTTTCTTCCACATCTCCGCCGCGCATCATAATCCATGCGACGAGAATATTGACAGCTAATCCAATGCTGCTGACGATCAACATCCCTGTCGTCGCCACTTCTGGCGGGCTGGCAAAACGTTTCACTGCTTCATAGAAGATAAACAAAGCAATGATGATCAGCGTCACACCATTTAAAACCGCAGCTAAAATTTCGAAGCGCCTGTATCCAAATGTCTTGCTCGTGCTCGCTGCCTTTTCCCCAAACTTAAAAGCCAGTAATGCGATGGCAAGGGAAATTGAATCGCTCAACATATGACCGGCATCCGCCAATAAGGCAAGGCTATTTGTTAAAAACCCACCGACTGCTTCGACAATCATATAGGAAGTGATAATTAGAAAAGAAATCAACAACACTTTTGTATTGGCACCGTGCGTGTGATCATGTCCGTGGTTATGTCCCATGTCCCTTCCTCCTCCGTTCTATAGATCAACTATGGGCGGCGTGTTCAATTGCCTGTTTCAATAAATTCATAACATGATAGTCGTCCTCTGAATAATAGAGAGTCGTCCCCTCTCTTCGAAACTTCACCAAGCGTAAATTTTTCAAAAAACGCAGTTGATGGGAAACAGAGGATTGACTCAAATTTAGCGTCTCAGCAATATCATTCACAGAATGTTCCTCGGAACATAATAAGTTCAAAATCCGGATCCTCGTTGGATCACTCAGCGCTTTAAACGTTTGTGAAACAACAAATAATGTCTCCTCATCCAAATGCAAATGCTCCCCCATGAGCGGCTGTTCATTATGATTTTCCTCATTCATTTCTTATTCCTCCCTTATGAATTAATGTCTATATGAGCATATGTTCATATATTATGATTATTGTCACGAAATATCAACCAATAAGTCTAGAGTTCTCTAATTTATTTTTTTAACTTGTAAAGGTGACAGTCACCCTTGTAATTCCTACGCTATTCTGAATTCTCTCCGATTTGTATTGGTGACTGTCACCTTTTAAAAGTAAATATTCATCATCAATTTAGGGAACACTATTCGTTGAAATTTGAAATGAAGGAGGTTAGATCTATGTTCAGAAACGCATCGAAGTCGAATGATCCTGTCCCTGACGAAGAAAAAGCGAAGAAAACGATTCGGAATATGGAAGCGGCAGAGGCCGCAATGGAATTCGCGGAAGGAAAAGAGCTTGCAGCAATCAAAGCAAAAAATGCCCGCCGAAGAAAAAGTCTAGGCTGGTCATCTGAAGAAAATGATGATTCTCAAGATTAATTATAGAAATATGGATCAGGCACTGAAACAAATTTCCGTTGTTTCAGTGCCTGCTTTCATACAATGGAAGTGCATCCTAAAAAGTTTCTACTTCTCACTGGATCCTGACGCTAGGGCTTTCCAGTAAAGGCTCTTGAATTTCTGTCACTTCAAAGAATGGAAGAAATCCAGTACTCGGATGGCAGTTGACATAGATAAGCTCGATATCTTTGGATTGAAGCACCGAAACCTCGTGCCATAAAGCAAGTTCGATCTTAAAATCATGCCTTTTCAACATCTCATAAAAGGTTCCGTAGATCGCTTTATGTGTTGGATGATCATGCGTCCAGCGTTCAAGATGCCCCATGGAGAGATAATATCCGATGACACATGATTTATCTACTATTTCGCCGTCATGGGTCTGTTCATAGACTAATTTTGAACTGATACAGCCTGTTTCACTAGCATTTTCACGAAGAAACGTATTCGCTTTTATGAGGGTCGGTTCCACTAGTCCTATATATGTTTCCCTTTCCCCGCTACCACATTTAGACCAATTTTGAGCAGTTCGAATCAAGCAAATATTATCCGGCGCCGTGACTTTTAGCCGTTTTTCGAAAGTTTCCCGGACAATGGGTTCCGGTAATTGAAGGCCAAGGGGGCTTTCCAAATCACTACTGGCAGACACAGGCATGCGGTCGCGCATTGCTCCCCAATATTCATGGACTTCTGTATGCTTGATCGGTACAAAGTGTGAAACCCCATTATCGTAATTTTCTCCGGAATGAAGAGTCTCAAAGTGATCAATCGGAATGGTCGTTACCTCACTCCAATACCCGATTGGACTATTTTCATCGATTTTTTTACCCGACCACCACTTTTGTACTTCAGGATCCGCAACCCATGATTTAAATGTTTCAGGCTCATCCCAGTAGGCTAAAAAGATGGAATCTTGGTATCCATCGGCTCCTTGATGCAAGGCTCGATCCACATGTTTGGGGCCTGTCCGCAAATCGAAACTCTTTTTCATCATTCCCACATGTTCCGCGGCGTGATCCAAAGACTTGCTTTGAATCCCAATCTGCGCAAATACTACATAGCTCATTTCAGGAGGAAATTCGGCAGTCCAGGCATTCGCTTGTGGATTGTGATTTTCCGGCATATTTTTCAATTACCCATCTCTCCTTTTAAGCTGTTCCAGTATGAAACTGACAAGAACCACAGCACTTGTACATCAAGAATGGACTTTTACATTTGCCTTGCTGCCATATTGAATTTCTTCATATGTTACTGTCTCTTGCGCTGATTCACCGATATGTTTTATCGGTTTCTTTTCGGTTCTATCAAACGATAAAGATAGGAACCCTGGCGTGGAGTAATGACCCGCCGAGTCAATTAAAAATTTCCCTGGAATAATTTGCTCCAGATCAATGTCGGCATAGGTAATGCCCTCTTCATCATGGGCTAATTTATTACCAATTTCCATACCATTCGGAGCGATGATCTGAGAAAATCCATGACCAACTTTCATGAAGTTCCTTTGCTCTTCCGTTTCACAAATTTTATCACGTTGTTCTTCTGTCCAAATTTGCGAGGACAGTAAGCAAAAGACCTGGTTGGAGATCGCGTAATACTTGGTAGCGGTTACACATTGTTCCGGACCAAATAAATGACCTTCCTGGGGCATGCCGATCGGCCAGGAAGCTACATGCACTTGTTCATTCATGGATGCCATCGCAGCAACATTAAGCGGCAAGAAATGTTCCCAGCACTGTAATCCGCCCAAGTTGCCATACTCCGTTTCGAAAACAGGCATCATGCTGCCGTCTCCATCGCCCCAAATTGTTTTTTCTGCATTGGTCGCCTTCAATTTGCGGTGTTTTCCAATAAGATCTCCATTCGGATCAAACCAGAGTTGAGTCAGGTAAAGGGATCCTCCGTCTTTTTCCGTGACGGATACACAAAAATATACCTTGTTCCGCTTCGCTGCCGAACTCAACTTTTGCACAGCTAAACTGGGAATCTCTACAGAATTTTTATATAGTTGAATATAGTATTTCATGCCATAATCCGCATTGCCGAGCCAAATCCACCAAGGGTATCCCGGGATGAATGCTTCTGGAAACGCGATGACTTTTGCACCATTTGCCGCCGCCTCATCGACGAGTCTACATGTTTTATCAATTGTTGCATCCAGGTCCAATAAAACTGGAGATGCTTGAACAGCTGCTACACGATATTTGGGGTAATTTGACAAGGTAAATCCTCCTTTAAAATATATAGATGAATTGGATGAATGAAGCAAGACACCGCTTACATAAAACCCACCTCCTTAGAGTGCCAGTTGGAGAAGTCACTATGTTTGGTACTTCCAACGACCAACTATTCCAATTACTCTATATTCAACAGTATAAGCTCCATCCATTTTGGTAGCTTGACCATACAGGAACACGAACTTGCCTATTTGTGCACACTTCCTTCTTGTTTACAAACTGAATAGGCGAATTGACACATCTCTTTTCTCGAAGTATACTTTTGAAAAGTCAGTATTATAAGTTTATTAATAAAGGAGGAGGTTGGATTGCAAACGATCTTGCATACGCAACAGGTAGAGGAACAGGAACGTTTTTCTTATTGGCGTGATGCAATCTGTGACGTATTTGTAAAGCTCGATGCTTCTCAACTCTCCCCTCACGCGTTTACAGGTCGAATGGAGATCGGATCTTTAAAGGACATCCAAATTTCTGAAGTTCACGCAGATTCACAGCGTGTTGTTCGCTCCAGCCGCCAAATTCAGAAATCTGTAGAGGACTATTTCCTTGTCAGTCTACAAATGGAAGGACAAGCCTATATTGTGCAGGACCAACGAGAGGTCAAACTGCAACCAGGTGATTTTACCCTATACGACAGTACCCGGCCCTATATATTACATTTTGAGCAGCCATTCCAACAGATTGTTTTTCAGTTTCCCCGTTCGCTATTGCTTGCCCGCTGTGCCGAGGCGGAGCAGATTACCGCAATATTGAATCCGGGAACGCAACATCCGGTGACCACCATGGTTTCCACATTGTTGAGAACAGTAGCGTCCTCTTATCTTCATCTCGACGCAATCACCCGGTTGCGTGTAGCCGAAACTACTTTGGATTTGCTAGCGACCGCGTTAACCACAATTTCCGGCGTTAAATTAAACGAAGTCAACTCCATGGCCAACGTTCATCGGGCTGGCGCGCGAGCATTCATCTCCACCCACCTAGCCGATCCCGATCTCACGCCTGACGTTGTGGCCTTCAGCCAAGGGATTTCCACCCGTTATCTCCATAAATTATTTGAAGTGGAAGGACAATCTGTCGCTGCTTTGATTCGTGAACAGCGCTTGGAACAATGCCGTTTAGATCTCAGCGATCCTAAACAAATCCAACGCACCGTCATGGAGATTGCTTTCCATTGGGGCTTTAACAATGCCGCCCACTTTAGCCGGATCTTCAAGCAACGTTTCGGTATGAGCCCGGCTGAATACCGTGCCACAACTCTGAATCTGACTAAAGATGAGAAATGATGTCTCTTCGTTTGATCGGAATAAATATTCCATTTCAAAAATACCAAAAACCGTCCTCTTGACGAAGACGGTTTTTAGTATTTATGTTTCATCCGAATTCTTAATTGATCCCGGAGGAGTAGATGCTGCTTCCAAAGTCCTTATTTCTCATATGCCTCTGTTAATGTTGCCATAAATGCGTAATGAACTTGTTTAACAGGGATGAAACACGCTATTCCGTCCCTATGTTTTAGTGACCTCACCTTACCAAGCCCAGCCCATCTACTCGATCAGGGATGGGCTGGATTCTGTCTTTAAAACTTTACCTTTTCGGGAATGTCCGTTAACTGCACTTCATCATAGGAAGTGACGGCATCCCCCTTTTTCAAATATAACTTCAAGTATGCGCCTTGTCTCAACTCTTTCGCGGCAGAAAACTCTACTTCGATCATCTCTCCATCTTCTTTATACGCTGGGCCGGTATACAAATACCTTTTCATAATTTCACCCGAGTCCAATTTTGTCTCTTCAATAGAAGCTGGTGCCCCGATTTGATAGTAAGCATTTTCTTTTCCCATTCTGTTAAAATCCATTTTCAGCACGATCACAATAGCTACAATCAATACAATTGCGACAACACCTACTATGGCTGCTCCTTTTTTCATGTTCACCCCTCCAAATATTCTCGTCTAATTGTTTTAGTGAAGCTACGTACAGTAGCAAAATAGTAAATTGCATAAATCATTGTGTAAGCGGCCATCCAAATGACGACAGGCACAAGGAAATCCATCATGAACAAGTTGGAAACGGCCGCCAATGCCACGCCTCCGTGGACGAGGCCAAGGATGAGCGGAACTGTGAAAATCACACCGACCTGCCCGCGAATCGTCCGCTTCATGTCCTGTTTCGATACGCCGATTTTATGGAGGATGGCATATTTCGCCTTGTCCTCTTCCGCTTCTGTCATCATTTTGAAGAAAATGATGCTGCCTGTTGCGTAGAGGAAAACAAGCCCTAAAAAGCTTCCGACGAAGAGCAATGCTCCCAATGATTCGATTGCGTCCCGATAATCCGCAGTTGCACTCGAGAAATTCTCTGTAGCAGCCGCCAATCTGTTTGAAACGGCAATCTGATTTTTATAATCAGCAACTTGGACGGCTTGTACCAATTTTTCTTCGGATTCGAGCTTGTCATACAGTTGTTTCGGTACGACGAGTGCATTTCCGCCTAACGTCCCAATATTGAACAGCGCCTTATCGTAAAATGCGGCAACCGGATAATCCTCGCCATTGACCTTCACAGCTTCCAACTTATCGGACCATCGTTCATCATAAAAAGCATCAATTACAATGACCTCATCTTGTCGCAGCTTTTTAATATCCGACCAACCTAAATTCTTCGCCAACTTCCCGAACGCCGCCTCGTCAATGACGGTATATTCCATTTCGTACGTATCGAGAGGAACACGTACCTTTTTGCTAAGAAATGAGACTTCCGATTCGATGATGGCAGGGTCGATATCCTGCTTCTCCCCTTCCCACATGAATGTGTAGGGGGTATAGTCTTGTACATTTTTATCAGCATTGTAATAAACGCCGAACACCGCACCCCCGGACGTGATTGTCGTTGCGCTCAATACTGTAATGATTGTCAGCGTTTTTGCATTTCCCCTGATCCGGTACAGCAACTGCGAGGCAGTCATCATATGAAGACCTTTCCAAGCCCATCGCGGATTTCCTTTCAAAGCCGATAGCACGTATACTAACACGCTATGGAACAGCAAATACGAGCCGATCACTGTCAATGCGATAATGACAATCGGCATGGCCAGCCCCAGCATTCGCCACGCCTGCGATTCCATCAAATCCTGCAAAGCAAGATAGTACGCAATTGCCAATGCCGCTACGCCCAGTATTGCTGTTATCACTCTTACTTTCGGCACTTCTTCGCCCTTTTTCTCCGCATGGAACAGGTCGATTAGTTTAAACCGGTAAATGATACGGTATCCCATCAATGAAGTGAACAAGAAAATGATGAGAAACACAATACATGTATTCATAAGCGCATTCATTGAAAAGGCAAACCCCGCAACGATGTCGAGCCCCATCAGCTTCAAGAGAATGGTGAGCAATACTCGTGACAGCAGGAAACCTAGAACAACGCCGATGACGAGCGACACCAATCCAATCACCATGTTTTCAAAAAATAAAAGGAAACCAATCGACTTTTTACGCACGCCTAATAAAGAATAAAGCGCCACTTCCTTTTTCCTCTTTTTCATGAAAAAAGAGTTTGAATACATGATGAAAATCGCCACAAAAATCATGAGCACAAATGCGGAAGCACCCATGACCCCTTGGATCTGCTTAGACGTTTTGGCCATCCCGCTAATATCTTCACTGTATTTCAACGTTGCAAATGTAAAATAAATGAGGATGGAAAATACCGTAGACCCGATGTAAAGCGAGTAGCTTTTCATATTACGGCGGATATTTTTCAACGCCAAATCAAATAACGTCATTCGTTTCACCGCCAATTTGCGCCAACTCATCCAAAATCATTTGGAAAAATTCTTTTCGCGTCTTACCACCGCGAAATATTTCTTTTGATAACCGTCCGTCTTTAATGAATAAAATTCTCCGGCAAAAGCTCGCTGCAAAAGCGTCATGCGTCACCATCATAATCGTCGTTTCATGATTTTCATTTAACGAACTCATGCTTTCAAGCAAATCCGTGGCTGATTTCGAATCCAAGGCGCCAGTCGGCTCATCCGCAAAAATGATTTTCGGATTGGAAATCAATGCGCGGCTCGCCGCAGTACGCTGTTTCTGGCCGCCTGAAATTTGATATGGATGTTTATCAAGTAAATTCGAAATGCCGAATGTCGCGGCAATTTCGTCCACCCGCTTCGCGATTTCCGCAGGTTTCTTTTTTGCGATTGCAAGCGGCAGTAAGATATTTTCGCGCACCGTCAACGAATCCAATAAATTATAGTCCTGAAAGATGAACCCTAAATGATCCCGCCGAAAATCCGCTAGCTTTTCTTCATCCATCTTTGCGATATTGTCTGTTCCTATGAAAATATCTCCAGTTGTAGGTGTATCAATTGTCGCAAGGACATTCAGTAAAGTGGATTTCCCAGCCCCCGAAGGCCCCATGACGCCGACAAATTCACCATGATCGATTTCAAACGATATATGCTCAAGCGCCATGAATGTATTCGCGCCTTTTCCGTAGCTTTTTTCAACGTTTTTCACAAGTAATAATGGCTCCATTTATTCGCACCTCTTTCGTATAGCTTTACTATACTTGGCGAACCTTAAGCTAGATTTACTCCTGCCTTACATTATCCTTAAATATGAGCGGGGCGCGGTAAATTGCATTATACTTGAGCAAAGAAGCTTGAAAGGATGTGCGCGATTTGGCGAAGCCACGAATCTTAATCGTAGATGACGAAAGCGATCTGCGTCATTTAATGAAAACCGCGCTTATGAAGGAAGGTTTTTCGGAGATTGAAACGGCTGACTCCGTTCAAGATGGTTGGGAAAAATTCGAATCGTTTTCACCCAATATCGCAATTTTAGACATCATGCTGCCGGACGGAGAAGGCTATGATTTATGCAAAAGGATCCGGGAAGTCTCCCACATCCCGATTTTATTCTTATCGGCAAAATCCGACGAGATGGACAAGATTTTAGGTCTCGCCATCGGAGGCGATGATTATATTACTAAACCGTTCAGTCCGAAAGAAGTTGCCTTTCGGGTAAAAGCCCAATTGAGGCGGGCTGGCTATTATGAAACGGAAATGCCTTCGCAATCCAAAAAAATCACCGTCGGACCGTTTTCAATGAATGAATCAGAAACCGAAGTGACCAAACATGGTGAACCTTTGGAACTGACAGCTAAAGAAATAGGATTGATGGCTTGTTTCATGCATAATCCGAACCAAATTTTAAGCAAAGAGACACTTTTTGAACGTGTTTGGGGGGAAGATTTTTTGGGAGCGGATAATACGTTAATGGTCCATATCCGCCGTCTCCGTGAAAAAATCGAAGAGTTCCCATCAAAGCCTGCCTATCTTACAACTGTAAAAGGGTTAGGCTATAAATTCATTGCGAAATAGGTGATTCGATGAAATGGAAGTTGACGGTTCGATACTTATTTTCAGTCTTGAGCATTGTTTTCATCGTCGTTTTCGTCAATATGGTTTTGCTATTCGGTATACTTTACTACCAACAGACGAAAGGCAATGACAACTTCTCTGCCGAAACCGGCGAAAATTTCACACGCCAATTTTCCCGCTATTTATCGATTGAAAACGGGCAGCCCGTTATTTCGGACGAAGGGGTCCAGGCTCTCAAAACATTCGGCGGCTGGCTCCAATTGTTAGACCAAAACGGGCAGGTCGTGAACGCTGCCCTATCGCCTGAAGATGCACCTACACACTATAGCCCTGTAGAGCTTGTACATATCTACAAGTATATGGACGATCAATTAACAACGTATTACGTTGGACAATTTAAAGACTACAGCTATCTCGTGGGCGTTCCGGATTCACCGGACCAGCGTCTTTTCTTCATGTTCAACTCCTCCAAATTCCTGTCTTACGTGTCAAAAGCATTCGTCGCTATTACTATCGCCGATCTGATTATCGCCGGGTTGGTCGGCTTGCTATTCAGCAGCATCATCACAAGACCCGTCTCTTACATGATCAACCGAATTTCACAACTGAAAGAACGCAATTTCTCCATCCAGAAAATGAAGCGCCAGGGCATTTTTAAACCGGTCTTTTCAAATTTGAATTCTGTCTCTGAAACATTGCAAGCCCATGAAGAGGAGCGCATGAAGTTGGAAAAGATGCGCGAAGAGTGGATCAGCAACGTTTCGCATGATTTAAAGACCCCACTTGCATCCATTCAAGGCTTTGCGGAATTGCTGCGTGAGCAGGACGTGACAGAATCGGAAAGGGTGGATTATGCGGAAGTCATTGAACGGAAATCGATTTATATGAAAGAACTATTAGATGATTTCAATTTAACGATGCGTTTGCGCAATCAAGAAATGCCCCTTCATCGCGAAGATACCCGTCTGGAAAGCTTTGTCCGTGAATTGATCATAGACGTGTTGAACGACCCAAAATACTGTGATACCGCAATTTCTTTCAGCAGCGACGCACCGGACCTGAGATGGAGTATCGATCGCCATTTAATGAAGCGGGCCGTTTTGAATTTTATTAACAATGCAATCATCCACAACGACAAGGACATCCAAATTACCGTCAGTGTCTCAAATAGTGGAATTACAATTGAAGATGACGGAAAAGGCATTGCAAGGCATGATATGGACCAGATTTTTAACCGCTATTACAGAGGGACAAATACGGAAAATATCCTGGGCACCGGACTCGGACTAGCCATCTCCAGAGACATAATAAAGGCACATGGAGGAAGTATTATATTGACGAGCGAAATCGGCATGGGAACTAAAGTGGAGATTCGGATAGAGGAATGAATGATACAGCGGCTTACAATATTCAACCATGCAAAACGAAATCGGTGTCACTATATGACGGGCTGTCATAAAACAACAATCCTCCAATAGTTCTCCTGCCCTCTCCCATGCAGTTCCTTTTGGATAACCCGTTTTTTAAGGTTAATGTAAGGTTTACATTAAATTCTTGTAAGGTGGGGCCATTAGAAAAAGTATGGCGCTTCATGACATATGGCAGGAATACACAAGCCATTGAAAAGTAATTACGCAATGAATGGGATGAAACAAAACTAAGCAGACAAAATACTTTGTTTGCTTTTTACATTGAAGCAAATTATGAGATAGCGAAACGAGGTGTATGTATGTCTGTATATATCCTACCAATAAAGACCGCCTTTATTATGTTTAGTGTATTGGGTTTTCTACTTGTCATTCCTTGGCTGGTCTATAGCTATAGAAAGTATGGATATTTTAGTAGGGTTTGTGATGATGTACCTTGTTTTACCTCTTATATGGGGAGGAAGAACAATTGGAACAAGTTTGATGCGATTTAAACTTTCGAATTTGGAGGGGGATGCCCCTTCATGGCAAGCGGTGCTAAAAAGAACCGTTGCCCTATATTTACCTTGGCTGGCATCTAGTTCAATTAACCTTCTCAATGACATTTGGAATCTCACTTTTATGCTATTCATGTGTGGGTAACAATGGCTATCTTTATATTTGTATTTGCCATGTGGTTAGCTTTACTGATCCATACCCTTTTCATTATGGCAAATAGGGGGAAACGTACTTTTTACTTTGATTATGTGGCAGATATCATTCCAAGGAAGCGATAAGCAGTGAATCCTATGATGGAGCTTGCTGTTTCAGACTGTAGCAAAATCGAGGAAATCTCAGGTTGGCCTACAGTCTGAAAAACATTGCCGACTGACACTCGGCACGGACGAGGCGGTACAAAAAACAACCCACTGGTGCGCTAAACGCTTTTAATGGGTTGTTTTCGAGTGAAGTATGTAATTGTATTAATTTATTGTCTGATACGAATAAGCTCCTGCCCTTGGTCTCTCTCCTTCTGCAATCAGGTGATTGATCTCCTCGATTAACGCAGGCAGTTCACCTATCGATTGGATTGTAAAATCTGCCCCGTGACGTAAAAAAGTTTCTGCCGTTTTATTAATGACTTTTATTCGTTCTTCTTTAGTAAGTGCATCAAATTCAGCTGAAGTAAGACCCATCTCCGAGCTGCCAATAATGACGCCTACTGACCAAACGCCGGCACAGACCCCCTCTTGTATATCCGAAATCGTATCTCCCACTTTTACCACTTTCCATGCCGCTGATAATTGCAGGGCTTCCATGTTCCGGTAAATCATAAAGGGATAGGGCCTGCCCAGGGAGTCAGTTCCGTCCGGTAGGTTAATCCCTTATCTTTTAATTACATGGTGTAAGCATACAAAAATGGGACTAGGACAAAACCCTCCCCCATGAAAAAGCCGGTGAATTTTACGACGAGTAAAATTTCACCGGCTTTGGATTATTTTTTTGAATAAAAATAAGGACCACTTCAAAATAAGGGGTGTCCTGCCTAACCTATGGATTATAAAAACTTATACATACGCTGTTTCGCTTTTACTACGAAATACACCTTTTATTTCTCTTAATAAAACTCAAAATGATTTCGTTTTTCTTTGGCCCGATAGAGAGCTTGGTCCGCGTTGTGAATCAACGTGGCCGAGTCATTTCCATCCGCTGGATACATGGCAATGCCAATGCTGGACGTCGAATGGATTTCATTACCTTGAATCAAATAAGGTTTGCTCAGATGGGTCAGCATCCTTTTCACGATCACTTCTATTTTTTCCTTGGCGATGTCCCATAATAAAATAAGAAACTCATCACCGCCGACCCGACCTACCCGATCCATACTACGAACGTTTTCTTCCAGTCGCTTTGCAAATTGGATCAGCATTTCATCTCCGACGCCATGGCCAAGCGAATCATTAATCGCCTTAAATTTATCCATATCGATATACAATACAGCAAAGGTCGCTCCTGATTCATTTGCTTGTTCAATCGCTTGATCCAAATCCATGATGAATGAACTTCTATTGAAAACTCCTGTCATCGGATCATACGTTGCCATGTATGTCAGCTGATCTTCATAGTATTTTCGAACAGTGACATCCCGGAGTATTGCCTGAATGACCACTTCCCCGTCATATGTAACTGGAATTGCGGTAATTTCCGTCCATATTTTTGTCCCGTCGAAGCGGACAAGTCTTTCAATCTGCGGCTCTGTTTCCCCCATTTCCACGTCGCGAACCACCTCTGAAAAACGGCTTTTCCCATTTGTTTGTGCCGGCTCGATGAAATCACCGATGGACTTTCCGATAATTTGATGAAGGCTTTCAGCACCCAACAGCTTTATCGCTGCTGGATTCGCAAAGGATACTTTATCACCATGTTGAACTAAAATCGCGTCCGGGGAATAGTCCACTAATGTTCGGTAACAACTTTCCGCAATCCCAAGTTTATGTTTGATCCTCTTTTCCTCCGTGATGTCCTTATACATCGCCACGGCTAATATATGGCCTTTATTAATCGCACGGTAAGACGCCAAGACATCCCTAATCGTGCCATCCTTATGCTTTCGTTGCGTTTCGTAATTTGCGATGTTTTGCCCGCTTCTCAATACATCCAGTTGCTTTTGATGTTTTTCTACAGTGAAGTCATCTGTGAAAAAAGGAGGCCTGGCATTACCTTCAATCTCTTCTAAACTCCAACCTAAAATTTCCGTTAAGGCCGGATTTGCTTGGATGACCGCCCCGTCAACACGTAAAATGAAAATCGCATCGTTCGTGTTTTCCCAAACCAGTTGATACTCATCCATTGTCGGTTTTAGTTCCATACCTTCGATCCCAGCAGAAGAATTAGTCATCTTCTATCCCCCTAACGGTGAATCAATTCCCTATCTTAAAAAGAGGCAATCAAAGCCTGATTGCCTCTCTTCGTTATCTTGAATGGACTTATTGATTTCCTTTTTTAATCCATTCCGCAACAGTAACTGTCCGTTTAGCCTGATGCTTCACAGCACCTTCCACGTCCTCAATCATTTTACCGTCTTGACCGACAGTTACACTCGTTCCATATGGGTTTCCACCTGCTCCAAAAATTACAGGATCCGTATAACCCGGAGTTGCAATAACCGCACCCCAGTGCATCATGGAAGTATACAATGATAGAAGAGTGGCTTCTTGACCACCATGCGGATTTTGCGCGGAAGTCATCGCACTTACGACTTTATTAATCGTCTTGCCGTTCGCCCATAGCCCGCCTTGCGTATCAAGGAATTGCTTCATTTGTGATGGCATATTTCCGAATCGGGTTGGCACACTGAAGATGATTGCGTCTGCCCATTCAATATCCTCTGACGTTGCAACTGGAATATCTTTTGTTGCTTCGACAGTTGATTTCCAAGCTTCATTTCCCTCAATGGCTGATTGCGGAGCCAATTCTTGTACTTTTACTACCCGAACATCAGCACCTGTTTCTTTTGCGCCTTCTTCTGCCCATTTTGCTAATTGGAAGTTGGTTCCGCCCATGCTATAAAAAACGACTGCTAATTTTACTTTTGACATGTTATTCGTCTCCTTTGATTTACCAAATAATTTATCTAAAAAACTCATAATTCCACCTGCTTTTTTATTGTTTACAAACGAATTACCTTCGTTGAGTACAAAGTTATATTGAATTCTACATTCTCGATATCGAGATATATGGGATTAAAAATCCTTAGCTGCCCCTACCTTTTAGGAGCTGACCAAGGGAATATAATTTACTGCCATTCAAGACCAGATGCACGGCCAAGACCAATAACACCAAGTCGAGAACATAACCGTTGAGAAATCCTGCTGACAAATTTACCGTAAAGATTGCACCAATCATAATAATACCGAGTAGCATGGATACAATCCGGGTCCCTAAACCTAGGATAAGAGCAATCCCACCTACTAATTCAATCGTGCCTACTGCATAGGCAAGGAATCCCGGAATCCCTATACTTTCAAACCAGCCTGCTGTGTTCCCTATACCACCTTGAAACTTAGTAACTCCATTTGCTAAAAAGACTAGCCCTAGCACAAGACGAAGTAACAAAGCTCCAATTTCATTTTTATTCACCAAAAATTGTTCCTCCTTTTCAATCGTTTTTCAACTACAGTTTGTATAGTATCATGTATTTATCTCGATTTCAAGGTAATTGTTTGAAGTACGAAGATACAGTCCCACCAATGCAAACCCCATTGCAATATAAAAATGCCATTCAGGAGGCCCCGAATGGCATTTTTTTCTAGAACTTCCCTTACACCGTTACTGCGGATAACTCTTTCGCAACAGCTTCCACTTTTTTTAGACCTTCTGCGATAATCGCTTCTGCTTGATCTGGTGCAGCTGCATGACCTTCGATAATGACTTCATGCGTGACTTCCATACCGAATACGCCACCTACAACGTTTTTCATATAGTTAGCGGCCATTTCCATCGGTGCTGCTTCCGCTGAAGAGTAAATACCGCCACGGGCATTTAGAATAATGGCTTTTTTATCAGTCATTAATTGGACAGCTTGTCCATTTTCATCATATTTGAATGTGAAACCAGCTTGGTATACATAATCAATAAATGTTTGTAATCTCGCTGGGATTGTTAGGTTCCATAATGGGAAGGCGAATACAACGACGTCTGCTGCTGTCAAAGCATCCATTGCTTTTTGTTTTGCAGCTAAAAGACGCTGTTCGATATCTGTCATTTCTTCGCCCGATTGTACTTTACCGAAAGCATCGAATAATTCTTGTCCGATATATGGCATATCTTCCGCAAATACATCGAAAGTTGTTACATTGACACCTTCAATTGTATTCATGAAAGCTTCGTACATTTTACTTGATACAGCTTCTGATGCTGGTCGGTTATTAGCTTTTACTACTAAAACGTTCATTTTGTAAATCTCCTTTTTGCAAATTAATTACCTCGAATTCATACTATATGAATTCAAAGCAAATAGCAAATCATAAGTTTCGAATGGTTTTAGTCCTTATATTCAAAGAATTGAACAAGATTTAGAGAAAAATACAAAAAGGCTATCATATTGGAACAGAATCAGGAATAGGATTGATAACGTATTATAGCGCCGGAAAAGAGAGCAAATTACATCATTCCATGTAAGGGAATGAACTACTTGCTTCCGATGGACAAACTAATAGAAATCTACTCAAAAAGAATGTAGATTTTCCAAGGGAAAGGAGAATCAAATGTCAGCCTATTATCGACAATCCGCAGAGGAAGTCATGAAGTTGGTGGACGTGACAAAACAAGGCTTGTCTGATTACGACGTCGAAACGCGACAAGCCCTCTATGGTTATAATGAATTGGCGGAAGGAAAAAGGACAAGTACCATCGCCGTTTTCTTTGGCCAGTTCAACGATTTATTAGTCATTATTTTACTGATTGCCGCTTTTGTTTCATTTCTGTTAGGGGAAGTCGAAAGTACGATTGTGATCTTGCTTGTTGTAATATTAAACGCCATCTTGGGTACTGTTCAGCATGCGAAGGCAGAACAATCTTTGGAGAATTTGAAAGCTTTGTCCTCTCCTACCGCAAAAGTGATGCGAAACAATCAAATTATCGAGATTGCTTCCGAAGAGATCGTAGTTGGCGATCTTCTCTATTTGGAGGCCGGTGATTTTATTAGTGCCGATGGACGAGTCGTGGAAAGCTATAATCTGCATAGTAATGAAAGTTCGCTAACCGGCGAATCACTGGCAGTCGCCAAACATACTACGCCTCTCGATAAAGGGCATGAAACGATTGCCGACCAAAACAACATGGTGTTCGCCGGAAGCTTTGTCACCAATGGACGCGGATTTGTGGCCGTGACCGCGATTGGAATGGAAACGGAAATTGGAAAAATCGCAAACTTGTTGGACACGGCAAAAGAGAAGAAAACTCCCCTACAAGTGAGCCTCGATCATTTTGGAGAAAAATTAGCTCTTGGGATTACGATGCTCTGTGTTGCCATTTTCGCAATTGATCTAGTTCGGGGACGTGAATTAGTCGAGTCGTTCATGTTTGCCGTTTCGCTCGCAGTGGCTGCCATTCCAGAAGCATTGAGCTCGATTGTCACCATTGTGCTGGCGTTCGGGACCCGAAAAATGGCGAAGGAAAACGCGATTATCCGAAAGCTCTATGCTGTCGAAAGTCTCGGTAGTGTATCGGTCATTTGCTCGGATAAAACAGGAACCTTGACTGAGAATAAAATGGTTGTTCAACAAGTGTATGTAGACCAAAAAGTTATCCCCCATGATCAGCTGCAACCGGAACATCCCATTGAAAAAAAATTACTCTTACAAGCACTATTATGCAATGACGCCCTGAATCGCGATGAAAAAGAAATCGGCGATCCTACCGAAATAGCACTCGTAAAATTAGGGAGACAGTTCCATTTTGACGAATCCATTATCAGGAAGCACTTCCCAAGAATCGAGGAAGTTCCTTTTGATTCAGACAGAAAACTTATGAGTACTGTAAATCAATTCGGGCAGCAAACTATCATGATTACGAAGGGAGCCGTTGACGTTCTCCTCTCCAAGATTGTGAAGATCGATACTTCCAAAGGAGCCATAGCGATAACGGATGAACATCGAAAAAAAATCGAAGAGGCCAATCACCACTTCTCAAAGAATGGGTTACGCGTACTAGCCATTGCTTATAAAGAAGTAAAGAAAAATTGGCCAATCGATGCCAGCGATGAAAGAGATCTCACATTTGTAGGCTTACTTGCGATGATGGACCCTCCGAGAAAAGAGTCGCAAGCGGCGGTTGAAAGCTGCATAAAAGCGGGAATTAAACCCGTCATGATCACAGGTGACCATAAAATAACGGCAACGGCCATCGCCAAACAAATCGGTATTTTACAAGGTCCATCGGAGGCAATTGAAGGACATGAAATTGAAAAGTTAACTGACGAGCAACTACGAGAGCAAGTGCAAGACTTCTCCGTCTACGCCCGCGTCACACCTGAGCATAAAATTCGGATTGTGAATGCTTGGCAGGAAAAAGGACATGTTGTGGCAATGACGGGAGATGGCGTGAATGACGGTCCAGCCTTGAAAAAAGCCGATATCGGCGTCGCGATGGGAATCACCGGCACCGAGGTAGCGAAAGACGCTTCCTCCATGGTGTTAACGGATGATAATTTTTCAACGATTGTCAAAGCAATTTCGAATGGACGAAGCATCTATACAAATATTAAAAACGCTATTCTCTTTTTACTATCCGGAAATGCGGGGGCTATCTTCGTTGTGTTATATGCGACAGTATTCGGGCTGCCCGTTCCCTTCGCGCCTGTGCATCTCTTATTCATTAACTTACTGACCGACAGTCTGCCCGCGATTGCCATCGGATTAGAGCCGCATAATCCGAACGCAATGAAGGACAAGCCGAGGAATATACACATGTCTTTATTGAATAAACCATTCACGGTTCGAGTCATCCTGGAAGGAATCTTAATTGCAATATCCACGATTATCGCTTTTCGTGTCGGCCTGTCAACGGGAGATCCGCTCACCGCAAGCACAATGGCGTTTGCGACTTTATGTTTGGCGAGACTCGTTCATGGGTTCAACTCCAGATCCAGAGAGTCCATCTTCGCAATCGGTGTCTTTTCAAATCCCTATACATGGGTCGCATTTGTTATCGGTTTTCTAAGTCTACATCTCGTCTTACTGCTCCCATCGCTTACAGATATGTTCAAAGTCGCACCATTAAGCAGCTCGCAATTCGTGCTCATTTACAGCTTGTCCATCATGCCGTTCCTCGTGATTCAGTGGTATAAACTGTTGTTTGTAAGAAGCAAATAAACACCAAATAGAAAGATTGCCAATCAGTTAACGTCAGGACGCCCATTTAGGCGTTCTTTTTATGTAGCCACAAGTTATGAAGCGACCACTCATTATAAAAAAGAGGATTACCATGCTATAATCTTCAATAATGTGAGTCACGATTCCATTTCGAATGAAAGAGGGGAAATTCAGATTGAACACTATTGAAAAAAAGGTGGAGCAGTTTCATATAAAACGCCAATACAGCACTGAAACTATGAAGGCTATCCGCGATATAGAGAAGGATTTAGGGGCTGCATTGCCTGTGGACTACACAGATTTTCTTCTACAGTTCTCTCCCTTTACCTTTGATGAGAAAGAAGCGGTTATTTATCCTGATAGCCTGCCAACAGAGGAAACTCCAATTTCTTTTCATTTTTATAGTACAAACAACGATCAACACAATCTGATGGTCCTCTACAATCGGTATAGAGGACGGATGCCCGAAGAAATAATTCCGATAGCCGAATGTCCGGGCGGCGACCAATTATGTATTGGCATTGCAAACAAAGCAGGCGGCAAAATCTATTTTTGGAAACATGATATGGAAAAAACAACCGTCGCCTCAATACATGACTTGTGGGAGCCGCTGCACTTACTCTATCCCTCTTTTTATGATTTTGTCATGGCATGGGAGGAGTCGAAAGAAGAAGCTTTCGAAGCTCCCGTTATTGAAGAGATCAAAATAACTGATAAATTCCTGGCACGATTGAAAAAGAATGATTGATAAGTTACGTCGCTATTTATAAAAATAATTATTCTTCCTGAACAGCCAGCCTTTCCAGAATCCTTCTTTTCCGGTAAAGCATTTTTCCTGCTTCTGCAATATCATTAACCGCGGAACGGTTAATAAAGGCGCCGAACACGAGACCGGCAATCGGGATCATTTGAAAGAACTTTTTCCAACCAATTTGATCCCGATAGGAAAAAAAGACTTCACGCCAGCCCTGTAGTTCCGATAGGATTTCACGCTTGGACGCCTCGTCAGGTGAATCGAATCGGGATAATTGAGCCAAAATGGTCTGTTTGCCTATAATGTCGGCAGAAACAAATTGCAGGCATTTTATGATAAATAAACGTTCTTCTTTCCTGTTGGGGTCATAGCCATAACAAATCGCGATGTCCTGCAAAGTTTTCAATTGCAAACCAAGCAATAGTGGAATGTCGATCGTTAAAGTGAAAACACCGCCCACCCCAGTACTCGCACCTTGTAGCGTTGCCAGCTTTTTACGGTTGCCTGTAATTTGTTCAACGGCGGTATCCATTGTAGAAATCGGAAGCTTTTCTACAGTTTCCAACGTGCTGACGTCCAGGTCAGGGTAGTAAGAGGAAACTTTAGAAACGGAGCTCAAATAGCCCCCCCCTGTTTGAATGTACTGGCCAAGTTCGTCCAAGAGAACGCCGATTTTACGTTGAATGAAATCAGGCGTCCATTTATCAATTATTTTAAACGGCAAGCGTCCTAACTTTTCCCAAAACCATAAATCACTCTGGTCTTTCTCCCACTTTTCTACTTTTTTAAGTTCCTCCATTAACTGCTCTTTAGGTTCAGTCACCTTTCTTCCCCTCTTTCCTAATTTATGCTCGATATAGTGGTATACAGCCTTTTTTATAAAGGACCGCGATAATATTCAGGCATGGAGCCGGAATCTTCTTTGGAAATAAACGTTTGCTGTAAAATGTGCTGTACGCTTTCTTTAAATTTTGCCATTGCCTACATTCCTTCGTTTGTCTAAAACGAGCGACGTCAATGATTTTTATCTCACCTGCGTACGTGATAAATATATTACGTAAGTGAATGTCAGATGGATTCAGATTCCTTGCAACGGCTAAGGATAGAGCTTCATCGATTGTTTTCATATGTGCAGGCGTGACGACTTTTCCCCGTGACATGCAGTCAAAAAGCGTATCCCCCTCAATATAATCCATCACAATATAATTCGACCCCGAGTCATACACCGTTGGATAATACGCAATGTCCTGAAGTTTTTCATAAATTTCGGTTTCCTCTTTGGCAAGATACGCAAACGCAGGGAAATAGACTTTTATGGCTTTCATTGTAGATTTTATCCGAAACACAAATGCACTTCTTCCTGTTCCAACATGCTGTAACGAATCATCATAATGAATTAATCGGTTTTCCTTGTTTATGATAACTGTTTGTGCAAGTGCTTGATAGGTTGGCAAAATGTGGCCTCCAATACATTCGAAATAAAAAAGGCGATATGTCCAATTATTGGGCATATCGTCTTTGAAAATACAAAAAGACCTCACCAAATAATCGGTAAGGTCTCGCAAACAACTGTCGTTGTCAACAAAGCCGGGGACAGGATCCCGTATTGACGACTTTGCTGTATAGCTACTCCCCTTATAGGAAGTTGAATATTTTATTGTCTGTTTATTGTAAGTGCTTCTGGATTATGTGTCAATTCTATCGGCTTCGTTTGCAGTTATTTCTGTTTTAATATATGTCCAGCAAACATCACCTATTCGGGAATTATCAAAAACAATTGAGTTCCCCCTAAAATAGAATTAATGTCATATGTCCCGCAATCACTTAATTTTCCTGCTATATAAGTTGAAATAAATAACTTCTTCTAACCGTTGATTTCCGTTCCGAGCGGACGCTTTCCGTGGGCACGGCTTCAGCCAATCGAACAGCGAAGGGTGCGATTTGCCTTAATTTCTGCGTACTTTGCAGAAATTAAGGCATCCCCCTGTTGCCAAACGCTACGCTTTTTGGCACAAAGGCCGTTCTTCGTGACGGCCTTCGCTGGAGTCGCCGCTCTGCACTCCAATCAACTAAGTTAATAGGTAATATAATAAATTCAACTTATATAACTAGATTAGTTTGCAGACGGGCGGATAGACACTATTCTTTCCCTTTATTAGGAAATAGTAAATCATAAACTATCACAATTCATCATATGAATTAGGGTTATTAGGGAGGGAGAGAGGCCTTGGTGACAAAGCTCCTGCTTCCATTGAATATTGCCGATTTTCACACTTTTGGATATGATTGAGGAAAGGGGAGGGAACGTTCCATGGCTAATGATATCGAAGATTTATTGGATAAGGAAACACGAAATGCTCCGAAAGTGAAGGTAGAAAGGAAACCTGGCGAACCCACTTCAGCGTTCAAAGGAGCTGCATTGGCAGCGCTGGTGATCGGGGTGGGGGCGTACTTGATCGGCTTGTTTAATGCCTCCATGGAACTGAATGAAAAAGGATATTATTTTGCTATTTTAGTATTCGGCCTCTATTCATCGGTTTCTCTGCAAAAAGCAGTCCGAGATAAAGATGAAGGGATACCCGTGACGAACATTTATTATGGAATCAGCTGGTTTGCACTAATTATTTCGATTTTATTGATGGCTATCGGCTTATACAACGCAGGAAGTATCGTGCTGAGTGAAAAAGGGTTTTATGGAATGGCGTTCGTTCTGAGCATCTTCGCGGCGATCACCGTGCAGAAGAATGTCCGGGATACGCAGAAGGCTAGGGAGATGGATTAATCTATGTAACGACCTACCCCCGTTCTAACAGTAGAACGGGGGTAGGTTTCTTTGGATCTCATCCTCGGCTTGGCCTATTAAGAGCTAATTCGCACATCGTAAAGACTTTTTGTTCTTTTTGCTGGTATTGATCAAAAAATTCCTTTTCTATACCGGTTAATTTCGTTAAAAAGGGTTGGTCTACCTTCAATTCATCCACCAAACTGGGCATCGACAAGATACCTTTTTCGAAAAGCAATTGCAGGATGCTTTTTATCTTACCAGGGCGATAGCGATGATCGACGCCAACCAAGCGAAGAGTATCGGTTTATTGACCACTGGTCGCCGCCTCTTCCACCATTTTAGTAAAGTCATTCATCGTACGTCCCTTAAATTCTTTCCCGCCGATAAGGATTGTTGGTGTCGAAGATATCCCCAGGCTATTTGCCGTTTTCATATCCTTCTCCCAAGCCGCTTCCCCTTCACGATTTTGATAAGCAGCAAGCACTTTTTCCGTCTCTTCCTGACTTGCTATTTTTGCAACAATGGCTTGCAAAAATTCAACGGTGTAATGGGGGACTGTTGTTTGATTGGCAAACAGCAAATTATGAAAGTCCCAAAACTTTTCATTGCCGAGTTCCTGATAAACAACCTCTGCAAATTGGGCCGCTGTCGTTGAATCCGCCGCTATAAATGAATAATTCATAAAATAAAATTTTGCTTTCCCTGTTTCCACTAATTCTTCATAAATAATCGGGAAAAGATTTTCATTAAAATCTTTACAGCTTGGGCATTTATAATCGCCAAATTCGACAATTTCAACGGGCGCCGAAACTTCACCTAAAAATGGTTGACCATCATAATCGAGGGTAACCGACTTTTTGCTAACATCCGTTAACACAATAATCCCAATGACACATACAGCTACTAAACCGATAATCCAAAACAATTTCTTAGACAATATAAACACTCCTACTTCAAACTACACGACGTAGTGTAATGGGGTAAAAAAATTTACGCAAGCGCGTAAATAAAGAGTGCACAGATCAGACTAAAAATCATTGCTGATAGGAATACTACTCTCCGCGGAAGCTTTAATTGAATATCCATGAACGGATTCACAATATAATCAATCCGATAATTAACGGAGGTATCCGCAAATGACGCATAGGCAAAAGGCATTGTTTCCTGCTTGCCTACTTTCAGCATTTTTAAAAGTGCGCTTCCTAAGTTTACTGATGTCGCTTGTTTTTCAATAGCAAACCCATCTGCTAGCAGTTCATTCACGATTCTATATTTTTGATGACACCATTTTAAAATCGGAATATACCACAATGTCGAAGAGCAGAGAGAGAGCAAATAGATTTTTAATGGATCGCGACTTTCCTTATGATACATCTCGTGATACACAACTGCCGTTAATTCGTCATCGTTTAGGAGACTCATCAAACCTGTGGAAACGACGATTTTAGGTCGACTTAATCCCACAGTGATCGCAACTGGGGCAGGATATGAGATGACTATGATTTCTTTTTTGCCGCTGTTGTAGGTCTGATTCATAGCGATTGTGAGCGCATTCTCTTTATATAGCTCAAATCGTTTTTTCATCCGCGCGGCATGAAACCAATGCAATCCTATTTTCCATATCGCAAACAACAACGTGTAAACGACAAACCCATCGAGCACATATTCAAGTGAGGATAAACCGAATGCTTTAATCCAACTGTGACAAACTTCAACGAGATTAAATCGGACGTTCCAACCCGCTAAAATCGAAATGAGGTAGAGGCCCATCTGCAGAAAAACCACACCCGAAATGAGAAGAGACACAATTAGCATAAAAGAAGATTGACGCTTGGACATACATTATACGTCCTTTTTCAATTCTTTTATTTTTTGCTCCAACTTAGCAACCAGGTCATCGTCCACCTCTTCAAGTGCATCGAGCATATGGCTTACGACAACTGTACCGAATTCATCCATGAGTTCATTTATCATCTCTTTTGACTGCGTATTCAAGAACTCACTTCTTGAGAGAATCGGTTGATATAACGTCGCTCTTCCTTCAGGCCGCTTTTGAAGAATCTTTTTTTCAACTAATCGATTCATAACAGTCATCACGGTATTAAAGTTTGTTACCTTTTCTTTTTCGAGCTCTTGCTGGACATCTTTGATGGTCATCTCGACATTGTTCCATAGGATGTCCATAATCTTCGCCTCAAGAGGTCCAAAAAAACGGTTCAACCCACTTTCATCAATTTTAAATTTTCGAATCCTCACACGCTATTCACCTCACATTACTCATTGTAGTGTTCAGTATTTATTCCGTCAAGAATTCTTGATCCAAAATGATTCTACTATATGAACCGGCAGACAAAGCTACATATATAGCGTTTGATAAAGACAACGGTCCCCATAAAGTGAAAGTTGTGTACTTCGAATTACTCCTAAAAAATCGTCCTTTCTAGAATGAGTTGTGATGATCTCATTTTACTAGATAGGGCGATTTTATTTTGAAAAACTTCAAAATAGGCTATCACAAAAGCTCAGTTTTCACTGACTTTCTGGACAGCCCCCTCTAAAACAAGAAATTTAAACCTAATTTTGTTACTCTTCTTTTTTTAGATTTAAGAAATTACTAACTATCTTTATATATTCACTTTTGGGGTAGTTCTTATATAAATCGCTTGATAATCGAATTGGGTCGCCAAAAAAATATCGCTCATATTGAGTTTGTCTTGTTCCAAACGAACTCATTGTTAGATCCCAAGCTAAACGAAATATTTTTACTCGCTCCTCTGCAGTCTTAGTTGCTCCCTTAAGATAAGAATCTAAATCCTTTCTAATCGTAGAATGAAATGCTTTTTCGGTTGGCAATGTAATCATTCCACTAGCTCCGATTAACTGGATAATTTCAGTGAAACGAGGATAGATTTTTGGAAAAATGTTACCGGCGACTTGAAGCGGAAAAATTTCTGGCCGCATATATCCCCATTCATCTAATTTCGCGTGATTCTCCGACTTCTCCAACAAGGCTTTCATCGTTTCTAAACCAATGATGATTTCTGACATCTTTTCTTGAATATGCTGGTACTCGCTAATTTTAATAGTTTCGATAAGAAGCTCGGCAAGACCTAAGACGAACTCCATTTTTACAATTTGTCTTATCAATACTTGGTGCTTAGTAAAGGGATGAAAAGAGCTTTGAACCGGAAACTCTTTAGCTACCTCCGCAGTGTTGTAATAAAACACTCTATTCCAAGGCACCAATACATTGTCAAAGACAATGATCGAATCCATTTCTTCAAACCGCGAGCTTAATGGATGATTAAAAGAAGATTGACCTCCAATGAATGTATCCCTACAAATAAATCTAATTCCTTTTGTGTTAGAAGGGATAGAAAAAGCAAAAGCTTCATCTTCATTAAATAGAAATTTACCAACACTGAATACTAAAACTTCATCTGTTAAACCACCTTGAGTCGCAAGAAGACGGGCGCCTTTAATGATAATTCCTTCTTCATTTTTATCAATAATTTTTGCGGCGATTGGCTCGTCGCTATTTTCGATATAGATAGGAGAACGATTCACTTGCGGAGAAATGAAGGTATGTGTAAACGACAAGTCATTTTCCCTAGAAAATTCATAAAATACTTGCAGGTTATACGGAAAACAATTTTCTTTGTCTTTCAAAAAGCTCGCTGAAGAAGCAAAGCTTGTCAATACTGTGTTTAAATAATCCGGGCTTCTTCCCATCATTCCCCCTGAATACCTGGCCCAATGTTCAGTCATTTTTCTTCTTCTTATTAAATCCTCTTTTGTTTTTGGTTGCAAATAGGAAAGACCAATATGTTCTCCTGAAACTGGGGAAATAAATGTCATCTCATCTTTTATTTTTGGGTCATGTTGCAAATCATAAAGAGCCGCTTTTGACTGAATAAGTCCCTTAAAGGCAGGGTGTTCAGAGAGCAGCCCCTCAATTTTTTCACCATCGTACCAAATTTCATTATTTAGCAGATTTAATCGGTCAATATACTCTTTTCCCTTAATAGCACCCATGTTTCACTCCCCAATTTTTAAAAAATAAACGACCATTTTAACAGTTTAAGCCGTTCAATATTAATTATTCTTACTAAAATTAACCTATGTAAATTGGGCTTGCTATTATTCCTTCTTTAGCTAAGGGGTGAAGGTGTATGTTGAACAACACTGAAAGGTAAAAATTACTGACGCTCGTTAACCCCTCCCTACCTCGAAACGGCAAAAACGACTTCGTTTGTGAAGTCGTTTTACGTTTCCTGTAATCTCCCTTTAAACTTCTCTTTCGGTTCCCTGTTTTTCTGCTGCAACCTAAGAAAAATATTATTTGAAAGCAAGGATACGATAATGAAAATAGTACCGATGGCATCGTAAGCAGTGATACCGGCACCTTGAAATATTTGAATGACCAATGTTGTAACGGGTACAAAGTTAAGAAATAGCAATCCATTAAGCGGTGTGATGACACTTACGCCATAATTCCATCCTACCAAGGCAATTACACCCGGGAAGATCACCATGAAAGCAATATGAGGGCTCGTCATGATCATTGTTTCAACGGTCGGAAACGAGACATATCCAGAAAGCGTCGCGCCGCAAACGACAACAACTGCAGTAGCGGTTCCGAGCAAACAACTTAACGTGGAATAACGTAATGCAGACCAACCATCCTTGCTAAATCGGCTTCCGCCCATTGTGTAGACAACCCAGCCAACGACTGCGAGAAAAATAAATAAAGATGGAATCATGTCATTTTTCGCTGCAAAAAAGGAGCCGAGATCCCCTTTTGTAACGACTAACAACGCGCCAACGAACCCGATAAACACACAAAATAACGTAAAGGCATGCGGGCGTTGTCGTACTAGCATCCAGACAATGACGATTGAAATCATCGGCATCAAAGACTCCATAATGGAAGCGACCATGGTACCTGGATGACCCAATAAGTCTTGTCCCCAGAAAATCAGCAAATTATATACCGTAAAGGCCATAGTACCGTAAAACCAGAGCAACCAACCTTTCCCTTCCAACCGAAAAGCTTGTTTCCCTTCCTTCCCTAACAACCACACGATTAAAATGATCGTTACAAGGACATAACGGAAAATCGTAAAATAAAACGGGTCAATCTGGTGAAACGCATGATTCGCCACTGGAAACATAGCTCCCCAGGATATCGCCGAAATCAAACATAACATAGCGCCCAATACTACATTCTTCTGCATAAAGCTTTGTCTCCTTCAACTATCTTCTACATATTTATTGAATCACAAGTTTGATATCATTCAAAATGAACATTATTGATGCCTAACATCTCTTTTGGTGATACCATAGAAGGAGAGGAAATTGAAAGGGGTAATCGCGTGGAATTTAAAGACTTGGAAATCTTTCAAATGGTTGCCCAGAAAGGGACCATTACAGAAGCTGCGAAAGAACTAAGCTACGTCCAGTCCAATATTACATCCAGAATCAAGAAGCTGGAGAACGAGATGAATACGGCACTTTTTAACCGTCATAACCGTGGAATGACATTAACACCTGAAGGAAAAAAATTGCTCGTCTATTGCGAGAAAATCCTATCACTTACGAATGAAATGAAAAAAGTCGTCCAAAGTAAAACAGAACCAGCAGGCAAACTGGAAATCGGATCCGTGGAAACCGTCATTAAATTACCGGTTATCTTGTCTGCCTATAGTAAAAAATATAAAAACGTAGACTTATCTCTTCTGACAGGTGTGACTGAACAGCTCCAACAAGATGTACTAAATCACCATTTGGATGGTGCGTTCATAACAGAAATCGACCAACACCCTGAACTGGTTTCCCATGACGTTTTTCAAGAAGAGCTAGTCATACTATCAGACAAATCGAAAACGTCAGTGGAGCAATTAAAAAAAGAGCCGTTCCTATGCTTCAGCAAAGGATGCGGCTACCGGGCAAGATTGGAAACCTGGTATAAAGATCAAAACATAACCCCTCAAAAAGTGATGGAATTCGGAACCTTGGAAACAATACTAGGGAGCGTAGTCATGGGACTTGGCATTACGTTTGTTCCCAAATCAGCCGTCTCCCATTTAGCAGAAAAAGAACTGGTCCACTGTCATTACTTGCCCGAAAAATACAGCAAAATCAATACCGTCTTCATTCGACGAAAAGACGCATATTTAACTTCCACCCTCGAAAAGTTTATCGAAACGTTTGAACATAGTAATGACGAACCCGCTTATCCGATAGGATTCTAGGTTAGCAAGGAAGACATCTTTGACAGTTGGTTTTCCTCGGATTGCAAAAGATCTTACCATAGGCGGTTTGATACTTTTCAAGGTGTATTCTTTGTATGACTGTGGTAAAGTAAACATATACTAAAAAAGACCGAGTGCGCCAACACCCGGTCGATTGCAGCTGACATCCGCTTGAAGTGCGGTTGGCCAGAAGTAAGAATGTTTAACCAAAAAAGGTAACCATCTCATCTACTTGCCTGGTAGCGGAGGGAGGTTACTTTTTTCTGTTGGTGTAGAGAGCAATTATCGCAGCAATAGCTACTACCGCTGTTGCTAGGAACATTCCAAATTGGAATAGCATGTTCATTGCTTCAAAAGTCACCATTTGAACACCCCCTTTCCAAAAGGGAGTGCCAACCGCCCATCCGCTATATATGTCACTGCGTCTATTATTATACCAGACATAAAGCATCCATTTGATAGTGTTCCCCCCCTCTCCTCACAAGTGTTTTCGCTAGTTTTCAACTTCCGAACAATATTTCAATACTTTTGGTGGACTGAGAAACGGTAAACTCCCTACATCCCCAGATTTATAATATAGTTTTGGGCTATACTGTCTTTGACAGTTATCTATAAGAATTCACTAATCTGGAGGTCGTATGAAGAAATTTAAAAGATATATTAAAAGACTAATCATATTTTTATTGGTCCTGGCAGCCTTCATCTATTTAAATAACAGCAATCTGTTTACTCAAGCGAAAGATGAAGCTCCTTTGCTATTAGCGCATAGAGGGATGGGCCAAACCTTCCCTATGGAGGAGATTGCCAGTGATACATGCACAGCAGAGAGGATCTATGAACCAGAACATTCTTACTTAGAGAATACGATTCCTTCAATGAAGGCTGCCTTTGAAGCTGGAGCCGACGTCGTTGAATTTGACGTTCACCCTACAAAAGACGGTCAGTTTGCTGTTTTCCACGATTGGACACTTGAGTGCAGAACGAATGGTGAAGGAGTGACTCGGGAGCACACCATGGCAGAACTGAAACAACTGGATCTTGGATATGGTTATACAGCAGATAAAGGAGAAACATACCCGTTTCGAGGTAAAGGGGTGGGGCTGATGCCTTCCCTTGAAGAAGTTTTGTCTTATTTCCCGGAAGAATCATTTTTAATTCATATTAAAAGTGATGATCCTGAGGAAGGAATTCAACTGGCACAATTTCTGTCCAAACTGCCAAACGAACAGTTAAAACAACTGACTGTCTACGGCGGAGACCAACCGATTCACTCAGTAAAAGAAATGCTCCCCGAACTTCGTGTGATGTCTATAGCTACTATGAAAAGTTGCATGATCCCTTATATTTCCATGGGCTGGACAGGTTATGTCCCCTCGGCTTGCCATAATACGCAAATTCATATCCCGGAAAATTATGCCCCCTGGATGTGGGGTTGGCCGGATAAATTTATAACTAGATTGGAAAATGTAGGGACCCGTGTAATTATGGTGGCGGGAAATGGAGGATGGTCGGAAGGTTTTGATACAACTGAGGATTTGAAGCGACTGCCTTCTCATTATACCGGCGGTGTTTGGACTAATAGAATAGACGTTATTGCTCGTGATTTACAAGAATAAAAGTAACCGCGCCGCACTACTGGCTAACTAGGCGGCACGGTTACTCTCCGTATTAGCCATTTCTAAAATAATTCAAACGGTCTGTCAACTGCATGACTGAGTGTGAACGCACTCAGTCTTTTTTTTATATAGGTTCGCAAGCCATTGAAATTTAAAATAAAAAAACCGTTCCATGATCGGAACGGCGTGAATCCAATTATATTAAATTCCTGTTTTTACACCAAACCCTATTAAAACTAAGCCTGTTGACTTTTGGAATACCTTCTGGAATATCGGATTGTTCAACCATTTTTTTGCGTAATCTATTAGGGTAACAAGAAATAGAAACCACAATACAGCGAGGAAGGTTAGGATGAAGGCTAATACGACCAACTGCTGTTTGACATTTCCGTCCAAATTGATAAACTGCGGCATGATTGTGATATAAACTAAAACAGTCTTTGGATTCAGGATATTATTAAGCAGCGCTTGCATAAAAGAACTTTTATTATGCCGATTTGAATATTTTGTAGGCGTATTGGCTTGAGATTGAATGTCTTTTAAAGAAAATACGCTTTTTGTAAAAAAACTTTTAATCCCTAAATAAATTAAGTAAGCGGCTCCCAAATATTTGATGATACTGAAAAGAACGACGGACTTTGCAATGACAACTGACAAGCCAAGTATCGCAATCAATGTCCAAAAAGAAAGCCCCATTGCCATTCCAAGGACTGTATAACGCCCAGCTTTTGGACCATAGCTAAGTGTGTTTTTTACAAGTAACATCGTATCTGCTCCGGGTATGATCACAATCATCGCAGCTATTGAGATATAGGTTAGTAAATTGTCCATAAAGAGTTCTCACTTCCTTTTTAGTGACTACATAAGTAACTACTCAAATATAGCAGAGGTCTTTGGAAAAAATCAATACGTTTTGTTAAAATATTAGTTACAAAGGTAGCGACTAATTTTACGTAGGAGGATTTATGAAGGAAACTATTTTGGATACATTAAAAAATCTGAATTTTACCGAATATGAAGCGAAAGCCTATCTTACCCTATTGGAAGAATCACCATTAACCGGTTATGCAGTAGCCAAAAATTCCGGAGTTCCGCGTTCCAGAATATATGAAGTGCTGGACAGTCTTGTCATGCGCGGAGATATTCTGGTGAGTCTCGGAAATACGCCACAGTATACGCCCGTCCCTGCCAAAGAGTTGATTAAAAATCGCCGAATAAGAGCGGAAGAGAATTTTGAACTGGCGGAAAAATCATTAGCGGAATTCGAAAGTTCCACAAATGACCGTGAAAATATCTGGAATATCATGGGACGTAATGAAATACTCGATAAAGTAAAAACATGTATAGCAGCTGCTAAAAAAAGAATTCTCTTAGAAATTTGGAAAGAGGAATACGAGGAACTGGAGCCTGAACTTAGGCAGGCCGCAAATCGAGGGGTCCATGTAATCATTATTGCGTACGGAGAAATCGTCTCCGATTTTGCTACTGTTTACTTGCATTATATGGGTCATGAAATTACAGAAGAATATGGCGGCCAATGGCTTGTTTTTAGTGGGGATGATTCAGAAGTAGTTGCGGGGATTGTCTCACTGGGGAAAGATAGCCGCGCAGCATGGACCATGCATGTCGGTTTGGTCATGCCCATTACAGAAGTCATGATTCATGATTTGTATCTCATGGAAATCATGGAGAAACATCGAGAGCTCTTGGAAGAAAGTTTTGGGAAGAACCTCATCCATTTACGTCGTAAATTTTCGATCCATCCTGATTTTAAAAAGCATTATGTGAAATAGATTTTGACGAAAGGACTAGGACAGTTCTGAACTGTCCCAGTACCTTTTGATTACTTTATCGGTCCTTTATTAATAGCAGTAAGCTTAGAATTAACGTCAAATATCTTTGCGTTGATGTCCGTAACTCCAAAGCCCGCTAATCTTTTAGCGTGCATTTCTAGATATTTTCCAGCTGTTTCTTTTGTTTCGAAACTGTAAATCCCGCCAGCTTCTTTTGTTTCGGGGTTCTCTGTCCAAATCTTCCATATGAACCCCTCTTCTTCGTTGATGCTTTTTGCTAAATCAGTAAACGCCTCCGCCATTTCATCTCCGAATGGTCCATCCATTTTAAAATCCACTTGTAATACGTATGCCATATTCATTCTCCTTTGTTTAATTAGTAGTTGTAAAATAGAATTCCCCTAGAATTTCCTTTGCCTGATAACGGTCTGGTGAAAGCTCTTTTTCAATAAAAGCATGAACTTCTAATTGTTCAACGTCGTACATGACTTCAATTTCTTTGGAAAATAGCAGTTTTTCTTTTTCAAGCAAACTGGAAAGAGACGGCTGTTGTTTTGGTTGAAGTTCTTCCAAATGTAAAACTTGTTTTAATCCATCAACATAGTATTCAAATGGGCGTCCCCCAACAATCTTCACACCTTTATTCTCCTCATTCATCATAATAATCGTAGGAAAACCTCTAGCCCCTAAGCTTCTTGTTAGCTCAAAATCTTTATTCAATAATTGTTGTCCGATTGGCTGTTCTGCTTCATGTACAGTGGCTTCTCCGTCAAGACCCAGTTTGTTTACGATTTCAATTAGAACGGATTGGTCTGAAATATTTTGATTAAATGCGAAAAGTGCTTCCCTTGCGCGGCGTAAATAGACAAATGCTGTGGCATCGTCATGATTTTTTTGAATTACTTTACATACACGAGAGGCCGGGTAAGAGGATTGAACTGGATTATCAATCATTAAAGTGCCATCAATCGGCATTCTTGAATATTCACCCACTTCTCTCCAATGTCCTGCAACATCAGCTGGTTTATAAATGCCGTTTGCAGGATCAATTGGTCCGTCATGCCACTTTTCCAGTAAGCCACCCATAACCGTATGAAAGTTAAAATAATGACCATATTGCTCTAAAAAACGGCGGAGTGTCGGTTCAATGGCCCAGCAGTGGGAACAAATAGGATCCGTTACATAATAAAGATTCACCTTTTTTTCTGGTTGATTAAAATCAATGATCTCCATATCTTCTTCTCCAGCTACTCCGCATACACCCGTTTCTAAATCACAAATCATATTAAGATTATTCTTCAATTTGTTTCCCCTCATTTCTATACAGTAAGCGAGGAAAAAGAAGCAATCTTCCTTTCTCTCGCTTTGGCACATTTATTGAAACTATTATCTAATGGTTTTCAATGCAGTAGACCAAACGACGACTTCATTTAGCATCGTTTGAACGGTTTCTTCATGAAAAGGTGCCGGTTTAAAGGTGCGCATTTCTTCAAAATCAGTAAAAAGACTGAGTGCTGGCTGAGTGCCTACTGTTGCCACTTTTGGTACAGTTAGAATCAGTCGCAAATTGTTAGCTGCTGTAACGCCAAGAGTTGAACCATAACTTACAATTCCGGCGGCTTTATTATTCCACTCAACATATAGATAGTCGATCGCATCTTTTAACCCGGACGTAATGGCTTTGTTATATTCCGGAGTGACAAAAACAAAGCCATCCAGTTCATTAATTTTTTGTGACCATTCCTTTGCTTCTGGTGCTTGATAATCCTGTGACATAATTGCAGGGATCGGTTCATTGAATTTTGGCAGATTGTATTCTTTAATATCCACCACCTCAAATTCGGCATTCGTTCTCTGATCCGCAATGGATTTCACCCATTCTGCAACTTGAACGTTTACTCGAGAATCACGAGTACTCCCTGTAATAATACCAATTTTAATCATTTGTATTCCTCCTGGTGTGATTTTTATTATGCGTGTACTGAAACAACGCCTTTAATTTGCTATACAATTGAATTGTAGATCATAATGGATAGCATCAAAACCAATGCTTTATTAGATTTGTCGTTTATCCAACACATTGAGAAAATTGTCTAAAAAGTAGGAAGGAGATTTACATGACTCAACCAAAGACGGATCCCCGAATTCAACGTACCCGTAAGTTAATCATGGATTCTTTTATCGAACTTTCCGGGAAAAAAGAATTTAAGGAGATTACTGTTAAGGATATTACAGCTGAGGCTATGATCAATCGTGCCACTTTCTATTATCATTTTGAGGATATATACGATTTACTGGAAAAAGTGTTATCAGAAGTGCTGTTAGTAAATTTAGATTGTGATGACTACCGAAATAACGAGCTAGATGAAGAAACATTAGTCAACATTTTCACGGCGATCACAAATTTTCAAATGTCATTATCCAATCGTTGTCATAGAGGATACGAGGATACCATTGCTCGTATTATTCGAGAACAGCTCGAAATCATTTTTTACAAAATGTTGTTATTCCAAAATAAAACTGAAGAAGATGAAGCTCTAAAAATTACTGCTGTCCTATTAAGCTGGGGGATTTACGGGACTTCTGTAGAATGGAGAAGAAACGGTAAGGAGATGCTGCCAGAAGACTTTATCAAATTGGCAATCCCTTCTATACTTTCCGGCATCGGTTTTGGGTCTACTGGCGAACAAATCTAATTGCTGGTATTTAATTATGAAAAAAGGCCACTTGCCAATATCCAGAAACTGAATGTTTTCAATAAGCCCCGTTAAGATTTAACAGTGACATAAATAAAGGGAAGAAAAACACCTTGGGTCAAGGCATTTTTCTTCCCTTTATTTAATATAACTACCTGTTCCAATAAAATTTCCGGTCTTATATTCACCGGATACTAATTGGCCTATAATTGTTACAGGGTCGTACTTATCCTGCACTACTTTTAAATTGGACATCTTATGTTTCAGGTCCCCACATAGCATCGATTGCCAACAACCCGGCTGCTGTTTATTGATAAAGGATCACATTAGACATCCAAAGTATGTAGAAAGAAGAAATGATGGCAGCTTATTTAAAGGAATTCTAAGGGCTTAGCCACCGATCGGATTAGGATAGAAACGAAACATCAAACGCTGCAAGCAGCATAATACAAAGAATTGTATTTTTAAATACTTTGAAATTCATTATGAGGTTCATTCATTTACTAACTCTTCTTGCTCTTCCTCCACAGAAACTTTCCCATTTATTTCGTTAGAAGATTCTTTTGCTTTTCTAATTTGGTTGTTGATCTCGCTGTCGATGCTTCGCATACGCCCAGCAAGTTCGTTAATTTTCTTTGCCTTACTCTCTATTGATGTTCCACGTTCTAGGTCATATTCCATTTCATTTTTGAGTCGACGATGCGCATTTTCGATTGGCACCTTCACCTGTTTTAACGCACTAACTTGTTCAAGGGATTGGGCTGATTGAAGAAGAGATGTCAATTGCACATCTTCAGATTTTTCCTGTGTTTTAGTAGCAGCTTGTTGCTTTTCTTCTTGTTCACGCTGTTCTCTTTCTCGTTTCTGAGCTTCTATTGCTGCCATTTGTTCTTCGATTTCAGTAATTTGCTCATCGAATGCTCCCAGTTGCTCTTTAATCGTCGAAAGTTCTTCCCCAGCCTCTAATGTACGTTCAATTAAATTACTTTTTGCTTCTTGAACTTTTTGGAGTTTTTCCATTAAGCTTTCAATCATGTTGGCAGATCTTTCTTGCCAATTCCCTAGCCGCGCTCGTGCTTCATCGCTAATCATAATCGAATCTCTTTTGATAGGTTTTTCTGCATTCTCATCATTCACTTTTTGAATGATCTGGGGTGAATAAGTTTTGGTGAACGGACTTGCTTTCATTCCGTTATACACTTGCATATCCCAACGCCGTCCTTTCCAGCTTCTTACTTCTTCATATCGGCACATATTGGGTTTTCTTTAACGACAGTCTCCCACTTCAACACGAAGCTTAGGGGGGAGATGAAACGAATGATTGTTTCGTCGCTACGCTCCTGCGAAGCAGCCGCTACTATTGGCAAGTAAATTGGAAACTCGCCCTCACAATAATGTACGGGCGAGTTTCCTGTTCTTTCGTAAATCAAAACCTTTTATGTAGTTCCCCGATTTCCATAAACTTCCGAGTCAGGAAGGACCTTCTGCCATTTAGCCGCTAATTACTAAAAATCATATGGTTGCCCAAGGAATTGCAGCAAGGGCTTTAAGACACATCGCGAATACTACTGCATGTTATTGTTGTTTTGCCGTAACACTAGATAGGAATTCTCTAACATGTTCTAAATATTTTTCATTCTCTTCAATATGCGGTGAGTGACCGCTGTTCTCAAACTTAATATACGTATTGTCAGGAATATTCTTTGCCAGCAAGTCAGAGGATTCAACCGGAGTAATCCAGTCATGGATCCCTACCGTGATGAGCACGGGAACTTTGATGGATTTAATATCCTCACTAATATCATATGTTTTTTTGTTTTCACTAAAGGCGTAATTATGGGTGGCATAATGATAATAAATCGAGTCAATTTTTTCTCTTGTTTTTTCTTCATCATATTCTACTGTATAAAGTGGCTGTATCTTGAAAAATGTATCCTTTAGTTCTTCATTTGTACGCACTTTCCCTTGGAACAGACGAACTAAATTATCCTCATTCAAGCCCTTTAAATTGGCTTCCAAAGCTCTATTGATCGAATCTTCACTTGAATTGTTGTTAGCTGCTGTATCTCTCAACATGACGCTAAGAACTTGGTCAGGATAACGGATCGCATATTCCAATGCCAAGAAACCGCCATAACTACCACCCAATATATGTATTTTATCAACGCCTACTTGTTTCCTAAGTTCATCAATATCTGCTGTCCACTGCTCATGTGTATAAGGAGGAACATCTGCCGAACGCCCACTTCCTCTCATGTCTAAAAAGACGAGTCTAAAGTTTTTAGATAATGAGGAAAATGCTTTAATATCGCTTCGGCAATCTCCTAAACCAGGCGCCCCATGGATAAAGAAAATAGTTTCCGTGTTTTCTTCACCAAAAATTTCATAGTAGATTGAACATCCATTCACTTCTGTTATCATAAAATCTCTCCTCCTATTACTTCGTATTTCTCTTTCCGGGCCTCAATGCGATTACTCAAAAACCTTCTTAATAATTCCAAATAAATTACCGACTGTTCACGAACTAAGGAATGGCCATAATCTTTAAAAAGGACGTATGCTGAACTTGGCATTAATTCATGAATTTGCTCACTATATAGAGGAGGGGTAATCCAATCCTTCTCACCAGCAGTGATGAGAGCAGGCATGTTTAACCTTCCCAAAACGGGTTTCATATCGAAGTTTTTTAAATTCCGAAATGCTTCATTATGTGTTTGATAATGAAACATAATCTGGTTGAGCTTTTCCTCATCCCGTTCTTTATCGGCAGTGACCATATATAACGGTTGAATCCCCGCGTACAAATAACGGAAGTCCTCGTTGTTCATTACTTCCCCTTGAAATAGTCTTTCCAGTTCTTTGTCTGACAAGTGACACCGATCACTCTGTTTCGCATTTTCAATGGCTTTCAAATCGTTCGTTCCATCCGGGCAAGTTACGTTTAAGGCTATATGCGAGACATTTTCAGGATACTTCGCGGCATACTCCTGTACTAAAAATCCTCCATACGAAGAACCGTGGAGCGCAAATTTTGTGAAACCCAGTGTTTTTCGAAGCGTCTCAATATCCTCAACCCACTGGGCATGGGTAAAGGGCGGCGTATCCGAAGATTTGCCGCATCCACGTAAATCAATGAACGTCACATGATACTGATCGGCTAAAGGTGCAAAGGTGACTTGATCTGCACGAGAATCCCCTAATCCAGGACCCCCATGCAGGAAAATGATCTTTTCCTTATTGGATGTACCCATTTGGGTTACGTACAAAGATGCTCCATTTATATTTATATGCTCCGATTGAACTTGCATTTTAATTCCCTCCCGTATGCTTTGGATCCAAGGCATCTCGCAAGCCATCACCCAAGAAGTTATATGCTAGTACAACTAACGCAATGGCTATGCCAGGCAAAATTCCGAGCATCGGAGTTGTCCAAATATATTGTTGAGCATTTTGCAGCATATTGCCCCACGTAGCAGTAGGCGGCTGAATGCCTAACCCTAAATAGCTGATAGCACTTTCAGTTAGAATCGCCCATGCAATCCCAAGCGTACTTGACACTATAATAGACGGAATGATTTGAGGCATTATATGCTTTACCAAAGTTCGGATGGAGGAAGACCCGAGTGCTTCGGATGCTTCTACAAACTCGCTTTTTCTCCATTTCAATGTTTCCCCGTAGACAACCCGCGCAATTTCCATCCATGATGTAAAGGCAATCACCAAGACTACCATCATGGGACTCTTTCCAAATACAGTAAGTGCTACAAGAGCTAAAAAGAAGTTAGGAATTGAGAGCATTGCCTCCGTAAAGCGCATTAAAATTACATCTACCCATTTGCCATAGTACCCGGCAAGCATTCCAACGAGGCCGCCAATCAATATGGTAAAAGCCATCGCCCCGAAACCGACTAAAAGTGTAATTTGTCCCCCCTTCATCATGCGGGCCAATACATCTCTTCCCAGATCATCCGTGCCTAATGGGTGGGCGCTGCTTATTCCCTGTAACATATTGGCCGGACTTGTGGCATCCGGGTTTACGGTCCAAACAAATGGACCTACAAACACAAGAATATGGGTGACTATTAAAAATACTAAAGCCGCCATTGCTGCTTTATTCTTTTTTATTCGTCCCCATGCGTTAATCTTTTTCGGTTTCACCTGACTACTTGGAAGACCCACTGTATCATTGGTTGTCGTAATGGACATTTTGCATCCCTCCCTACGCTCTTTAATAGGCTTTCATTCTTGGGTCCAGCTTGGAATAGATTATGTCAACGACAAAATTCGAAATAATAACTAGGATTGTGACAAAAACAGTAACACCCATGACCAAGTTATAGTCCCGCCCTTGTGAAGCTTCAACAATTAAGCGCCCCATTCCGGGCCATCCAAATACCGTTTCTACAATGACAGCGCCGCCAAGGAGGCGAGGAATCAAAACCCCAATTATCGACACGACTGGAATTAGCGCATTTTTTAAAGCATGATAATAAATCACTTTTTTCTCCTTGGCTCCCTTAGCTCTTGCAGTTCGTACATAGTTTTGATTGATTACTTCTAACATAGAGGAGCGGGTGAAGCGCACAATTGTAGGCAGGGTGCTTGCAGATAATATAACAACTGGCATAAGCATACTTTTGAATTTATCGGCAAACGAGGCATCTCCTACTCCCGACGAAGGGAGCCATTGCAGTTCTACAGAAAAAAGCAAAATAAACATAATTGCCATCCAAAATGAAGGAATAGAAAGACCCGCTACACTTCCAAAATTGATAAGATGGTCTTGCCATTTGTTTCTTCGGATCGCTGACAAAACACCTAACAAAATCCCCAAAACGGTAGAAACAATAAGTGTTACTGCGGTCAACTGAAAAGTGTAGGGAAAACGCTCCTGTATTCGTTCTATGACGGGCTGACCACTGGAAAGTGATATACCCAGGTCTCCAGACAGGGCAGAGAATAACCAATCCTTATAACGAATAATTACCGGTTCGTTTAAGCCCAATTGCTCAGCGATAGCTGCACGCTCTTCTGCCGTAGCATCCATGCGCATCATAGAAGATGGTCCACCAGGAGCTAAATTCATAATAAAAAATGTAATGACTGTAACGATGAAGATGAGAATGATACTCTGAAAAAGTCGTTTTGCAATGAATTGTGTCATAACCTACACCTCCTTGTAAAAGAGGGATAAAGAGTGAGTCTTTATCCCCCAGCCGAATTAATTTTCTAAATACCATTCATGGATATAATGGAGAGTTGCGCCATAGTACATATCCGGTAATCCCTTTAATTTGCTGTTACGCAATTGTAGTTCTTTCGGGTACCATAAATAAATATACGGCAGCGTTTCAGACATATATTCTTGAACTTCTCGATAAATCGCAGCTCGCTCTTCTTGATCACTGGTTGCTTGCCCTTTTGATAGCAATTCATCTAATTTAGGATCTTTGTAACCTGGGATATTATTTCCTGTTCCGGCGTTTTCCGAACTGTATTGAGCATATACATCCGGATCTGTAGGGTAGGACCACCAGTTCAGCAGCATTTCGTAATCCCGCTCAATGATGTCTTTTTGAATCATCGCATTCCATTCCAAGACATTGAGTTTAACATCGATTCCTGCTTCAATGAGATATTGCTGGACCAATTGAGCAATCCGTTCCAAATCACCTTGTATGGCAATATCAAATGTAATGGTAAATGGTTTTCCATCCTTTTCTACAATTCCATCGCCATTCGTATCTTCCCATCCCGCTTCTGCAAGCAATTGTTTAGCCTTCTCTACATCATAGGGATATTGCTCTACTTCATCCGTATAATACACTTCTTGGTCAGGAGTGATCGGACCATGAGCGATTGTGCCGTACCCTTGCATAACAGAATCAATAATAGCCTGACGATCAATTGCATGTGTTATCGCTTGGCTGACTCTAACATCTTTAAATCTCTCATCTTCGTGATTCAGCGCTATCCAGAAGTATCTTGTTATGTCTGCGGAAGTCACTTCCAAATCCTTTGAACTTTCAATCCGTTTAAGAGCCGACATATCTTCCAATACAAAGTAATCCAGTTCCTTACTGAATGCTTGCGCAATTTGTGTGTTGGCGTCAGGTACAATTTTATATGTAACCTTGTCCAGATTAGGTACGCCTTCATAAAAATCTTCGTTTTTTACGAGTATCACACTTTGTCCGGGTAAAAAGCTTTCGATTTTATACGGACCCGTTCCCATTGGATTTTTCTTATTAAAATCGGTGTTATTCCAAGGATCTCCTTCACCCAGCTTATGCTTAGGCATGATTTCCGAGTTAAATGCCAGATAAGCCGGCAGTGCAGCCCATGGACGTTCTAAATGAAACTCGACTGTATGTTCGTCGACCATCGTGACCTCTTTTAAGGATTTATAGTTGGAAGCCCCATTCGCCCCCATCGAACCATCTAGAACAAGGTTGTTAAACGTAAACACGACATCTTCGGCTGTAAACGGCTCGCCGTCATGCCATTTGACATTTTCACGCAGATGGAATGTCCATGTTAAACCGTCTTCTGACGCTTCCCATTTCTCTGCAAGAGCAGGTGCTGGCGTTAAATCCTTACCTGGCTTAGTCAATCCTGTAAAAATAATACGGTTGACAATATTGGATTCGGCATATGCATTCGGATGCCAAGTGTTGAACGTCGGATCAGCCGCAATCGGCATTGAAATTTCTCCGCCCGCCACAGGTTCACTTGTGTTTGCCTCCTGATTGGCTTCATCATTATTTTTGTTTTCATTCTGCGAATTATCTTTTGAACATGCAACTAAGAAGATGGCAAGTAAACTTAAACCTATCAGCCATTTTGAAATATTTCTCATCCAAATGCTCCTCCTTATTTCGCCCATGTTTCTTCTAAAACCCGAAGAACATTTCGTCCCATCACCTTGCGGATGTCTTCTTGGCTATATCCATGCTTTACTAACCAACGGATGACATTTTGATACGCTTCCGTAGGATTTTCAAGACCTTTCACATACTCTACCTCTTCAAACTGTGGACCTGCATGCGCTGATTTGATGGAAAGTGCTCCTGCAAAAGCATGATGCAATCCTACATGATCTCCATACAATGTATCCAAACCAAATGCTACGTGATCAATTCCGCAAAGATTAACAACATATTCGAAGTGTTCCATTACGGACTCAATGGAATGGTCTGGATGATTATGCGTCAAAGTTGTATGCGGTGCAGCCTCAATACCAATTACTCCGCCTTTTTCTGCACAAGCTTTTAGCACATCATCCGGCTTTAAACGTGAAATATCCCATAATGCGCGTGCACCAACATGTGTTATGAAAATAGGTTTGTTACTTGCGGCAATTACATCTCTTGCAGTCTGATCTCCACAATGGGACACATCAATTGTCATTCCTAATTTATTCATTCGCTCAACGACTTTATGGCCAAACACAGTCAGACCCGAATCATTCTTTTCCCGTAGTCCCGAGCCTAGTGCATTTGCTTCGGAATAGGCAATTCCCATCACTCGAACACCAAATCCATAAAGCACGTCAACGCGGTCAATTTCATTCTCTATTTGTGTTGCCGATTCCAGTGAAGTGACAAACGCGATTTTTCCTTCTTTTTTAGCCCGGTATAAATCATCGATTCTTTCAGCACGGATTACCATATCTTGATGGGCAAAATCACTATAGCGCGTTCCAAGATCATGAAGTACATCATTCCACTTCCATCCTGCATTGGAAGTTATGAACGCAGTGCCGTCCATATAATTTTCAAAGACGATATCCAGTCCTGAAACACTCAACCCTTCATAGCCTGTCCAGTCTCTTCCTTGACGACGAAATTCAAAGATCGAATCAATGTTAGCCGGAGTTATAAAAGTGTGTTCGTGCAGAGAAACAATGTATTCATCCTCAATGATCTTTTGTACCAGCTTCTCTTGTTCATCTGATACTTCATATACGTATGGCTCAACACGTGCAATTTCTTTTGCCAGCTCATATTCTTTGTAATCTACTCCTGCGTCCAAATATTGATAGGATTTATATCCATCGTATGTTGGTTTTGCCTTTACTCCGTATTTCTCTTTAGCATTTTGCATAATAAATTTCCTCCTAAATTATGTTATGTTGCTCGACTAGCGGGAAGTGACAAGCCACCTGCCTTCCTTCTGGTACCCCCGACAGCTCGGGCACTTTCGTTTTACAAATCTCCTGAGCGATTGGACATCTAGTATGAAACCTGCAGCCTGCAGGAGGATTTGCTGGAGATGGAATTTCGCCTGACAAAATAATTTTCTCTCTTCTCTTCTTAGGATTAGCGATTGGATTAGTTGATAAAAGCGCTGCCGTGTATGGGTGCAATGGCTGCCTAAACAACTCATCTGTTTCTGCTATCTCCACGATTTTACCAAGATACATAACGGCGATTCGGTCAGATATATGTCTGACTACATTTAACCCATGCGCAATGAATAAATAGGTTAGCTGCAGCTCTTTTTGCAATTCTTTAAGTAAATTAATTACCTGTGCTTGGACCGAGACATCTAAGGCGGAAACCGCTTCATCAGCTAATATGAATTTGGGTTCCAGTGCGATGGCCCGCGCAATCCCGACTCGTTGCCTCTGCCCTCCCGATAACTCATGAGGATAATTAAAGCGTTTCTCCGGATCCAAACCTACTTTATTTAAGAGCTCAATCACTCTGTCTTCTTTTTCTTTCTTCGTCAAAGAAGTATGAATATCGAAAGGTTCGGAAATTAATTCCTGGACTTTCATCCTTGGGTTTAATGAACCAAATGGGTCTTGGAAAATAATTTGCATATCCTTACGTAAGTTTCGAAACTCATGTTTCGACATTGCCGTAATCTCTTTGCCTTCAAAGAAGACCTCTCCTGCCGTTGCCTCATGAAGTCGGATTAATAATCTGCCTAAGGTTGACTTGCCAGATCCCGATTCACCTACAATACCAAGGGTCTCCCCTTTCCTAATAGCAAAAGAAACGTCATCAACCGCTTTGATGTACTGTTGTTCCTTTGAAAAAATCCCTTTTTTCAATTTAAAATACTTTTTAACGTTATTTACAACGAAAAGGTTATCGTTGGTTACTGGTCCATTCAAATTTTGCAAAGACTTTTTGTCATTGCTTTCGACCACACTTTTCACCTACTCACATCCTTTCTGATTTTCCAGTAGACGTTCATAGTTCCAACAAGCTACCCGATGCTGTCCAACTGGCATCAAAGGAGGTTCTTCCTCAAAGCACTTCTCAGTTGCATACTCACAACGCGGGTGAAAACGACAACCGGTTGGCATATTAGCCAATGCAGGAATAGAGCCCTTAATAGAAAGAAGTGGTTGGTTGCGATCGCTTTCGGTACTAGGAATGGATCGTAACAACCCTTCCGTATATGGATGCAAAGGTTGTTCAAAAATGGAAAACACCTCTGCATCCTCTACAACTTTTCCTGCATACATAACAACAATCCGATCGGCAATTTCTGCAGCAACCCCCATGTCGTGAGTAATGAATATGATGGACATTTTTAATTTGTCCTTCAGGTCATTCAGTAGTTTTAAAATTTGAGCTTCAATCGTGACGTCTAGAGCAGTAGTTGGCTCATCTGCAATCAGCAACTTGGGATCACAGGACAAGGCCATTGCGATCATGACCCGCTGCCTCATCCCTCCCGATAACTCGTGAGGATATTGGGAAAATCTACGGGCAGCATCTGAAATTCCAACCAATTCCAGTAGTTCGACCGCACGCAGTTTTGCACTTTTTTTATCTATTTTTTTATGCAACAGGATAGACTCAACTAGTTGATTGCCAATAGGAACTACGGGGTTCAAAGCTGTCATTGGCTCTTGAAAGATCATAGCGATATCCTTCCCTCGCATTAATCTCATTTCTTCTTTTGTATTATTTAAGATAGACCTTCCCTCAAAAAGAATATCCCCTTCGCTAATTTTGCCATTGTCAAATTCTATTAACCGCATAATAGATAGGCTCGTTACACTTTTACCACTGCCTGATTCACCTACTAAACACACGGTCTCACCTTTATTAACTTGAAATGATACCCGATCCACCGGAGTGATCTCTTTATCATCCCTATTAAAACTAATCGTTAAATCATTTACCGTTAGAAGACTCATCCTTCTTTCCTCCTTCTCTTAAAAAATGACCGGCGTAACGACAGCGAGAAGTTCAGTCACCTCATTTAACGGATTTTCTCCGTAATGCTCCAAATGAGCTGGGAAGTGGATACATTGACCTTGCTTTACATAGTGCTCTTTCTCATCAATCGTAAAAATAACAGCCCCTTTTAAAACATAATAAAATTCTTCTCCTGCATACTGAAAAGTTTGTGTTTTCTTTTGATATGGGGCCAGCCTAAGTAAAAATGGGGCAAGGGAACGCTGAGGAAATTTGCCATTTAAACGTATATATTCTGTTTCTAAATTATTTGTTTTGACTCGTTCTTGAGTTTCAGGATCTAAGACAAACTGTTCGTCATCCATCTCATCAAAGAAATAAGAGATATGGACTTGGAGTGCGTCTGCAATTTTCTTTAATGATCCAATGGCTAATGAGGAATTCCCTCGCTCAACTTGCGAAAGGAAGCTCGCTGTTAAATTTGTCTCTTCCCCTAGCTCTTTTAATGTTTTTCCGGCTTTAACACGCAGTTCCCTAATTCGTTTATATACATTTTCCATATTGCACCGCCAAAATTTTTTAAATTGTACCTTTACAACATTTTTTTTAGTATTAGTTCATTTATACACCAAAAAAACTCATTACGCAATATGTTTAAAATTTTTTAAATACTGTTTTATTGTCTATTTTTTAAAAGCCATTAAGAGTGAGGAACAGAAATTGCCCCAAAAACAAATTTTAGTCGGCTTTGCACAGGAGGTGTCGATTGATAAGGATAGTTAGCTACTAGGATATTTTTCAGCGACAAAAAGGCTTTCAAAAATTAAAAAAAGAGACTGTACAGAAATCAGTTTGACCTGATCCCCTAGACAGCCCCTTAGTAGAGTCACTATTAAATTAAATGCTGGAATGAACCTCTTTTTTATATTTTCTTTCAATCTTATTTTTATTTTCCACACGAATTCCGCATTGTCTTTCCCTCATTTGTCTTTCAGTGTTGTGAATTATATATTAGAAGTAGTAGTAAAACAATCAGGGCCATGGCATTGCCACAGCCCCTCTCTAACTTGTGTTATCTGTTTATACTACTTTTCTCAACCCTGCTGATACTATGCTATTGATGGCATTCATATTAAGCCAAGACGCTCGCTTTTAATATATTTGTGTCTACTACTTTCGCGATATATGTTTCACCATCGTGTTCGATGATGATTTTCACTTTACCAAGTGCATCCTTCCCTCTTGAAACGCTACTAATATTAAATAGTACCAGGTTCCCGACAATTAAAATAAAATTATAAATTAGGTAGTACTTTCCTTGCGCTAAGAAATATCCATGTGCTTAAGACAAAGGGCATGGTTAATGGAGGTAGACCAAAAGGCAGAAGCCACGAATGAATACTCGCTGCGATTGGAACGGTCAAACACGCAGCAATGATTCCCGTAACATAAGAAAGGCGCTGTTTGCTCGTATTAAATACGACTGCTACTGCGATGGCAGTTAAAATACCATTGTAGCCGTACAATCCTACAAATATTAATGAGCGTTCTGCTCCTAGTATTAAAGCTGTTAATAAAGCTCCTGCATTCCCTAAAAAAGCATAAAGACCAATTCGCCAACCAGCCCAAAAAACAGCAACAAAAAGCAGGACTCCGGATAATGTATAATCGAGAAAAAATACTTGTCCAATCCCGGTAAAGATACCTTCTTTCAAATTAAACGGCCCCGTAATATCTAATTTCCATTGCCATAAACTTTGAGGAACGAGTGCGTTACTCGTATGTACTGCACTTAAACGATAAGAAACGAGCAAGGTAAACAAAGTTAATACAACAAAAGGGAATGTTAGAACCGGTATGCCCGTATTTTTCATCACATGCATAAATGCGGCAGTTACGATGGCAGCAAGAAAGGCGCCGATCAGACTAAGGATCCAATGGTATGGACCAGTTAAAAACAAGTAAAGAGCCATACCTGTAAGCACAGAGTTAAAACCAAATAGCCCTTGATTAACACTCTCTTCATCAGCACCGCCCAATTTGCCTAATAATGTGCCAATCATTGCCGATAGCATAGCAATGACTCCTAAAGAAAAGGAAGATATCATAATGGCAAGCAGAATGATAGCTCCCGTAACGGCATTTTCTATCAAAATGACTTGTGAGATCCCTTTCAGGGACACTGTCATAATATGAAACCGATTGACGAATGATTTGTTTTTCAACGTATGCTCCCCCGATCGTCATGCCGTTTCAAAGATACTGGAAGATATATGGTTAAAATATAACTACTATGTATACTTACCTAAGTTGGTTAAAAATCAAATACTAAGTGTTGTATTAATGCGATAGACGACCTTTTGCATGACTGAAATATGGGAATAGTATGTTAAATAATTATAATATAGAGTGGCTTATGATACAATTATTCTGAGTAGATATATTGAAAAAGAGGGCCGTGGCATCGCCACGGCCCCCTCTTACTCGTCTTATCCGTTTATAACCATCCCTTCTACCAATACTTTTCTCAAGCTTGCTGATACTATGCTATTGATGGCATTTATATAGGCCAAGGCGCTGGCTTTTAATATATTCGTGTCTGCTGCTTTTGCGATATATGTTTCACCGTCGTGTTCGATGATGATTTTCACTTTACCAAGTGCATCCTTCCCTCTTGAAACGCTGTTAATATCGTATTCCACCAATTTGACTTTAATCGTTGTGACCTCTGCGATTGCTGAATATAAGGCATCAATCGGTCCTGTACCGACAGCGCTTGAATGGAATACTTCGCCTCCCCTACGGATTTTGACACTTGCACTAGGGAAGCTTGAGTTGCTGATGACTTGTAGATCTTCAATTTCAAAGAAATGGTCGCTGAAATTTGTCACATTCGTTTTATCATGCTTTTCATAATAATTTTCAATAATTACATATAAATCATGGTCATATACTTCTTTTTTCGCATCTGCCAAAGCCAGGAACCCTTCAAAAATTCCTTCAAAGTCATCTGGGGCCAGCTGGGAGAACCCTAGTTTTTCAAGTGCATTCTTAACAGCATGACGGCCAGAACGTGCCGTCAGGACGAGTTCCATATCATCAAGTCCTACATCTTCAGGATGCACAATTTCATAAGCATCCCTTGATTTCAACAAACCATCTTGGTGAATACCTGACGAATGGGCAAACGCATTATCTCCCGTAATGGCTTTGTTCACCTGCACGTCAAGTCCCATAAAGCTGGATACTAGGCGGGACGTGTTCATGATCTCCTTTGTGTTAATACGTGTAGTTGCATTATAAACGGCACTCCGGGTGTGTAACGCCATGACCACTTCTTCCAATGCTGCGTTGCCCGCACGCTCACCGATGCCGTTGATCGTACATTCCACTTTATCGGCGCCATTTTTGATAGCTGCCAATGTGTTGGCAGTTGCCATACCTAAATCATTATGGCAATGAACACTCAATAACACGTCTGGATTTACGTTTTTCATCCGATCATTTAATTTATAGATCATCGCACCGAATTCTTCAGGTTCCGCATAGCCTACCGTGTCCGGTACGTTAATCATGGTGGCGCCTGCCTTCATGACCGCCTCAATCGTTTTCCACAAGTATTCGAACTCCGAGCGAGAAGCATCTTCCGTGGAATACTGTACTTCAGGGAGTAAGGTTTTCGCATATTTCACTGCATCTACGCCAATTTGCAGAATTTGGTCTTTGGATTTACTGAACTTTTTCTCCACGTGAATGTCAGAAGTGCCGAGCACCATGTGGATCATTGGATTTTCCGCATCTTTCACTGCGTGATAGACGGAATCAATATCTGCCTGCACTGCACGCGCGAGGGCAGTAATCATGATGTCGCTCGTGTTCCCTACTTTTTGGGCAACCGCCTGGACCGCGTCGAAATCACCTTGGGAAGAAGCCGGGAATCCCGCTTCAATAATATCGACGCCTAATTTTTTCAGTTGCTGTGCAATTTCTACTTTTTCATAAAGATTTAATTTCGCACCTGGTACCTGCTCGCCATCTCGTAACGTTGTATCAAACACCCAAATTTTTCTGCCCATTTCTCTGCACCCCTTCTAAATTTATGATAAAAAACAAAAAACCCCGCCTCTATATCGAAATATAGAGACGAGGTTCAACTCGCGGTACCACTCTAATTGACCTGTCCCTGGAGACAGATCCACTTATCGGCAGCCATCACTGCCTATCCCGATAACGGAGGAAACCGACATCCCTTACTGTACAAATTTCAGGGAGTGACTCCTGGATGAGTTCAAAATGCGCGCCTGCCGATTTTCACCAACCACCGACTCTCTACAAGGACACAGCTATTTTTACTAATTCCATTCTTAGTCTGCGATTTATATTGATTGCAATGATACATTGACTTTTTCGAATTGTCAATTGTTATTATAGAAATTATTCACTTTTTTAATTTCAAGATTCGTTGGCTTCTCAAGGGAAATCATTCAAACCAATTGGAATACATATTCTTTTTTGGTGCATTTATTTTTCAAGGAGCTGTCTAAAAAGCTGCAAAAATGAATCAGGCGGAGAAAATTGAGCCATTTTTCTTCCCCTTCCTTTTGCTGTTTCCTGTCCTTTTCTCAACATTTCCAGTTTCTTGGCGTTCCTGATGTCACTTTTATACTTTCACGCCTGTTCCTTGACATATCTGTCACAAGGGTTCAGATAATCGAAATGAGGCTCTATTTTTTCTCCACTGCTTACAGATAGTTATCTACGCATCCGTTTCCTGCATCAGCAAAGAATCACAGACAGCTTTTCTAGACGAGGGATGGAGCAGCGCGTATTTGGTAGATGTCGAGCAGAAATATGGCTCACTTAAAAACTGTAGATTCTTGTTTTATTAAAAAGTCAAAATCCGCGCCTAAATCGGCTTGTGTTACATGGTCGTGATATAATCTCTCATAACCTCTAGAAGGTTTTTCTTTTACTATGACCTTTTTCATTCTTTTCCTCATCTCTTCCTCACTAACATGTAGATTTAAACAGCATGTAACGGCATCAAGTTCGACAATATCTCCGTCTTCAACGATGGCTAATGGTCCACCTGCGGCAGACTCTGGTGAAACATGGAGCACTACAGCCCCGTCTGCAGTTCCACTCATCCTCCCATCCGAGATACGTAACATATTCCGAACACCTTTTTCCCACAACTTTTTTGGTATAGGAATTTTTGCATCTTCTGGCATTCCCGGCCCGCCGATTGGTCCCATTCCACGTAAAATAAGGACACTATCCGATTCCACCTCAAGGTGTGGACTATCAATTCGCTCTTTCATATCTTCTATTCCATCAAACACGACTGCAGGTCCCCTATGTTTCCAATATTCCTCAGGTACTGCCGACCTTTTGAACAATGCTCCATTAGGTGCTAATGACCCTTGTAGAATGGCTAGGCCTCCATTTGATTTAACCGGATTATCAAAGTCTTTTAATACTCCAGATGTACCCCCGGAAATGGTATTTATGATGTCTTCCCACGTCTGCCCTGTTACACTTTGGGTATCTAAGTGAAGTAAACGAGAAAGGTTCTTAAAGAGTGCTGGAATCCCGCCTACATCCTGTAAGTCTTCTAATTTGTATGGGCCCGAAGGAATGACAGATACCAATTGCGGGGTCGTCTCACTCCACTCTCTTAAGTTATCGAGGCCTAACCTCAATCCAATTCTTCCTGCGATGGCCTCCAAATGAATCACTGCATTTGTCGAACCCCCCAACGCACATACGATACGGAAAGCATTTTCCAATGCTTGTATGTTTACAATTTGGTCAGGTGTTCTATTGTTTTTGACTAGTTGCACAGCTACCTTGCCTGTATTTTCTGCCGCATGTTGCCGGCTTGAACAAGTGGATGGCAAGAAAGCCGTGCCGGGAATGGATAATCCTAACGCTTCTACAATAGCTGACATGGTCGAGGCTGTCCCCATCACATTGCAGGTGCCGAGGCCCGGGATAAGTTGATCCGTAAAGGCTTCCCATGATATTTCGTCGATCTCTCCCTTCTCCCTTTCCTCTTTCTTCTCCCATAGATTATGGATAGTGGTCACTTCTCCTTTATAGGTCGAAGTCGGACGAGGGCCTGCTGACATAGATATCATAGGTTTCCCAGCACTTAAAGCTCCCATAATTTGTGCTGGAACCGTTTTATCGCAACCGTTCAACAAGACGACTCCATCTATAGGGCTGCGTTTAATCATCTCCTCTACATCCATCGCCATTAAATTACGTAAATACAAAGAGGACGAGGTGTTTGTTTGTTCGTTTATGGAGATGGTCGGGAATTCAACGGGTATTCCACCGGCTGCTATGATCCCTTTTTTTACATTTTCCGCAATGAATTTCAAATTTAAATTACAAGGATTCAACTCGCTCCAACTATTGCAAATGCCAATAACCGGTTTACTTTTAAGGTCTTCTCTGCTATATCCTGCCCCTTGCATGAACGCCCTAGTAATAGAGCTCTCTATTGTATCGGCTCTCAAGTTCTTTCCGCTGATTGCTCTTTGATCCAATTAAAAGACTTCCTTTCATGATCGATTACTTCTCTTTATTTCTTAGCCTACCGAGGATATGAGTCTATCTTTTGTATTCTCACAGATTAAACCAGGCCTGCCATATAAGCTACAGACAACAAACAGATGGCGACAACTGATGCTACAAAAGCAGGGAAGGTAATGTATTTTAAACCTTGCTTCGTTGAAAGATTGAATAATAGGACATTCACCCAGAAACCACTATTATTTAAATGAGTGATAGCCAGCGAGCCCGCTCCTATGGACAAAGCGGTTAACTCGGGAGATAGTCCCAATACAGGCATCATAGGCATGATAATGCCAGCTGTTGTTAAGGCTGCTGTAGTCGCAGAACCTATCGTTGCCACAAGTACAGCTGAAAGTGCATATGGTATTAAAATATAAGGTACCGGACCCGAAGCGATAATCTCGGCTAACACGCCAACATTTTCGTTTTCCCGTATCAAATTAGCAATGGAGCCACTCAAACCTGTGACCAGTAACGGCAATAATGCTACCGCAGCACCGCGTGCTACCCATGAATTTGTAATCAACTGTATGAATGGAGTGTTTAGGTTAACTTCCTTGTCCTCTTTCATAGCAGAATCATACACCTTTTGTTTAAACATAAAGGCCAATAGGAAGACCATAACGACCCCGCTAAATAGAGCAACTACCCTGTCGCCCAGTACATTCATAACTTGGTTAATCGCCCCTCCGTCAGCAGTATATAAGTTAACTATTGAAGACGAGGCAATAAATATAATAGGTAGCAATATCGGAAGAAAAGCTAACGTATATGGTATTTCCTTCAGTTCCTTCCCATCAGATACTTCACCCGAAAACTTTGATAAAGGCTTGATAAATTCCTTGGCCGCCCATGATTTCAGAAGTAACCATGTGATGAAAAAGGAGATTAAGCTAATGATGATTCCGTACACAATAACCAAACCTATATCAGCTTCTAAATCCATAGCCGTTGCCAAAATACCTGGGGTTGGCGGGACAAGCGCATGCGTTAATAACAAGCCTAATCCGGTGAAGGTTACCATGGTAGACATCGATATTTTTTTAATATGTGCAATTCGTGAGGCAATCGGAGCAACTAGTAAGATGGTGATATCACCAAATACCGGGATCGATATGATAAATGCTGTAAGGGCGGATGCAAGTTCCATTCGCTTTCCCTTAAATAACTTGTCGAAAAAACCAACGATTGAATCGGCCGCTTTTAAATCAATCAGACCTATTGCTAATATGGCGCCCAAGATTATCGGGATACCCACGTTTCCAATGGTGGATCCAAATCCTGCATTCATTAAAGACATTGTTTTTAAGACAGGATAGCCAAAGCTAATCCCTAAAAAAGCGGATGTGACGATAAGTGCAAGAATAGGGTGCACCTTCAATGCAACTATCAAAAATATCAATATTGTAAAACTGATTATTAAAGCTATCAAAAATTGAGTCAGCATTTATTTATTACCCCCCTATGTGTTATTTGTGATAACGCAGCATGCTCCTAATAGATATTCATCTCCATGTCGTTCGTAAATGGAGTGTAAAAAAGAGTCGGGATCTTCACACCCCTTTCCCATAGTTCCTCATTTATACGTAAACGCATGATTCTGTTTTGACGGTGTCTTACAACATGAAATTAATAAGGGTCACAATTGGCAAGTGGGATAGTGGGGCTGCATCCTATCCGCGCAAGTCCCTTTGGCTGTAAGGAACTGTTGTTTTGACAAGTGTGCGTTTGCCGGAGTGTTCATGAATTATGTAAAATTCAAGCGATGTTGCCTCGATGAGCCCGCTTGAATGGTAACTCAACCCGCCCTATATCTGCTGATTAGTCGTTTACATGGATGTGGTTGATAAACACTTTCGAGATTTCTTCAAAGTTTCTAGACTTAAGCGTGTTAATTAAATTCCAATGGGTATTCGCCATACTGTGGAGTTTCACTTGAGAGTCATCGTAATTAATAAGATAATCTAACACGCGAATTCTCGTCCGTTGAGCGATTCCTTCCCAAATCTGTTTTAGAAATGGGGAGTCCGAAAATGTAATGATAGCTTCATGAAACTTTAAATCCCACTCTGTTACGTTAAATACTTCGTGTTTCTGAATCTCTGTTTCCATATTGGCGACAATACCCTCTAACGTTTGAAAGAAATTTTTATCATAGTAATCCAAATTATTCTGGATCGAATACAGTTCCAATTGTATTCGAATAGGGACAAGAAGTTCCGAGACCTCCTTTTCACTTACTCTTGCCACGACTTTTTTACGATTTGAATCTGATTCCACCAGTCCTATTGCTTCCAGGTCGCTCAATGCTTCACGAATGGGTCCTCGACTGATATCCAAATCCTCCGCCAGTTCAATTTCTTTTAGCCTTTCCCCCGGTTCAAGTACGCCTTTAATAATTCTAGTTTTTATGACGTCTGAAGCTTGTTGGCGTAAAGAAGAGCTGACGAATTGATCTTGTTTATCCTTACTAATGTCCTTCTCCTCCAATCTTCTAATTATTTAAAATATAATTGACACAGGTATTACTGTCAACATTCAATATACTTTGTTAACAATACATAAACTTTGTTGACATTTCACTAAAAAGCTCAACAAATGTAGCATTAATAACTGCTTTTTCCTCAAATAGAACCTACGCCATATCAAAAAGGGTTGGAAATCAAATTGATTTCCAACCCTTTTGTCTACAGTCTGACTTATAATCACGCACGAGCACCTTTTTGGTAATCGACGAATTTCTATATCCATTGGTCCATTACTTGACATACGTATAGCTAAGTTCATCCAGCTTCTCATCGTAATCTACATGGAGATCATGCCCATCGAAAAACCATAAGTCGTTCTCTTCGATAAATAACAATATCCCGCTATTCTTAACGCTTGCAACTGCACGAATTGGCTTATTTCTTGTAAACATTAATGAGAATCAAAATTGAACAGGGTCGACGCCTCCATATCTCCCATGGAATTTCACTGAATCTCCTTCTTTCAAACCAACCTCTTCTATAAACCAGTTAGCGGCCGCATCAGTTACAACTAACTCCATACAGTACAACCATCCTCTCCTGGAAAGTTAAAAGCACTACACCTTAAAATTTAATACAACCATCTAAATTATACTTAATTTGTTCTGTATTAAAACGAAGAGTATCATCAAAACCCAACCGCTTAATCCATATATCTCTTTTTAGATCTTTTTCTTTTGCTTCCAAAAAGCCGTGATAGGTATTCCCGTCACACTCTACTACAATCTTACAAAATTCACTATATACAAGAAAATCCAATATATAACTTGCATTCCATTTGTCTTTGTTGTCGTCGTAAACAGTATAAGAAGTCGAATAAATAAAGGAATCTTTGCCCTTCAGGTAAAAGATGGCTACCGATGGACACCTCATTTACGGAAGGAAACAAACAAGCGCAAATCCTCTTTTAAGGATAGGGCCCATTTCAAAAAAAAAAACCTTGGAAGCAGGTTTCCCTGCCCCCTAAGGTTTAGCTTCTGAGCTTTATTTTTTGGTTCTCAATCACATACACATCATCAGCCACCCGATCTATAAAGGTTCGGTCATGTGATACAAGAAGAACAGTACCCTCATATCTCTCTAGAAACTGTTCTAAGGCCTCAATGCAAAAAATATCAAGGAAGTTGGTTGGTTCATCTAAAACTAAAACATTGTATCTTCCTAAAAATAAACGGCACAACACAAGGCGAGTTGCTTCACCGCCACTTAGATTACGAACATTCTTTTTCAAGTCATTCCCTGCAAACCCCATCGAATGAAGAGCAGATCGAATTTCGATTTCTTCGTAGTCGCTTCTATCTTTTATAAACTCGATGACTGTTTCATCGTTAGTGAACTGATAATCCATCTGCTCATAAGCTCCAAAGACAACTTTAGGAGAAATTGTCAGTCCATCACCGTTTGATAAAATATGTCGAAGTAGCGTTGTTTTACCCGACCCGTTATTCCCCGTAATGGCAATCGTTCGACTCAATGGAAACTGAAAACTAGCTTCGCGTAGAAGCAATTTATCACCTGCTGAAAGCGTTAACCGATCTGTCATAATCGGAAATTTATTGTGGAGCTCAAGTGATTTTGGTTGGCGAAAACGAATGATGTTTTCTTCCTTTGGAGCTTCCACAGCATCCAATTTCTCCACCCTTTGCTCAATTGCTTTTGCCGCACGCTGTATGGCTTTTTGACTTGTTCCCTTTGACTTGGTCTCTATCATGCGATTCGCCTTTGCCTTCGGTTCCTTTTTCGAAGCCTTAGCTATTTTCTCAGCCTTTTTCATTTTTTCTTGGGCTGCTTTTTCAAGTCGACTCTTTTCCTTCATGTATTGTTCGTGAGCTTTGCCTTGCTGTTCTCGCTCCAAATTCTTCTGGGCAATGTACTCACTATAATTTCCGGAATATACGCTAACTTTTCCTTCATCTACTTCCCAAATGGTTGTTACCAATTCGTCTAATACAGCTCGATCATGACTGATTAACACCAGCGCACCATAGTAATACCTAAGTTCATCGAGCAAAAAGGAAATCCCCTCTTGATCCAGATGTGTTGTCGGTTCATCAATTAATAAGCACTCATAATACTGAGTGAACAATTGAGCAAGCTTCAACCTTGTCTGTTCACCACCACTCAACCCATCACCAGCGCCATGTACGTTCAATTTCCCTAGTAACCGAGGATCAGCCTCTACGGCTTTTGGTGCCTCTAATTGTTCAAAATATCCAACACTCACATGCCGATTTACTTTCCCCTTTGATGGTTGGGCGATACCCGCAAGCAACTTCAGTAAAGTACTCTTTCCTGCTCCATTTTTCCCGACAACACCGATCCGGTCAAATTGATGGACAGCTAAACGATCAATCTCTACTACTTTCTTATCAAGAAAGGTCACTTCCACATTTTCTAATTCAAAACATATTTGTTCCATAATAGCTACCTCCCGAAATCTACTCATTTCGTATCGATAGCTAACAATCGATACGAGCTTCTAAAACCAGCTCGTATCAATAGAATAATAAAAATGGCATTGTATTCTCCCCCTATTTAGATTTCATCGCTGCAATTCCATTTATTACAATTAAAACACCCATTATAGAAAATAGCGCAGCTACGCCGGCTAATTTAATCAATACACCTGCCAGTGCATAGCCTATCGGTACCGCTAATAATGATAGACTAGTTACAAAACCAAAAACTCTTCCCAGTAACTGTGGTTCGATTTCGGTTTGTATAAAAGCATAGAAGGGTCCTGAAAACAACGGTCCGGACAAGCCGACTAAACCAGCTAAAACAACAAAAATATAAAAGAGTGAGGGTGAGAGCAAACCAGAGATACTTAATGCAATCCCCATCAACATCATTCCCGCTGCCATTGTTTTAACCTTGTCAAATCGATCACCGAGCACACCTAATAGGGAGCCTCCTACAATTAAACCAACAGCAAAAACAACCTCGACGACACCAGCCTCGACAACCCCTCTTTCAAAATGATTCCGTGTTATAAGAGGGAAGTAAGTGCCAAGAGGAATGTATAGGACTGCAACAACCGCCATGACAAACGTAAGCTTTAACAAGACGGGGTGCTTTACAAGTGCCTCATATCCCTCTTTCATTTCAGCAAGAATGCCAGTAGTGCTTATTGTTGCTTCTCTTTGTACTTTCGGGATATGAATAAATAGCAGAATACTACTTGCTATCATCGCACCGAAAACATCTACCAATAGTACCCACTCAATTGAGCTTGCTGCTAATAATGACATCCCAACTGCCGGACCTGCGATATTGGAGATGGAACTTACTGTCTGCCCCCAACCGGCAACCTTTGTAAGATGTTCTTCGGGTGCCATTAGTGGAATTGACGCTTGCATTGCCGGCATATGGAATGCCGTTGCTATTGAACGAAGGATTAACACAAGTAGGACCAACTGTATACTTGGTTCAAAAAAATACATCGATACAAATAAAGCAAAAGTTACACTTGCAACTGTCAGATCCGAAAGAATCATCATCATTTTTCGTGAATAACGATCTGTAATTGTACCTGCAACAGGACCCAACAGGGCTTGAGGTAAAAATCCAGCCAAACCAGCCAAAGTTAGTACTAGCGGTGAACCTCCTGTAGTATCCGTTAGCCACCAAATTATACTAAATTGCACGGCAGCACTAGTTAGCAGTGAAAAGAACTGCCCCGTATAAATAGCAAAGAATTTACGTTTCCATTTATTTTTCATTATAATCGATACCCCCTGTAATAGTTCTTACGTATCGATTATGAACCGATACGAGCCATCAAAACTGCAGCTCGTATCAATAAAAAAGCAACATACCCATTTAAAAACCTCCTTCTATAACAATAAAAGATCACAAACGGTCAGTTTGTGATCTAAGTAAAAGGAAAATCCTATCTAATTGAATGATTATGAAGATATCTGTCTCTAAATCGTCCTATCGTAATGTAAAATCGAAAGTACACAAATAAAGAAAGGCAGTTCAATTCCCTTTCTTCAAATCACATAATTATTTTTCAAATGATGAATATTGAAAATGGACAGACTTATCCCTTTTACTCTGCATGCACATACAGAGCCTTTAACCGTATTCAGTTACTGGTTTAAAGATGGGAAACGAAGTCTCATTGAGTGCGTCATTTTCAATAGTCCTCCTAACGATCAAATTGTCATTTCCATCATACAAGGGCTTTTTGAAAAAGTCAAAGGTGATTTATTTGAATGCTTCCTTTGTAGTCTATGTTTACAAATTAGCTCCACAACGTTGGATTCTTTCATCTTTACTTTTTCGCTGTAACATTATATAAATCATAATCGCCAAGCATGGGTTGATCCTCATTTCCAAGATTCAATGCACGGTGTAGAAATACAGCGTAATGAGTCCGAGTAAACTAACTTTTCAGCTCTCCTATCAAATTCCCCAGCTGGGCCTCCGCTGTTGAATTGAAACTTAATCGCTTACTTTACGTACACCTACTACAGTTTTGAAATGAATTATACTTCATGTGAAGGTTTCATAAACATGGAAGGAGGGGGTCCCAATGAAAAAAGAGGGGTCTGAAAAAAAGCTGTGGTGGCTGTTTTTCCTAAGGTTCGGTTTCTTTTCGGTCATCTGGTTTTTCGTTTTCTATTTCATCAACAAGCAGATCAATTATACGGAGGACGCTATCTATTTTGGCACCCCGCTTAGCGCCTATTGGGTCTTTTTTCTCAGCGCTATCATTTATGGGCTTACAACTTGGGGAATTTACTTTTACATCAAGGAAGGGATTCGAGAGAAGTCTTTCAAGGCATTCCAATCTGGGGTCGGTTTAGTGCAGCGATTGGCGATAATCCCCATTTTGCTCACATTGCCTTTCCTCTACTTAGGAGTCACAAATGCCCTTGTGATTGCTGAAGAGAAAATCACATTTAGTACTTTTTGGAGTTTGACGCAAAATGAATATGATTGGACAGATGGAGTGAAGTACGTGGACATTGATTACTCCATATCGATCGAATCGGACTCAAACCGGAAATCATTTAATGGAAAGTACATCCTCCATTTCAGTGACGGAAAGCAGATAGACCTGTGGGCGAACACATTGGAGGGTGGAATCGACACAGTACAAGAAATCGACTCGTTCATCCAAACTAAAAACATTCCCTTTTACGTTCGGCGTGCTCCGGCAGAGGATACGATCAACAGGTTCTTCACTGAAAACGCCAATTTCATACGGGAACTTTACTCGAGATGAGCAGGCTTCAGTTAATACTGGTAATCTCGTTGGAAAGTAAAATCACACACAAATTTGAAACAACTCCGATTTAATAAGATGTATTTTTATCTTTACCTTCTTCCCATGCAACCCGTCATCCTCTTATGTGGATGATTAAGGTCAATCAACGTTCAAGTTTAATAGAAAAGCGTTGAATCCTTTATCAGGCAAGGAAAGTAGACCATATTTACGTTGGACTTTTTAATAAAAATAGTCGAACATGAAAAGTCCACTTTAGCAAAAAAGCTAGTTGGAAAAAGATCCTTCGGCGCTCATTTTTCATAAAAAGATATTAATTTTTTAGTTACAATAAAAAAAGTTACTACTATTAGATTTCCTTACGCAACGTAATGATTTATAGTGAAGTTACCAATAAAAAGAAAGTGCAAAAGAAAGAGAGGATTATGAAACAACAAAGTATGAGAACTTGCAAAGTTAACAAGATTAACAGTAAATATCAATAGTAAAGTGGAGAAAATATTATGACAGCAACCTCTTTACTTTAACTACATGTCTTCAGAGTTGTCATAATTAAATTACTTATTTTATGACAACTGGTAAAAGAACGAGAGATCAAGTTACATTTATACTGCTTTTTAAGGTCTTTATTTTAAGGCACAAAAACCATGCTTAGACATCGTCTAAAGCATGGTAACTATTTAAACTAATATTAAACTGCTAAGTTGATTTTTTTAGTTCATCAACTTATTGAATTCATTAACTGGAAGAAGTATTCAGGTTTATGAGTCTTATTTAGGTTATACCAAGAATGCAATGTATCTGGTGCAAATACATCTAATTTCTTCATTACTTCCATCGCAAATTCCAGAGGAGCTACCCCTGATGCAGTAATCAAATTCTCGCCAGACACTACAGGTTCCATCTCATAAAATTCTTCTCCCTTATAATTAGGACAGACCATTTTAATATACTCTAAGTCATTGCTTGTATGCTTTCTAGAATCTAGATATCCAACATTCGCTAGTCCCTCAGTTGCACCACAAATTGCAGCAACAATAGTGTCAAGCTTTAAAGCCTCGCCAATTTTTTTCAAAATAGGTTGATGAATATCTTCGCCCCAAGTATTCCCTCCAGGTAAAATTATAAGATCCGTACCCTCGAGAGTACACTCATCAAGGGAAATATCTGGTTTTACGCTCAGTCCTCCCATTGTATTAATAATTTCTTTATTAGCTCCTACTGTAATTACTTTCAAAGGTGCTAAATCTTTTTTGAAATATCTTCCTGAGTTTAGTTCAGCGATTAAATATCCATATTCCCAGTCCGACATTGTATTAAATACATAAAGAAAAACTCTTTTTGTTTGCATCCAATAACACTCCAATCACATTTAATATGGCCAAATATAACATAACTTCCCTGACACCTATCGTCAGGGAAGTTATCAATTTTGATGAAATTTTATTAATTCCGACAGAACTTCAATAAGTCTTTTCTTAAGACTGATTGGCTCAATAACTTTAATAGATTTATTGTACGGTAAAAGTAAATAAGGTACATATGTATGTATCACATCTTTTTCAAGAAGAAAAACTGCTTGATTTGAAGTCCGTTCTTGTAAATAATGTCCTAAAAACCAATGTTGGCAAATATCACCCAATGCCCTTTTATCTCCATTAATAATCAAAGAAATAATCCCTTCCTTATCTTCTATAGTTGGAAGGAGGTTTTTCATAAAAAAGTCACGTGCTGAAAAGTTTTCTGGTCGGTTAAACTTATTTTCGGCTAGCATTAGACTTTCCATTCGATCTACTCTAAAACTACGGATATCATTCCTAAGATGACAAAATCCAATCACATACCACTTATTATTCCAATAAATAATTCTGTACGGATCCACCAATCTATACTTTGATTGCTCTTCGCCACTTTTATGGTATTGAATTTTTACGGAGTATCCGTCTGCCACAGCCTGTTCCAACTCACTCAAAAAAGGTTCCATAGCGTGGGAACTTAATCGACTTATTACTTCAAGACTGGTTAAATGTTGAGTTAACTTTGTTTCCTGCTCTTGATTCGAATGTTTTCTTAGCTTTGAAATAGCCCTATTTAGTGCTTCACCTCCATAATACCCGGCTTCTTCTGCAAAAATAGCAGCGTGAAATAGCGAGGTTTTCTCTTCAAAATCAAAAAAAAGAGGAGCTTCAATAAAATTGTTCAACAAAGTGTATCCACCGTTATGTCCTGCATCTGAAATTATAGGTACACCACTTATTGAAAGCGTATCAATATAACGATACACAGTCCTTATATTCATCTCTAACTTTTCCGAAATTTGTTTCGCAGTAATTTTTTCACCTGAACTAAGCATCCATAGAATTGCTAGTAAATTATCAGTTTTAGCCATAGATATCCGCCTCTTTATGGAATTTATTATCTACTATATAAGTTTATGTCCTTTGGGTCAATTTCATAATTGACTCAGTTAACAATAAAATGTCTTACTTGATTGACTTTTCAATATAAATTGTCCAAACCGGAGACGAGAATACACGTTCGTAATATTAGGATTTTGGAGGTGAACTCTATAGAATCTAAAAACTACAGATTTGTATGGAAGGCGATAAAATACCCCAGAAAGCAAGGTGGAGAAATTGTGTACACGCCCTCGTTCATCATTGGACTAGAGGACAAGTCAATAAAAAAGGTATCCCCCACCCTATCAGCCATTTTTTGTTTTAGAATTACCATAGAAACTCTGGTTCTGTATAAAACGCAAAATAGTAAGCTACTGTGATAATAATACCGATAATAAAATTAAAACAAGCGTTCTGAATAATAATGGGATTTTAAACAATAAGCTTTTCATAACTTAATTAATTCCTTCCCATAAAACTGATTATAAAGCGCTCACTTTGCACTTAGTAATGATTTTGAGCTCTCTTTTGATTCTAGGACTTCTTGCAACTCATTTATAATGTATCGCTTAATATCACGAATATTATTTGTTGTATAGATGTCCACAGAAGATAATTTCTCTATATCTTCTTCTGTTAAAGTTGTACTTGTCTTTGTCTCCACCTTTTTTACTAATTGACTAATGTATCGTTCGACAAAGATTTCTTTTTCCACTTTTGTCAGTAAATCAAACTCACAAATCAAATCAACTCGTGAAGTGAATTCTGGCGGGATTTTCTCATGAAAACTCGTCATTGCTAAATTAGATGTGAAAATTATTAAATAGCCATTGAGATCGTGTTCTGTTCCCTGCGAATCAGTAAAAACACCCGTATCGAGTAATTCCAAGAAAAAGTTTATTATATTTTTTTGTGCTTTTTCAAATTCATCGCATAATATTATACCGACCTTGTTGGAATTTAATTTTTTACTTAATTCCCCTTCAGTAGACCCTACAAATCCCCTTGGACTACCAATTAAACTATTCAACGCATCTTGACTACTATAATTCCCAAAATTTATTTTCACAATACTTGTATCTGGGCACATATAGTCACCTACAATATTTGCGAATTCGGTTTTTCCTACACCTGTTGGACCAAGTAAAAACAGTGAGGAAACACGTTTTTCATTCAAACTATTTAACAACCGAAAAGTTTTTATTAGACTTGCAAATCGCGTTTTGAAGTATTCATGCCCAATTAGCTCACTATTAACGTGATTAAACAAATCTTCCAATTCATTTTTTGGAACGTCAATAACCTTTTTAACTAAATTTATGGTTGCTGGTATTGATTGTACTGGGATTTCAATAAGCTCGGTTATCGAAAATGAATCTTTGAATGAAAGGGGTAAATTTGTAAGCGCTAATTCTCTGACAGAGCTATTTATAACTATTATTGCTTCTGATTTGTTAAATAATAATTGCTCCGCTAAATACAGGAGGTTTTTATTGTCAATTGAGGCATTAATCAATGTTGTAATATCCACAAAGTACGGTGCTTCTTCCATCTGTGTCGACAACTTATTCCCAAGTATTCCAATCTCGCTGATATTAACAAATGGTATCCCTTGTTTCTCACAATGTTCGTTAATAAATCTTAACTGATCGATGTTATAGTGATATAGAGTACTCCTTTTAAATGAAAAGATTTTATTACTCTCACGAGGAATTTCAACTTCTTCGGGGGCATTGGATAAATTAATCGAATCAGCATCATCAAACATTACATATAGAGTTTCAAAAGCTAGTTCGAGATAATCTTCCTTAATAATAAATATTGTTGTTTCATCTGCATGCTTTAAGTTATTCAAAGCTGGAATTGTGTCATTAGGATTAGCAGATAAATATAACACTAATGAGGTTATATCTATAATACATGTTGAATCAAATTCTAAAAGTTCCCCCGTTTCTTGGAATATAAACGGCTGGATTACTCGTCCTTCTATAGTTTTTTGTTCATAATAAACATTAAATTCCGCACTGTTTTTATAAGTATATAGCTTAGTCCTAATCATTGTTATTTCCCCTCAATTTCTTCAGTAACTTTTTATACCAAGGTATCTGAGTTTCATTATTTTCTAAATCCTCCTGAAAAGATATATTTTGTACAATAGCAATAGCATCTATGTAATGATAATTCTTAAGACCATTTAATTTTTCTTTTGCTTTTTCCAGTCTATCTACCGAACTTCTAATAAATTTGCCGTGATTATTTTGCTTTGTCGATTTCTCACCCATATTTGCTAGGTAATTAATCGTGTTTATTTTTATATTATCTATATCAACTATACCTTTATAAATACCTATAATTGAAACTTTTCCTATTACCAGATCATCAACTGTATATTTATTTTCAAATTCATTTTCTAATTCCATTGGGATTTTAATTGCAATTACATCGTTAGAATCATTCAATTTTCCGCTCAATATATAAGAATAGTCTTTAAGCATTGAATTAAATATATTACTGACTTCAATTCCATCAACTTGAAATCCTTTTAGAGCATCACTTCTGAACAACTTGAATTCTCTAAGATTTTCAATATTAACGATATCCAATTCAATATTATTAATTTTAATTAAGTCACCTTCAGATTGATCACTAAAACTCTTGATTACCTTACTTCGTTTATTTATATTTTTCAAAAGGACAGATTTTGTTGTAATAACATCTAATGTTTCAATCATTTTAGATGCATCGCTTTTTTTATTACTTAACTGCGCACTCAATGATGCATTAATACTTGAAAGAATATCCATGCTGGATGCAGAACCACCAATTGAACTACTTTTTTCAGAAGAAGTACTTTTTTCTTTGTGAATTGATGAAGCGATAATATTATTCAACATCATTGATATTTCATATACTTTCGAGAAATTAATGTAATAAATATTAAAGTAATCATTTTCCCCATTTTTATTCTTCAACGATTAATCCCTCTTTCCGTTTGACTATATTCATTAATATTAATATTGTACATTTAATAGTTTTTATTTTCCTTGGTGCTAGTATGGATGTTATAAAGCCTAGTCAATTAAGGAAGTTTTAAAAGTTATTTAGCGCTCCTACCAAATGAAATATGGTAAAGCTCCTATATTTTTTAACTGAAGTCTAAGTAATTACTTGGTATTATTTGATACACTAGGAATCACTATTTTTGACGGAATACTATTCCAAATACCGAGAAGCCATCTGTCGCAAAAAATATTGCAGATGCTTTAAAAATCAAAAACAGAAGTGATGGTTATTTTGAAGGTAACGGAAATATTATAACTTGGGCGTTTGGTCATTTACTTCAACTTTACGATGCGAAGGATTAGATGAAAAAATGGCCAGATAGAACATGGAGACATGCAAGGAGATTGTCGTGGAGTCTATGATTTTCAGCAGCATCCTCTTTCTGGGGGACAGTTTCCGCGCAGAAATCTGACTGACCAGTTACATGAATAGATTCGACAGGACTGCAGGATCTAACTGATTATTTTTTCTGGAAAGCTGTGATACACTGGTGGATTTCACGCCGATTGCCCGTTGGAAATCCCGATTGGTCAACGCCGCTTCCAGTGCGTGCAGGCTGTCCGCCTCCATTAATTGGGCGTAAAGCATGAGAAGCATGTAAACCTGCGTCGTCAATTTTTTGTATATCAATCTTGTTGATGCATGTCCAAGGTTTCGTTTAATTTCTCGAAATTAATGGCGTTAAGCCATTTACCAAATGAAGCTTTTCGTATATTCTTGTCCATGAGTTGGTCCTTTGTATTGGATTTGGACAGGAACTACCTATACCTTCCATTATAAAGAACTTTTTCTTTTAGATTCATCCTGTTTTTGAGAATTCCATGGATTTCTAATCCTCGAAATGGACTAATGCAACACTAGTGACTCAGATTATATTTATGAAGAAACGAAGGTCTTCACAGATATGAATGGACTAGAATTTGAAATACAGGAAACACGGAAATTAGCAAGGAATCGCGCTGCCCTCTTACTGCATAGTATGATGACAGAACAAGCCCCCCGGTTGATACTTTGCATATTATTTCTTATAATGTACATATACTGAAAAAGACTGGGTGCGCTAACACCCAGTCAATCGCAGCTGACATCCGCTTAAAGCGGTTGGCCGGTATTATGAAGTTTTCCAAAGAAGTAACCATCGTATCTACTTAGCCTAGTAGCGGAGGATGGTTACTTATTTCTATTGGTGTATAGAGCAATTATTCGCTGCAATAACTGTCGCTGCGAGAAAAATTCCAAATTGGAATAGCATGTTCATTGCTTCGTATGCCACCATTTAAGCACGGGCCCACAGGATGTGGGTCATGCAGACGTTGCCGCAGGAAGCGGTCTTAGTCTGCCTTTCCTCTTAAAAAGGAGTGCCAACCGCCCATCCGCTATATGTCACTGCTCTACTATTATACCTTGTTTCAAACGTATACTAGACGGCCTCCGGCATCTTTTAAATAGGAAGATACATTTTTACGCCGAACACTCTCCATCTAGCAATTCTTCTTTAATTATGAGACTATAAGAACAAGTGTACCATAGAATGAAATGAGGTATTCCTATGAAACCCGTCATCCTAGCTGAAAAACCATCGCAAGCAAAAGCCTATGCAGAGGCATTTACCGTGAAAATTCGACAGAAAACGCATATTGAACTAGCGCAAAGTCAGCTCTTTCCACATGGCGCAATTATTACGTGGGGTATCGGACATCTCGTCGAGTTAAAAGAACCGAAAGCGTATGATGCGCGTTGGAATCGATGGACGCTTGGCAGTTTACCGATTTTACCGGAACGGTATGAATTCCAAGTTGCAAAAGGAAAGTATGCGCAATTTCAGGCTGTGAAAAAGTTCATCCTGGCGGCGGATGTCGTTATTAATGCCTGCGACGTGGATCGGGAAGGATCGAACATCTTCTATAGTATTTACAACCAAACGGGCGCGAGGGGAAAAACGATTAAACGGCTATGGATCAATTCCCTTGAGGTCGATGAAGTGCGGAAAGGGTTTTCAAATCTTCAGGACAATCGCAAGGATTTGCTGATGTACGAGGAGGCGAAAGCCCGGCAAATTAGTGATTGGCTCGTTGGGATGAATGGGTCGCGCCTTTATTCACTGCTTTTGAAGGCGCGTGGTATCCAAGAAGTGTTTCCAATCGGACGCGTTCAATCTCCAACGGTCTATCTGATTTACCAGCGTCAGCGGGAAATCGAAACATTCGTGTCGGAGCCTTTCTTCGAAATTGAGGCAACCTTCACGGCGGAACATGGTACCTATAAGGGGAAAGCGAAGGCGAAGGAACCGAAACGGGAAATTATCCAGGAGCTCCTCGCAAAACACGGAATTCGCCCAGATACCCCCGGCGTCATCACATCTGTCACTCATACAGACAAACGGATTCCACCGCCGCAGCTGCATTCGCTCTCTACGTTGCAGGCGACCGCGAATCGGCGCTGGAAGACGAGCCCTGCGAATGTCTTGAAAATCATGCAGGGCCTTTATGAGAAAAAGCTCGTCACCTATCCGCGGACCGATGCTCGGCATATTACGCCAAATGAGTTCTCTTATTTGGCGGCGCAAGTGAATGATTATCAACAACTCGTCAATCATCCGTTCCCTGTTGCTTCTCTGTCACCGAAAAAACGCTTCGTCGACAGTTCGAAAGTGCAGGAGCATTACGCCATCATTCCAACGAAGAAAATTCCGACTCAAGCGGCACTTGCCAAAATGTCCCCAGTGGAACGCAATTTATATGAAGAAGTGGTCCGCACCACACTTGCCATGTTCCATACCGATTATTTATACACGGAGACGAAAGTAACGACCGCGGTGAATGAATTGTCGTTCTTCACAACCGGGAAGACGGAACGGGACTTGGGATGGAAGGCTTTATTTCACAAATCTCAGCAGGAGAAGGACGAACCTTCCCTGCCGCCACTACGGGAACAGGAACCCGTCCACAGCAAGATCGGCATCAAAGAAGGAAAAACCGAGCCGCCGAAACCATACACGGAAGGTCAACTGATCGCCATGATGAAAACATGCGGGAAACTGGTGGAGGACAAGGAAGAAACGGAAATCCTGAAAGCAGTGGAAGGGCTCGGCACTGAAGCGACCCGAAGCGGTATCATTGAGACGATCAAAAAGCACGGCTATATCAATGTGTCGAAGAATATTGTATCTATCACCGATAAAGGGCGTGTCCTTTGCCAAGCAATTGAAGGTAACTTGCTTGCTAGCCCTTCCATGACTGCGAAATGGGAAGCATATTTGCGGAAAATCGGCAACGGAGAAGGGACCGGGCAACATTTCTTAAACAATATTGCGAAATTCATTCAAAAGCTGTTGGACGAGGTGCCGCCCCAATTGGAAGCGAAACAAATCGACATTGTCCTTCCCCCTGCCGCCAACCGTTCATCCAAACGATCCTATGCACCGCAGGAAGTGGCTACGTGCCCGACTTGCAAACAAGGGATGATTGTCGCCCGCAAAGGCTTTTACGGCTGCAGCAATTACAAAAATGGCTGCAAACAAACATTTCCCGGCATCTTTCTAAAGAAGAAGCTGACTCCAGCGCAGGTCAAACTCCTCTGTACGAAAGGAAAAACGAATTCCATCAAAGGATTTACCGCCAATAACGGAAACCAGTTCAATGCCAGTCTTTCTTTGGAAAATGGGAAATTGAATTTGGTTTTTCAATAATGAAAATCCACTGGAGCAGCATGCCCAGTGGATTTTTTTCTGTTTTTAATTCAAAGCTTAAATCGCGTTATCAAGGACTGAAGTTCCTCAGCTGTTTTATCTAATAGCATAGCAGCCTCTTTCACTTCTTGCATGGATCTAAGTTGTTCGTTCGTCAGCTTCGAGACATTCGTTGAAAACTCGGCGGATTGCTCGGAAGCAGCTTTCATATTATTGACTGATGCTGCCACCTCTTCGGAAGAAGCGGAGATTTCTTGTGAAGCAGCGGAAATCTCTTGAATTTGACTAGCCACTTGCTCTGCAGAATTGACAATCCCTTGGAAGATTTCGCCCGCTCTTGCTGTCCGATCCAAACCGACCCGTACATTTTCTTTCCCTTTTTCCATCGCAAGAATGGATTCATTCGAGTTCGATTGGATATGCTGAATGAGCATATAGATTTCTGAAGCGGAATGTGCAGATTGCTCCGCCAACTTCTTCACTTCTCCCGCCACGACCGCAAATCCTTTTCCATGTTCGCCCGCCCTGGCTGCCTCAATAGCGGCATTCAGTGCCAATAAGTTGGTCTGCTCCGCAATATCTGTAATGAAATCTACGATATTGCCAATACGATTTGAGTTGTCATTTAAACCTTGAACCGTTGTATCTATCTGATTGACAGATTCGTCGATCAATTGCATTTGATCAATGACTTGCTGAATCACTTCATGTCCTTCTTTTGCCGCGTTTGAAGTGAAATCAGAGGACTCCGATACGCTATGCGCGGCTTCAGCAATATGTTGAATGCTCGTTGCAGATTCTTCCATTGCTGTTGCTGTTTCTACCGTCATCACCATGGTGGTTTCTGCATTTTTCGCTAGGTGATCGACCTCACGGGAAACATTCGTTGCATTATGATAAGATTCTTTAGCCGTCGTTGTTAGCTGAGTAGCAGAGGATGCGACTGCATTCGACGTATTTCGTATATTCAAAATAACGTGCTGCAAGTCTGATACCATTTCGTTAATAGAACCTGATAGTTTTCCGACTTCATCCTTCGATTCATCTAACTCCACCTTACGCAAATCGCCGCCTGCTACTTGATTGGCAATCAGGACTGCTTTGTTTAATGGGCTGAGCAAGCGGATAATGATGAAGTACAGCACCGCCAATAAAATAACTAGACCTGCCACTGCAATGGCGATTTGTTTTGTAATACTTTTGTTAATAGTAGCTTGAATATAATCCGCTGAATAATCGATTCCTAATACAGCGATTGTCTTTCCGTTTGCGTCTTTCAATGGGCTGAAAACCGTTCTCCATGTTCCGAACGAGTCCTCAAAAATTCTTGTCACTTCAGGTCGATCATACTCAATCGCCAATTTTGCTGCTGTCATATGGTCGGGTGCAATATCCGTAAACAATTCTCCCACTTCGTACACATCGTTCAGGTTATTCGTGTAGCCGACAGGATTCACCCCGCCGTCCTCCATCTTCCAAATATAGCTCCAAAACATGATTCCTTGTTGATCCACTATATGGTCTAGGTTGTTTTGGACCTCGATAAAGTCTGGATCCGTTTCCCCTTTTACAGTAAATAAATTTTCCACTTCTTGCGGTTTCAACTGCATGGCCGTCAATAATCCGACACTCTTCAATTCCTGTTCAAGATTGCTTTCTAACTGGCTTTGCAATTGAGAAATGCTTTGCATCGTCGTCACAGCCACGAGTGCCATAATGATGGCAAAAACAGTAAGCAATAACTTGAACTTCAGCGGAACGTTTTTTAACAAACGCATATCCTTTTCTTCCTCCAACTCTGTAAGGGTGATCAATTACACTTTACCGTAATTGCATCCGGATTTTTTGGTCGAATTTCTGCGCTATTTGCAGTAATTCAAGCACTTGGATTACTTTTTTAGCTTTCTCTACTAACCTGTAGCATCCGCCGGAGACTTTATCTAAATTCAGATAAAAAAACCTATTTCCATAAAGGAATAGGCAAAAAAATAGAGATTTTGGGCACTTGCCGCTCAGTAACGGGCTTTATGCCCCTCTCTTTCGCCAAAACTATTACTTGAAAATAGTATCATATACTTTCAAAGGTAACAATAAAAAGCGTGACTTTTCTCATACTGTCATTCATATTTTACTGCTTTCTACAGGAGAAAAATCCATGTCACAAAGACCTATTCCCATTACTTGTGCAACGTAGACTCCCCCTTAATCATTTTAAGATTGACACCCAACCATAATTCCGCTACTCTATATTTGAACAGTGGTCAAATGAGGAGGAACTATGTCATCTCGAAAATCTGCACAACGTGACTTGACTCGGGAAATGATCATGGATGCTGCAAGGGATTTATTTATCATGAAAGGTTACCAGCACGTATCCATGCGGCAAATCGCTAAAGAACTTGGCTATAGTCACGGTGCGATCTATTACCATTTCACAAATAAAGCGGAGCTGTTTTTCGCCCTCGTAGAAGAACATTTCAGCATGCTGGAACGCAAGCTGAAGGAAATTACGGAGGCCCCTCTTGCCCCTCGGGAAAAGATTGAAGCTATCTTGCTCGGCTTTATCGAGTTTGGGTTAACCCATCAAAGCCATTATGAAATCATGTTTTTAATCAAAGACGAGGAAGTACGAAACTGCCTCAATCAAAGCCCGAATCAAACGTATGAATTGTTCGCCCAAACCTTGCATAGTCTATGCAAGGATTTGTCCATCCAGGATATTTGGTCCATTTTCCTGTCATTACACGGTTTTGTCACTCATTATTTGCGGCACGTCCTCCGATATGAGGAGGTAGCGGACATGGCGAGGGAACATGTCCAGTTTTTGCTGAAAGGGTTATTTCAAAGTTAGCCAACTTTCGGCTTTCTTTTTTCACCTCATTTGAACAGTGGTCAATTAATTGTAGGAGGTATGGGAAATGAAAAGAGCGCTTGTTTTAGGAGCATCCGGTGGAATGGGATTTTCAATTGTGAATGAATTGATTGACAGAGGTGTGGAAGTGGTCGCATTTGCCCGTTCGGAGCAAAAGCTGAAGGCTTTATATCAGGGTCATCAAGGGATTTCCATTCAAACCGGGGATATTTTCAATTTGCAAGATGTCGTTGCCGCGTCCGAACATGTGGATGTCATTTTCCAAGCGGCCAATATTCCATACTCGCAATGGGAAGATAAACTAATTCTTTTTATCGGAAATGTCCTCAAGGCAGCAGAAATCAATCAAACAAAGCTTGTATTGATTGAAAATATATATGCTTATGGCAGATCGACCGGGGCTAAGATATCGGAAAGCACTCCGAAACGACCGAATACAAAAAAGGGAAAGATCCGCCTGCAGGTGGAGCAGCTCGTCCAACAGAGAAACGTACCGACCATCATTGCCCACTTTCCCGACTTTTATGGTCCGAACGCCGAGAATACACTATTGCACTTCACATTGAAGAATGCTGTCCAGCATAAAAAAGCAATGTTTGTCGGGAATCGAACCATTGCCAGGGAATTCATCTACACGCCGGACGGAGCTAAAGCGGTCGTCAACTTGGCAATGCATGACAACACCTACGGACAAAACTGGAATATCCCCGCCACTGATATCGTTACCGGGGAAGAACTCATTCAGATCATTCGAGACCTTACCGGATACGATAAGCCGGTCTCGACGGTATCCAAAAATCTGATCCGGTTCTTGGGCATTTTCAAGGCAGACATGCGTGAAACGGTTGAAATGTTCTACTTGAATGAGGAGCCGGTCGTATTGGATGGGTCCAAGTATGAAAACGAAATCGGTCCGCTCCCTCGTACTTCCTATCGGGATGGATTGCAGCGAACGATGGAATACATGACTCGTTCGAAGTGACGGGCAGACAAAAAACGCCACTCCCCTTCAAGGAAGTGACGTTTTTCATTTTATTCCACCCGCTTCGGCCAAAAACTCCATTTTCCGAGCAATACTAGAATCGCCGGAATAAGCAATGGTCGAACAATAAATGTATCGATTAGAATACCGAGCGCCATGATGAAGCCGAACAGCTTCAATTCATTGATCGGCATCGTGGCCAAGACGAGGAAGGTCGCTGCCAAAATGAGCCCGGCCGAGCTGATGACGCCTCCCGTCTTGTCGACTCCCCTTCTCACTGCCTCCTCAAACGGCATTGATTTCATTTCCTCACGGATACGTGCGATGAGCATGATTGAATAGTCGACTCCGAGCGCAATTAGGAAGACGAACGCATACAACGGAATCCGATAACTGATCGCATCCAACCCAAGGACGACGTCGAATAGGAAAATCGATAACCCAAGCGTCGCTCCATAGGACAGGAGGATTGTGCCCATCATATAAATGGGAGCAACAATGGAACGCGTCTGCAATCCAAGCATGATGGAGATCAACGCTGTCATAATACTCATGACGACAATCGAATCCCGCTTATTGATAGCCTGGAGATCTGCATTCTTTGCACTTTCACCCGCTATGAAAAGCTCGGTGTCGACAAGACCAGCCTCTTGAAGAATCGTATCCCCCTGCGCCCGCAGTTCATGGACCGCCTCAAACGCGGGCACATCGTATGGACTCCCTTCGAAAGTTACGGAGAACTTAGCGTTTTTCCCATCCTCGGACACCGGGTTCCCTTGAGCAGATATGCTATCGACTCCCGGAATCTCTTTCAATTTCTCGATTGCCGCCATCGTCTCTTCCATCTCTAGCTGTTGAGTGGAAACGATAAGCAAAGTGCCCGGAGCCAGGCTTCCTTCTGAAAAAGATTCGCCAAGACGCTCATACCCGACACGGGAAGACAAATCCTCCGGAAAGGATTCAATCAAGTCATACGACTCTTTCAAGTTTGTTGTGTTCCAAGTGCCCAAGACAAGCAACAGCAAAATCGGCACTAGGAAAAAGAGTGGCTGCCTTGTCACTTTTTCCGCAATTTTACCCCAAAACGATTTTTTGTCCTCTTGTGCATCCCCATATTTCGGAATGACCGGCCAGAATGACTTCCTGCCGATCAAGGCAAACAATGCAGGCAAGAGCGTAAGCCCTGCAATGAGCATAGCTGCCGCGGCAATGGCAAACGCCGGAGCAAAATTCCGGTATGGTTCATAAAGGGCAAAGAAAAGCGTAGCGACCCCAAGGACAATTGTGCTGCCACTGAAGAAAATCGGCTCTCTTACATGACGCATTGTTTCGCGCATCGCTGCATAGGTCGATTCATGCCGCTTGAGCTCTTCGCGATACCGGGAAAAGATGAGCAGCGAATAGTCTGTCACAACGGCGAATAATAAGATCGTCATGATGGAGACGGCCTGGCTGTCAATCCCAAACCAGCCGGCTTCGGTCGCCAAGCCGATAACCCGATCGACGACGGCATACACGATTGCCGCCCCGATCAAAGGGATGAATGTCAGCAAAGGCGATCGGTAGATGAGCAGAAGAAGAACGAGGATCAACCCGACTGTCGAGAGAAGCAAGACGACATCCGCCCGGCTAAAAAGCTCGACTGCATCGGAGGCGATTCCGGCCGGCCCCGTCCAGGATAATTCCATCTCCTCCGGAACCGTCACTTCTTCCTTCACTTTTACGACGAGATCATGCAATTCCTTGCCTTCGAGGGTCGCAGGCAAGGTCAACGGTGCAAAGAACGTTTTGCCATCTTCTGAAAGGAACGTCGCCCTTACTTGCGGGGGCAATTCCGTTAAGGGGATGGATTCCACATTTTCAAACACGGGGTTTGATTCCAACGATTCCAGGGCCTTCGCAAATTGCAGTGTATCCTCATTTGTCAGGCCGCCTGCATTATGGAGGACGGCGAATAACGGTAGCCCGCCGTCTTGTGGAAAGTATTTCTCGAGCTGTCGATCTGCGATGATGGACTCTGCATCCTCCGGCAATCCGGCATCTTTATTCGCCACGACGAAATCTTTCGCACCAGGGGCGAATCCAGACAAGAGGACCGCCAATAAAACCCATACCCCAAACGAGATCCACCAAAATCGTTTATTCATTGTCATCACCGTTTTACTTCTTTTTCAGTGAGAAATGTCACCATGACGAACAAGGCAAAGCTGATTAGTAAAATAGTGCCGCCCACGATGTACAGGATGAGCGCCAATGTCGGATTCACCCCGAAAGGCTTCATGAATTGCAGCCACATCCCGCCCGTCAGTCCGATTGCCCCGATGATGGCGGTCCAACCATGGACGGTGATCAATTTTTGGGCACGCACCTTATACACTTTATAGAACACGCCCCATGCGAACATGGACAACCAACCGACCAGCAAGATATGTGCGTGGATTGGACGGAACGCATACGATCCGGCCCCCGCCATATGGGAACCGAGCACCGTACCGAGCAAACCGAAGAGCGCTGAAATACGAATCAATCGCAAACTCCATTTTTCCTGCATTGTTAACTTCCTCCTAGTTATTTAAGTTATAACTATATCTTAAACACCCAAGATGAACGGAACATTAACTGCCTGTTACAACTTTGGCAACATGACAAGGAATGTCGTTCCGACCCCCTCCTCGCTCTGGACCTCGATCTTCCCGCCGTGGAGTTTCACCACTTTTTGGACAATTGATAGGCCGAGACCAGTTCCACCGACTTCCTGAGTCCGGGATTGATCCACCCGGTAGAAGCGGTCGAATATGCGATCCACATCCGTTTGCTTCATGCCAATCCCTGTATCGCGGACGGATACCCGGACAGCGTCCTGTTCGTCGACCAATTCAATATCCACCGTGCCTCCGTCTTCGGTATATTTCAAAGCATTGGACAGCAGGTTTTCCCAAACTTTTTCAAGGAAAGCAGGATCGCCCTGATATTCCACTTCGTCGATATCCATCGAAAGCGAAATCTCCTTCTCCTCGAGCAGCCATCTCGATTTCCGGATGACTTCTTTTAATTGCTCATCTAGTCGAAAAATTTTAAGCTTAAGCGGCGATGTCAGCTGATCCAAGGAGGTGAGGAGCAATAATTGTTTGGTCAATGAAGATAAACGCTCCGTCTCCGATTGGATCACTTTGGCATAACCGAGCCGTTCCCCGACGGGTAGCTCTTGATTCATCAGAAGTTCGGCATATCCTTTGATATTCAATAAGGGCGTCTGAAAATCATGCGACACATCACTGATGAATTCTTTCCGGATCCGGTCATTCTCCCCAAGTCGTTCTGTCATCCGTTGAAAACTTTGTGCCAGCTGACCAATTTCATCCCGACGATTAATTTCAACGGCTCCCGAAAACTGCTCTTCTCCTACCATTTTGGTCGCTTCGGTCAGTTTCGTTATCGGTTCAATCAGCTTTTTTGCGACAATCAACATGGAAAGCAGGCTGACAATCGCCATGACGATGACCATACCGCCTAATAAAAAATGAACCTCGGTGAACAGCAACTTGATATCCGGACGAAGAAATAACGCATAAGTTGCCCCTTCATACTTAAACGGAACACCGACCGTATTAGCGGATTGGTCTGAAAAAAACCCTGTCATAAACGTCTCAGTCTTCAAATCACGCATTCCATGGAAAGGCCTCCCGCTCAATACTTGATCGATTGCCGATTGCGGTAGATTTTCGTCTCGGAACGGCGCTCCAAATCGTTTTACTTCCCGTTCTTCATTGACAAGAAAAAGCTTATAGCCTGCAGTAGAGAGAGTTTCCAAATAACTATCGAGATGCACTCCCTCTATCGTACTAACATAGGAAGCGATACTTTCCGCGATCTCCATATTTTTTACATCATTCTCGCCTTTCAGTTGGTGGTGGTAATATGTATTTACTGCAAGGAACGCGATCAGCACACTGGTCATCATGATGCCGATCGTAAAGGATAGGAATTTACCGTAGAGTGATTTCACGACATGACCTCGAGTTTATACCCAACCCCGCGGACTGTCGCAATATGGACCGCGCCGGCCAACTTCTCCAGCTTATCCCGCAGGCGTTTAATATGGACGTTGAGTGTTTGTTCGTCTCCTTCATAATCATAGCCCCACACTCGCTCCAATAGGATTTCGCGCGTAAATACTTGATTGGGACGAGACGCCAAAACCGACAGCAACTCGAATTCTTTCAAAGGCAGGAGCAGCACTTTTTTCCCGACGGATACTTCGTAGCTCTGCCGGTTGATCTTCAGCGGGCCGGCCTGGATGACAGCATCGACCGCCTTGTCATAGCGTCGCAAGATTGCATTGATGCGAAACAGCAGCTCCTTCGGTTCGAACGGCTTCACGACATAATCATCCGAACCCGCCAGAAAGCCTCGCTCTTTATCCTCCAACTCACCTTTTGCCGTTAATAATAAAACCGGTAAATCTTCCTCGCGCAGTCTTTGCGTCAAGGTATAGCCGTCCATCCCCGGCATCATCACATCGACCACCGCCAAATCGGGGAGATCGGTTTCTACAAGTTTCAACGCTTCTTCTCCATTGGGAGCCTTCATGACCGAGTAGCCCGCCTGCACCAGATGAATGTTCACCAGCTCTAAAATATTGGGATCATCGTCAACGACAAGTATTTTATTCAAACCAAACGACCTCTCTTTCGAAATTCCGCATTCAATAAACCGGAGATCAATAGGATGATCGCCGTCATATAAAACCAGATGACCAGAAGAATGATCCCGGACAGCTGGCCATAGAGCCGTGTATAGTCCACATTGGTCACATATTCCCCGAATACAATGGAAAACAATTGCCACCCGAATGTGGAGAAAAGGGTGCCCGGCAATGTCTGGTGCCATTTCACCTTGTGGGTCGGCACGACTTTATAGAACAGCATGAAGAACAGGAACAAGAAAACGGTGCCCAGCCCCCATCGAATGCCCGGCCATACATACATCCAACCTCGCCACTGCTCAATCGTATCATAATACATGACCGCTTCATGAAGCGCTTTTTCAATAAGCGGGAGAAAAAGAGACAATGAAATGACCAACATAAACAGAAAAGTGATACCCAAATCTCGGATCAGCACTTTCCAAAAAGCATATCGCCGAAAAGAGCCATACGCTAAATCCATGGACCGGGACAACGACTGGACGGCAACGGAAGAAATCCAAAAGGCCAAGAGTAAACTCGTATAGACAAGATGCCCTTGCCTTTTACGGAGGATGACACTTATATTCGCCTCAATCAAATTAAAAGCCTCCACAGGCACAAATGGACTGAGGAAGGACAAGATCATTTCTTCATTCACGGGAAGTAAACTAAGGAGGGAGAGCAAGAACAGAAGGAATGGAAAAATAGCCAACAACAAATAATAAGCCGTCTGGGCGGCCTGATCAAAAAAGCGCTCTTTGAAAAAACGGATAGCCACATTCCGAATCGTGTAGATCATTTGCTCACCTCTACTCCCAATATACCCCATTCCAAAGGATTTCTGCATACGGAACAACCCTTTATCATGTTACGGAAGGGATGAAGAGGATATGATTCTTAGGGAACTAAACATGGTTCGGATTCGAGAGGAGGATTGCAGTTAATTTCAGACAAGGGATGATATTATTCGAGGAATGCTGATATTTCTGGACAAGTGCTGATAATTTCCTTGGAGCGCTGATAATTATGGACGAGTGCTGATAACTTCCCCGTAATGTTGATTTCTTTGGACAGCCGCTGATAACTTTTCCGGAACGCTGATATCTTCGGACAGCCGCTGATAACTTTTCTGGAGTGCTGATATCCTTGAACAACCGCTGATAACTTCTCCAGAATGCCGATATCCCTAGTCAAGTGCCGATAACTTCTCTGGAGTACTGATATCTCTAGACAACCGCTGATAACTTCTCTAGAGTGCTGATATCTCTAGACAACCGCTGATAACTTCTCTAGAGTGCTGATATCTCCGGACAACCGCCGATAACTCCTCGACGAGGCGGATGCAATACATCACATCCGCTTGCCACCTGCCCGAAAAAAGGCAATAAAAAAAGCCATTCCCCATTGGGAATGACCTGTTTGCCCGGCGACGTCCTACTCTCACAGGGGGAAGCCCCCGACTACCATCGGCGCTGAAGAGCTTAACTTCCGTGTTCGGTATGGGAACGGGTGTGACCTCTTCGCCATCGTCACCAGACTCTTGAGCTTGTTCGCTCAAAACCGGATAAAACCAACATTGTCTGCCACAAGCCATGCAACCTTTGTATTGAGGTCAAGTCCTCGATCGATTAGTATCCGTCAGCTCCATGCGTCGCCGCACTTCCACCCCGGACCTATCCACCTCATCTTCTTTGAGGGATCTTACTTACGAATGTAAAGGGAAATCTCATCTCGAGGGGGGCTTCATGCTTAGATGCTTTCAGCATTTATCCCGTCCACACATAGCTACCCAGCGATGCCTTTGGCAAGACAACTGGTACACCAGCGGTGTGTCCATCCCGGTCCTCTCGTACTAAGGACAGCTCCTCTCAAATTTCCTGCGCCCGCGACGGATAGGGACCGAACTGTCTCACGACGTTCTGAACCCAGCTCGCGTACCGCTTTAATGGGCGAACAGCCCAACCCTTGGGACCGACTACAGCCCCAGGATGCGATGAGCCGACATCGAGGTGCCAAACCTCCCCGTCGATGTGGACTCTTGGGGGAGATAAGCCTGTTATCCCCGGGGTAGCTTTTATCCGTTGAGCGATGGCCCTTCCATGCGGAACCACCGGATCACTAAGCCCGTCTTTCGACCCTGCTCGACTTGTAGGTCTCGCAGTCAAGCTCCCTTATGCCTTTGCACTCTGCGAATGATGTCCAACCATTCTGAGGGAACCTTTGGGCGCCTCCGTTACACTTTAGGAGGCGACCGCCCCAGTCAAACTGCCCGCCTGACACTGTCTCCTGCCCGGATCACGGGCATGGGTTAGAAGTCCAATACAGCCAGGGTAGTATCCCACCAATGCCTCCACCGAAGCTGGCGCTCCGGCTTCCAAGGCTCCTACCTATCCTGTACAGGCTGCACCGGAATTCAATATCAGGTTACAGTAAAGCTCCACGGGGTCTTTCCGTCCTGTCGCGGGTAATGCGCATCTTCACGCATATTATAATTTCACCGAGTCTCTCGTTGAGACAGTGCCCAGATCGTTACGCCTTTCGTGCGGGTCGGAACTTACCCGACAAGGAATTTCGCTACCTTAGGACCGTTATAGTTACGGCCGCCGTTTACTGGGGCTTCAATTCGAAGCTTCGCTTGCGCTGACCTCTCCTCTTAACCTTCCAGCACCGGGCAGGCGTCAGCCCCTATACGTCACCTTACGGTTTTGCAGAGACCTGTGTTTTTGCTAAACAGTCGCCTGGGCCTATTCACTGCGGCTCTCTCGGGCTATTCACCCTACCAGAGCACCCCTTCTCCCGAAGTTACGGGGTCATTTTGCCGAGTTCCTTAACGAGAGTTCTCTCGATCACCTTAGGATTCTCTCCTCGCCTACCTGTGTCGGTTTGCGGTACGGGCACCTCCCGCCTCGCTAGAGGCTTTTCTTGGCAGTGTGAAATCAGGGACTCCGGGGAATAATTCCCCTCGCGGTCACAGCTCAATGTTACAGGAACGGGATTTGCCTCGTTCCACACCTCACTGCTTCGACGCGCATGACCAACAGCGCGCTCACCCTATCCTACTGCGTCCCCCCATTGCTGATAGCGGCGGGGAGGTGGTACAGGAATATCAACCTGTTGTCCATCGTCTACGCCTTTCGGCCTCGACTTAGGTCCCGACTGACCCTGAGCGGACGAGCCTTCCTCAGGAAACCTTAGGCATTCGGTGGAAGGGATTCTCACCCTTCTTTCGCTACTCATACCGGCATTCTCACTTCCAAGCGCTCCACCAGTCCTTCCGGTCTGGCTTCGACGCCCTTGGAACGCTCTCCTACCACTGACACCAATGGTGTCAATCCACAGTTTCGGTGATCCGTTTAGCCCCGGTACATTTTCGGCGCAGCGCCACTCGACCAGTGAGCTATTACGCACTCTTTAAATGGTGGCTGCTTCTAAGCCAACATCCTGGTTGTCTGGGCAACGCCACATCCTTTTCCACTTAACGGATACTTGGGGACCTTAACTGGTGGTCTGGGCTGTTTCCCTCTCGACTACGGATCTTATCACCCGCAGTCTGACTCCCAAACCTAAATCATCGGCATTCGGAGTTTGTCTGAATTCGGTAACCCGGGATGGGCCCCTAGTCCAAACAGTGCTCTACCTCCGAGATTCGTTGTTTGAGGCTAGCCCTAAAGCTATTTCGGAGAGAACCAGCTATCTCCAGGTTCGATTGGAATTTCACCGCTACCCACACCTCATCCCCGCACTTTTCAACGTACGTGGGTTCGGGCCTCCAGTAAGTGTTACCTTACCTTCACCCTGGACATGGGTAGATCACCTGGTTTCGGGTCTACGACCCCATACTCATTCGCCCTGTTCAGACTCGCTTTCGCTGCGGCTCCGCCTTCTCGGCTTAACCTTGCATGGAATCGTAACTCGCCGGTTCATTCTACAAAAGGCACGCCATCACCCCTTAACGGGCTCTGACAACTTGTAGGCACACGGTTTCAGGATCTGTTTCACTCCCCTTCCGGGGTGCTTTTCACCTTTCCCTCACGGTACTGGTTCACTATCGGTCACTAGGGAGTATTTAGCCTTGGGAGATGGTCCTCCCGGATTCCGACGGAATTTCACGTGTTCCGCCGTACTCAGGATCCACTCTGGAGGGGATGGACTTTCGGCTACGGGGCTATTACCCGCTGCGGCGGACCTTTCCAGGTCGCTTCGCCTAACCCATCCCTTTGTAACTCCGTATAGAGTGTCCTACAACCCCAGGAAGCAAGCTTCCTGGTTTGGGCTCTTCCCGTTTCGCTCGCCGCTACTCAGGGAATCGAATTTTCTTTCTCTTCCTCCGGATACTTAGATGTTTCAGTTCTCCGGGTCTGCCTCATGTACGCTATGTATTCACGTACATGTACTGCCCCATTACGGGCAGTGGGTTTCCCCATTCGGAAATCTCCGGATCAATGCTTACTTACAGCTCCCCGGAGCATATCGGTGTTAGTGCCGTCCTTCATAGGCTCCTAGTGCCAAGGCATCCGCCGTGCGCCCTTTCTAACTTGACCATAATGGTCGATCGTTCGGCCATAGCGATACGGCTTCCAGATCGTTACAAAGACTTGCATGTTCAATCACAAAAAGTGATCGACTCGGTTGATTACTTGTGTTTGTTGCTTTCAATGTCGTTTTATCCAGTTTTCAAGGAACAAAAATACTCCCATTATGGAGTAAGTTGGTGGAGCCTAGCGGGATCGAACCGCTGACCTCCTGCGTGCAAGGCAGGCGCTCTCCCAGCTGAGCTAAGGCCCCAGAAGTATATGATGGTGGGCCTAAGTGGACTCGAACCACCGACCTCACGCTTATCAGGCGTGCGCTCTAACCAGCTGAGCTATAGGCCCCTTCCGGGATTGTATGAAGTTTCGATTATATGAACCTTCAAAACTGAACGCAAAACGTCAACGTATGAACCCGAAGTTCATATTCCGTAAATATCCTTAGAAAGGAGGTGATCCAGCCGCACCTTCCGATACGGCTACCTTGTTACGACTTCACCCCAATCATCTGTCCCACCTTCGGCGGCTGGCTCCCGTAAGGGTTACCCCACCGACTTCGGGTGTTACAAACTCTCGTGGTGTGACGGGCGGTGTGTACAAGACCCGGGAACGTATTCACCGTGGCATGCTGATCCACGATTACTAGCGATTCCGGCTTCATGCAGGCGAGTTGCAGCCTGCAATCCGAACTGGGAACGGTTTTATGGGATTGGCTCCCCCTCGCGGGTTCGCAGCCCTCTGTACCGTCCATTGTAGCACGTGTGTAGCCCAGGTCATAAGGGGCATGATGATTTGACGTCATCCCCACCTTCCTCCGGTTTGTCACCGGCAGTCACCTTAGAGTGCCCAACTGAATGCTGGCAACTAAGATCAAGGGTTGCGCTCGTTGCGGGACTTAACCCAACATCTCACGACACGAGCTGACGACAACCATGCACCACCTGTCACCGCTGTCCCCGAAGGGAAAGGCATGTCTCCATGCCGGGCAGCGGGATGTCAAGACCTGGTAAGGTTCTTCGCGTTGCTTCGAATTAAACCACATGCTCCACCGCTTGTGCGGGTCCCCGTCAATTCCTTTGAGTTTCAGTCTTGCGACCGTACTCCCCAGGCGGAGTGCTTAATGCGTTAGCTGCAGCACTAAGGGGCGGAAACCCCCTAACACTTAGCACTCATCGTTTACGGCGTGGACTACCAGGGTATCTAATCCTGTTTGCTCCCCACGCTTTCGCGCCTCAGCGTCAGTTACAGACCAGAAAGCCGCCTTCGCCACTGGTGTTCCTCCACATCTCTACGCATTTCACCGCTACACGTGGAATTCCGCTTTCCTCTTCTGTACTCAAGTCCTCCAGTTTCCAATGACCCTCCACGGTTGAGCCGTGGGCTTTCACATCAGACTTAAAGGACCGCCTGCGCGCGCTTTACGCCCAATAATTCCGGACAACGCTTGCCACCTACGTATTACCGCGGCTGCTGGCACGTAGTTAGCCGTGGCTTTCTGATAAGGTACCGTCAAGGTACGGGCAGTGACTCCCGTACGTGTTCTTCCCTTACAACAGAGCTTTACGATCCGAAAACCTTCTTCGCTCACGCGGCGTTGCTCCATCAGACTTCCGTCCATTGTGGAAGATTCCCTACTGCTGCCTCCCGTAGGAGTCTGGGCCGTGTCTCAGTCCCAGTGTGGCCGATCACCCTCTCAGGTCGGCTACGCATCGTCGCCTTGGTAGGCCGTTACCCCACCAACTAGCTAATGCGCCGCGGGCCCATCCTGCAGTGACAGCCGAAACCGTCTTTCAGAGTTCCTCCATGCGGAGGAACTGATTATTCGGTATTAGCCCCGGTTTCCCGGAGTTATCCCCATCTGCAGGGCAGGTTGCCCACGTGTTACTCACCCGTCCGCCGCTAACTTCAGGGAGCAAGCTCCCATCCGTCCGCTCGACTTGCATGTATTAGGCACGCCGCCAGCGTTCGTCCTGAGCCAGGATCAAACTCTCCATAATAGAAGAAAATGAATAGCTCATTTCTTGCTGGCATCAGTTAAGATGTCAATTTTGAATCCGAAGATTCGTTTTGTCCGTTTCACCGACGGGGTCGGCTTCCGGACTTTATTTGTTGACGTTTTGCTGTTCAGTTTTCAAGGTTCATTTCGTTGCCGGTGTGTTTCGCAGCAACTCTTATATCATATCAAGCTGCGTCCATAATGTCAACAACTTTTTTCGATTTCTTTTTTCGTTGTTTGCCGTTATGTGAAGCGCAACGTTCTTTACTATACTCCGATGTCTTCTACTTTGCAACCCCTAAATTAAAAAAAGTTTAGTTTTTTGGTGTAGAGAAAGAAAAAACAGCTATACCACGCCGCTTTGGCCGGTAGCTGTTCTTCGTTTCTCAACTGAAGCCTCATAAGAGAACTGCCAAAGTGCATAGGGATACGAATCCCGGTATTCCTAAAATGGCCAAAATCAGCCCTGATGCAATATTTACAGGTACATAGACACCGATAAATCCACCTGCAATATTCATGGCGAATAATAGTAGGAAGGCGAATGCGAGCCGGAACCAAAATATCGATAGCCGTTCCGCTCCATTTCGAATCTGCTTTTTATCCAGCATCAATAATAGAAGAAGTGCAACGCCGACCGTTGCGAGAATGATAATATTCACGGGAAACGCCCCTTTCCATAATTGGTCCAGTATATGCGTCCCTCTTCATATATATCAGTCCTTGCCAAGTCGGCGTTCTTTAGCTTCTTTAAATAGATAGAAATGTTTGCTCTCTGCTATTTTTCGCTGGGTAATGACTTCTAGATCATAATCATTTATATACCGTTCGATTTCTCTTGCGTTCTCCCATTCTTCCTTCGTCTCCATCATGAGAGAACGGAGCCGCTCATCGAATTCCTTTTTCAATTTCCTCTTTCGGCCAAACATCCAAGCCACCCCTTATAGTTCCCGGCGACCTTCCAGTGCCTTTGACAATGTCACTTCGTCCGCGTATTCCAGATCTCCGCCGACCGGCAGACCGTGAGCGATCCTGGTTGTCGTGATACCAGATGGTTTTACAAGACGGGAAATATACATCGCGGTCGCTTCTCCTTCAATTGTCGGATTGGTTGCCAATATGAGCTCTTGCACTTCTTCATCTTGCAGACGGGTCAATAAGGAAGGAACATTGATATCCTCCGGTCCGATTCCGTCCATTGGAGAAATGGCTCCATGCAACACATGATATAACCCGTTATAATCCCTCATCTTCTCCATTGCAATGACGTCTTTCGGATCTTGGACGACGCAAATCATGGAGTGGTCTCGGCGCGAATCTTGGCAAATATGGCATGGATCGATATCGGTAATATGCCCGCACACGGAGCAGAAACGCAGATTCCGTTTTGCATCCACAAGTGCTTTCGCGAAATCTAGTACGGTATCTTCTTTCATTCCCAATACAAAAAACGCCAGCCGGCCCGCTGTTTTCGGGCCGATGCCTGGCAGCTTCATAAAACTATCAATCAGTTTTGAAATCGGTTCTGGATAGTGCATCCTTTTACCTCCTAGAACATTCCAGGAAGGTTCAATCCTTTCGTGAATTGACCCATAGTGGAGTTCGCTAATTCTTCCGCTTTTGTCATTGCTTCGTTGGTAGCGATGACGACTAGATCTTGCAGCATTTCAACATCTTCCGGATCGACTACAGACGGATCGATGATCACTTCCAACACTTCTTTATGGCCTGAGACGATCACTTTGACCATTCCGCCTCCTGCTGTCCCTTCCAGGCGCTCTTCCCCTAGCTTTTCTTGCGCATCCGCCATTTTCTTTTGCATCTTCTGCATTTGTTTCATCATGCCCTGCATATTCCCCATACCACGCATGTCAATTCCTCCTTAAGTGTTAGTCATCATAGACTTGAATAAAATCTTCGCCAAAAATTTTAGCCGCTTCTGTTACGACCGGATCGGCGTTTTCTTGTTCTGCCTCTGTTACAAAAGACAGGGTCTCCTCCGCAACCGGTTCTTCCTCGGTGGAAGTTGAACCTTGCTGTTTTCCAAGGCCATTGGTTCGGATGAAATCCTCCCTCACCTTCAGCCAACCTTCTTCCGGGACGTATACCACCTCATATGGTTTTCCCGTCCGTGAACGAAGCGCCTCGGATAGACCCGATCGAAGCGAAGGATTTTCCGAAGCCATCAGGCAATGGATTTCATACTTGAATTTTAGCACAAAAGCACTCTCGGATGCTGCAACCGGTTCTGTTTCTTCGAGAAGGGCCGCATGCGATTTTTGCATCGTCTGCATCATCCCTGCCCACTCTTGTCGAATAGTCAAGATATCTTGTTTTGTTGCAGCTTTCAGCACTTCATGAATTCTTCCGACCGGAACTTTAAATGATTGTGAAGATTTGGATGCACTCTTCCGTGCTTGGGCAGGGCGTTCTTCTGCACGTGGCTGCCCTCCGCCGCCGTTAGCAATCTGTTGACGCAACTCATGAACGGTCCGTTCCAGCATTTCAACCTTTTCCATCAGAGCCGGATCGCCTGCTGAGTGGGTAGCTCCGTCTCCCCCGACGGGTTGTTGCCTGACGTGGATCATTTTCAAAAGTGCGGACTCGATGTAGACTTTGGCATGGTTGGAAAAGCGCATTTCCTGCTGCGTTTTCGCTAATATGTCGATGAACGCATACAGGACATCCATGTCAAATGTCTGTGCCAGCTCCACGAAGCGCGGATCACCGGCGATTAATTCCAGCAAGTCCTTCAGGTCAGGGGCGGTGCGAAGCAGGAGAAGGTCACGGAAGAAAGTGATCAGATCCTCGGCTAACCGACCGACGTCCTTCCCTTCTGCAATCAATGAATCCAATAAGGAAATCGCCGTTCCTGCGTCTCTTTCAAGCAAGGCTTCCGCTAATTGATAGAAAATGTCTTCCCCGATCGAGCCGGTGACAAGAAGGGCGTCTTCCACAGTTACCCGATCACCACTGAAAGAGACAACTTGATCGAGCATGCTGAGCGCATCCCGCATCCCTCCCGAAGCAGCCTGGGCAATCACTTTCAAGGCCCCCTCATCCGACTCGATTCCCGCATCGGCTAGTACCGTTTTCATCCGTTCGATAATTTCGACAGATGTAATCGGTTTAAAATCGAAGCGTTGACACCGGGAAATGATGGTCAAAGGAAGTTTATGCGGCTCGGTCGTCGCCAATATGAAGACGACGTGAGAAGGTGGTTCTTCCAATGTTTTTAGAAGCGCATTAAACGCCGAGTTCGAAAGCATATGCACCTCATCGATGATATACACTTTGAATCGGGCACTCGACGGGGCGAACCGGACTTTCTCAATAATATCCCGCATCTCTTCCACCCGGGAATTCGACGCCGCGTCAAATTCAATGACGTCGGTATTGGAGCCATCCGTAATGCTTCGGCAGCTCGGACAATCATTGCATGGTTCCTTCGCAGGCCCATTTTCACAGTTCAACGCTTTGGCAAAGACCTTCGCTGCACTGGTTTTCCCTGTCCCCCGTGGTCCGGAGAACAGATAGGCGTGGGTTGTCTTATTATGAAGGAGGGCATTCTGAAGTGTCTGCTTCACATGATGCTGCCCGGACATCTCAGTGAATGACTGAGGCCTGTATACACGGTAAAAAGCTTGATACACCAACAGTTCCCTCTCCTTTAGACGCATTGCGGTATTAGATTAAGTATAGCATATTGCCTTGTTTAAAACCTTTCTAGAAGCAATAAAAAACCCGCCCGCAAAAACGGACGAGTGAATGGATAAATTCAAGCCGTGCACCTTCCTTCGACTGCAGCACATAGGCGTTACTCCTGTCGCCAGCTCGGTCTAGGCGACCCTGCGGCACATGGGAGGATCCACTTAATGCTGCTTCCTTCCGGACCTGACATGGTTCATGGGTTCCCATTGCGCAGGACCCAAACGTCAACACTACGTGCAAGAGGCAGACCCTACAATACATGCAGCCTCGAGAAGGAATTCAGTCTTGCTAGAGCGGATTGCAAGTTACAGGACACCGCTACCTTCCCACCTAGCACGGCATTCACTAGTATACCGTTTTCCAGGCCGAAATGCAAACGTTTATTTGCCAATCGAACAGCGCAGGGTTCGATTTGCCGTATTTCTGTGCACTTTGCAAAAATTAAGGCACGCTTCTCGAACAGCGAAGCGCTCGATTTACCTTAATTTCTGCGCACTTTGCAGAAATTAAGGCACATTCACAATCTTGCATGTATGCTGCCCCGGAGCTAGACGTGACAACGCCTGATACAAAGGTTATTGACTCCACCAGATAACCGTGGTACATTATTCTTTGTCCGACACGGAGGAATACCCAAGCCTGGCTGAAGGGATCGGTCTTGAAAACCGACAGGGGTGTTAAAGCCCGCGGGGGTTCGAATCCCTCTTCCTCCGCCATTTTTATACTTAATACATAACCTTGTAAAACTGTTACGTAATCGTGGCGGTTTTTTATTTTTTATTTCAGGGCTAATCAACCTGCTTCTAGGACATTCCCATCCTTATCGACTACCTCGAATTCGGCCGGAAACGTGTCCTGCACGCCATCAGGCAACTTCTCGCTAACCATGAAATTCTCCTGATCCGCAACATGTATGACAAATTCATATGTAGTTCTGCCTAGCGTCTTCACGTTGATATGGTCGATGGTCAGGTTGTCATTGCGCCCGAACACAACGCCGTAGAAACCATCATTCGTTTGGAACTCCCTATATGTGAGCGGCTGTGTTGTGCCTAGACTCATAAATTTCATCTTGCCATTCCACCCTTTGACAAAATGGGCATAGCCATAGACCCCGTCTTCAAATAATACCCGGGCCAGCCAGGAATCCGATTCGCCTAGCTGCATCCAGCCGACCACCGCCGATACGCCCATCCCGCTTTTCTTTGCATCGAACTCAATCAGAAATTCTTCCGCCGCTTCTTCGCTTTTCGGTATGCTGTAGGTGCTAAAGTAACCGACCGCATATACGCCGAAGCCGATTAGCACCACAGCCAAAAACATTACTGCTCTTTTCATAAGACGCCTCCCGTTCCAATTAAAACCATATCTTCTCGATGACAAAAGAGGCAGCCGAGGCTGCCTCTTTCATTTCAAGACCGCACCGTCACTAGACGGCTGTACGGCCAACCCTTTATAATACGGGAACTTTTCCATCAATTGATCTGCAATCCTAGCTTCTTCACCGGATTTCACCGCAATGAAAATCGAAGGGCCCGCCCCGCTGATCGTCATGCCGTAAGCGCCGATTTCCTTGGCGGCCAAACGGATTTCCTCAAAATCGGGAAACAGATGCTTCCGGTACGGCTCATGGAAAATATCCTGTTCCATCATCTTGCCAGCGGTCGCCCAGTCATCCCGGGCAATGGCTGCGGCCATGACACTGCTAGCGGCACTTCCTAATGTCGCTTCTGCATGCAGCAGCTGTCCTGGGAGAAGTCCACGGGATTCTTCCGTTCGCAATGCTGCCGGCGGAACTAGAATAACGGCACCCATCTCGGGCTTCCGGATATGGACGATATCAATCGAGTCCCCAACATAATAGGAAATGGTCACGCCGCCGAGAAGTGCTGCTGATACATTATCCGCATGCCCTTCCATCTCGCTGCCGATTTTCACCTTTTCCATCGGAGTAAGGTCCAATCCTGCCAGCTGATCCGCAATTTCAATGCCTGCCGCAATGGCGGTCGCGCTGCTTCCGAGTCCTTTTCCCAAAGGTATATCAGAATGGACGCGGAGGCCATGCGTGGAAACTTTCTTATCGTATCGCGCCGCTACTTTTAGGACTGTCTGGACAATCAAATTGTCCGCCCCATTTGGAAGGCTTCCATATTCGTCGCCATCATAGGAGACACTCCATGCTTCAGATGGTTCCACGTCGACTGTCATGTATAAGGCGAGAGCAAGCCCGATGCTGTCGAACCCCGGGCCAAGATTTGCCGTGGTCGCGGGGACGACGACTGAAAAATTGGCCTCCGTCATCAGTTTTTGCCTTCTTTCAACTCGCTGAGGATTTGATCGAACTGTTCACGTGAAAGGAACGGCTCGTCCTTGTTCACTTCAATTGCCGTATCCGGGTCTTTCAATCCATTCCCTGTCAAGATAGCAACGACAGTCGATCCTTTTTTCAACAAACCGCTCTCGACTTGTTTTTTCAAGCCGGCAATCGATGCGCAAGACCCCGGTTCTGCAAATACCCCTTCCGTGGAAGAGATCAAGCGGTATGCTTCCAGGATTTCTTCATCCGTAACGGACAAAATGTTACCCTTCGATTCCGCCAACGCATTTTTCGCCAGCTGCCAGCTTGCCGGGTTGCCGATCCGGATTGCCGTTGCAACAGTTTCCGGATTTTCGAATACACGGTCATAAACGATTGGTGCAGCACCATCCGCCTGCACGCCTAGAAGTTCCGGAAGGTCAGTTCCTTTTTTCTCCGCATACTCCTTGAATCCCTTCCAAGCAGCAGAGATGTTCCCTGCATTCCCAACTGGAAGCGCGAAAATATCCGGCACTTTTCCAAGCTGTTCAATTGTTTCAAAAGCGATCGTTTTTTGTCCTTCCAATCGGTGAGGGTTCACCGAGTTGACAAGAGCGATATCCCCTTCACCCGCTTCACGCACCATCTGAAGCGCCTCATCGAAATTCCCTTCAATTTGCAGAATTTCCGCGCCGTACATTCTTGCTTGCGCCAGTTTTCCAAGCGCAATGCGTCCTTCCGGAATAACGACAATCGTCCGCATGCCCGCACGTGCGCCGTAAGCTGCAGCCGATGCCGATGTATTTCCGGTAGATGCACAAATGAGGATCTTCTTGCCTTCTTCTTTCGCTTTCGCAACTGCCATGACCATTCCGCGGTCTTTGAAGGAACCTGTCGGATTCGTCCCTTCCGTTTTCACATATAAATCAATGCCCCATTGTTCGGACAGAGTTTTCATATGAATGAGGGGTGTGTTCCCTTCTTGCAATGTCAACGCCGGTGTATTTTCCGTGACCGGCAACCATTCTTTATACTCTTCGATCAAACCGTTCCATCTTTTCATCGTGATTCCCCCTCCACCCGGTAGTGACTCAATACATGGATCACTTCAGGTGTTTCATTTAATTCATTCATAATATCCAAATGCTGCTGGCGTGAAATCTGATGTGTAATGAAAATCAGATCCGCTTCAACGCCATTGTCCGAATCTTGGATGACTGTCGCCAGGCTAGCCCCGTATCTACTATAGATGGCAGTCAATTTGGTCAACACACCCACTTCATCCTTCACGCGGATCCGGTGGAAATAGCGGGCGAACTTTTGATCGTCCGTTTTCACATGACGTTCATGCTGAGGCGAGTGGGTTCTTCTTCCATTTACTCCCATCAACAGATTGCGGCAAGCAGCCACGATATCTGCTGTGACGGAAGTGGCAGTCGGCAGTGAGCCGGCGCCCGGTCCGTAGAACATCGTCTCTCCGACAGCTTCTCCATATACATAGACGGCATTGAACTCATTGTTCACTGATGCCAGTGGATGGGAATTCGGCAAAAGGACAGGCTCTACAGCCACTTCAATGCCATCGCCATTCTTTTTAGCAGAACCGGCAAGTTTGACTGTATAGCCGAATTGTTCTGCCAATTCTAAGTCGCCGTCCTGGATTTCCCGCAGGCCGCGGACGAATACATCATCCAAACGGACTTCGGTAGAGAATGCGAGAGATGCCAAGATGACCATCTTCCGTGCTGCATCGATTCCATCGACATCGGCAGTCGGATCCGCCTCGGCGAAGCCCAATTCCGTCGCTTCCGCCAACGCATCCTCATAAGACATGTTCTCGTGTTTCATTTTCGTCAGGATGAAGTTCGTCGTACCATTGACAATCCCAGTCAACGCGCTGATCCGATCCGATGCCAATCCATCTTCAAGTGTACGGATTAACGGGATTCCGCCTCCTACACTCGCTTCGAAAAAGAGGTCACATTTATTTTCATCCGCCAGTTGCAAAAGGTCAAGCCCATATTCAGCCATGACGTCTTTATTCGCCGTTACGACGCCCTTGCCAGCATTCAATGATTTTTCAATCGCCTCGCGTGCTTCCGAAGTGCCCCCGATCACTTCCACGATCAAATCTATGGAAGAATCGCCAAGAATCTCATCAAGATCGGTCGTGAACACGTCCGCCGGAAGATCACAGTCCCTTTCCTTGTTAAGATTCTTTACAAGAACTTTCTTAATGGATACCGGAACACCAAGCTTATGCTGCAAATCTTCTTGGTGGTTGTCCAGAATTTTAGCAACACCGCTGCCGACCACTCCGAACCCTAGTAATCCAATATTAATTTCATTTTTCATTTGACGATTCTCCTATCTATATGTACACTATGAAAAAACACATGTTCATTGCATAAGGACATTATAGTGAAAAACATCAACAAGTACAACCCTGTTTTTGTTATAATCAAATAATACATCCAATGGACAATTTTAAAAAGATAGGATTTGGTGAAAAAATGAAAGTATGTAAATTTGGCGGAACATCGGTTGCAACAGCAGATCAGATCAAGAAAGTGGCGGATATCGTCCTATCCGATCCAACGCGTAAAATCGTCGTTGTTTCCGCTCCGGGCAAACGCTCCGATGAGGACACGAAAGTGACGGACCTGCTAATCCGTTTAGCTGAAGCAGCACTAGACGGAAAAGATGCAACAGCACAGCTGGGGGAAGTTGTGGAACGGTATCGCCAAATTGCGGAAGGCCTCGAACTTTCCAATGACATCGTACAAATCATCGAACGCGATTTGAAAGAACGTCTGGAAGGCGATAAAAACGATTCAACCCTCTTTACAGACACATTGAAAGCTGCTGGAGAAGACAACAATGCCAAACTGATTGCCGAGTATTTCTCTTCCATCAGTATTGAAGCTCAATATATCTCGCCAAAAGAAGCCGGTCTCCTCGTCAATCAACGCCCAGCACGTGTACAGGCCCTGCCGGAAGGTGATGCACAACTGGCGAAACTGAGAGAGCTGCCAGGCATCATCGTATTCCCAGGATTTTTCGGCTTCACGGAAGACGGAACGTTACGAACATTCAATAGAGGAGGGTCGGATATTACAGGCTCGTTGCTGGCAGCTGCCACCGATGCCGAACTCTATGAAAATTTCACGGATGTCGATTCGGTCTTCGCCGCCAACCCGCGTATCGTGGATGAGCCGGCAGCCATTAGTAAAATGACATACCGGGAAATGCGCGAACTGGCGTATGCCGGCTTCTCTGTTTTCCATGATGAAGCGTTGATTCCGGCTTTCCGCCGCTCGATTCCGGTCTGCATTAAAAACACGAATAACCCGAGCGCACCAGGGACATTGATCGTGAAAGAACGCGACCATTCGTCTCAGCCAGTTATCGGAATCGCCGCGGACCATGGTTTCTCCACCTTATTCGTCGATAAATTCCTAATGAACTTGGAAATCGGGTTCGGACGCCGCCTTCTTCAAATCTTGGAAGAGGAAGAGATTCCATACGAGCATACGCCATCCGGCATCGATAACTTGTCGGTGATCATTCGCAGCCGCTTCCTGACACCGGGCAAAGAGCAGCGGATTTTGGAACGGGTCAAAGAGGAGCTGAAGCCGGATAAAGTCTTCTTCAATCATGATTACTCCATGATCGTACTTGTCGGGGAAGGAATGCGCGACACGACAGGTTTGGCTGCACGTGCTGCTGGAGCGATTGCCCGCACCGGCACAAGCATCCAGATGATCAATCAAGGATCTTCGGAAGTGAGCTTGGTCTTCGGCGTCCTGAAAGAAGACGAAACAATCATCCTAAAAGAGTTGTATAAAGAGTTCTTTTCGAATATCAAAGTCTGTTCCTAATCCAAAAGGTTGTCCTCCAACTAGTCATACTGGAGGACAGCCTTTTACCTTTTGCTTACTATAATTATCCTTGGAAAATAGCCGATGCAGCTTGTTAATCGTAAACCCCGAATGGTATGCTTATACCAAATAAATAGGCTATTCGGTAAGGAGGGAATGCAATTGATCGACCATAAAAGTGCACTACCACTCCATATACAATTAAAACGAGCTATCGAAAAAAATATTAACAATCGGCTTTACAAGGAAAAGATACCTAGCGAACGGGAATTAATCGAGAACTTTGCGGTCAGTCGCAGTACTGTCCGGGAGGCTATTAATCTGTTGGTAATCGAAGGGATCCTTGAAAAAAGGCATGGAATCGGAACATTTATCACATCCAGACCTATCAACGACTGGCCCGGAAATTTATATAGCACGACCGAAATCATCCAGATGATGGGGATGGAACCGGGTGCTCGGCTGATTGACCATTATAAAACAAAGCTAAGTGAACCGATTGCTTCATTGACTGGTTTGGACGAAGGATATTATATCAAGCGGCTCCGTTATGCAAACCATATCCCGATGGGCATCGAGCGCCATTATTATCCGGTAGAAATCGGAGAAAAGCTCCTACAATTTGATTTGAACGATGCCACTATGTACGACTTGCTTGAAAAAGAGTTGAACATCCGTTTAGGGGAGTCTGATCAGACCGTGACGAGTACGTTATTGTCTGAGGAAGATATCGAACTTATTTCAAAGGACAACCAACCGCATGCCCTTCGGGTGGAACGCGTGATACGGGACAATGAAGGCGCCTTCATCGAGTACGAGGACGCCCTGTACCGGCCAGACCTCTATGCCATCAAGATTAAGTCATCCCGCAAGTTATCCCGTTGATTCTTTAATTTTTGCTGACGTGCGGTTCCATTACCTAATGGTAGATATTTTTACATCGTACATTCCTTTCAACAACAAGACTGTAAGCGAACCCGTCATTTCAAGTTCACTTACAGTCTTCATTAAATAAGCTAGTCTGCTGTCCGGCTCAGAAGGAGTATGTTTCCCTTACTTCGGGCAGAGTTAGAGAAGGGGACTTGCTGTATACGACTTCCCCGTCAATTACTGTTGCAAGCACTTCAATGTCCTTAATATGCATCGGATCCACGTTTGTCGGGTCTTCAGCTAAGACAGCAAAATCTGCTGCTTTCCCTACTTCAACGCTCCCCATCTCGTCCTCTTCGAAATTTAACCGCGCCCCGTATATTGTCATCGACTTCAATGCTGTTTCAACGTCTATTTTCTGATCCGGACCAAGGATCTCCCCGTTTCTTGTTACACGATTCACGGCCGCCCATACAGAAAATAACGGCGAAATCGGTGTAATTGGGCAATCCGAATGGAGGGTGAACAGCATATCCAGCTCATCCGCTTCCTTCAATGGATTGATCCGTTGTGCACGCTCATGCCCGAGGAAAATATCCCGATGGCGATCTCCCCAATAGTAAACGTGGTTAATGAAGAAAGAAGCCGCGATGTCCAGTTCCCGCATTGTTTCTAAATCATGTTTAGACGCCGTCTGCACATGTTCAATCCGATGTCGGTGATCGCGTTCTACTCCATTTTTTATAGCGTATTCATATGCCTCAATGACAGAGCCGATTGCGCGGTCCCCATTGCCATGCGTTGCAATTCGGAATCCCCTGTTGTGGAAATCAAGTGCAAATTCATTGAGTTTTTCTTGATCAAATATCAACTCACCGTACAATTGCTCATCACAACTATAAGGTTCACGAAGTGCGCCTGTCAGCCCTTGGATGGAACCATCCTGAAAGAGCTTGGCGCTGTCCAGCTTCGCCTTCCCACCTGTTCTACCTTGAATCTCTCTATCAAGTTCTTCCGCTGTATATGTGCTAAATGCCCCATTTCCTGACAGGAGATGATTTAACACCATAAAACGCATTTTCATCGGATTTGCTTTCTCATTGACCGCTCGGATATGTACGTCGAATTCCCTTTCGCCCAGCAACAATCCGACCCCCGCGTCTGTATTCGTCGTAATTCCTTGCGAAGTATAATCGATTGCCGCTTCTTTCAGTAATTGAACAAGTTCGTCTGCCTGTGGAATCGGGATATGTTGGAACACGAGATCCATGGCACCCGGTTCATACAGCACTCCCGTTAATTCACCCGCTTCATCCTTCCCTATATGTCCTCCTTCAGGCTGAGGGGTGTTTTCATTCACACCGGCAAGACGTAACGCGGCAGTATTCGCGACAGCCAAGTGTCCTGAGATATGCCGGATGAAAATCGGATGCTCCGTACTAACCACATCGAGATCTTGTTTTGTTGGGTGCCGTTTCTCCAACAGCAAGGTATCATCGTATCCAAAGCCGAGAACCCAATCTCCCTTTTCAGTTTTACCCGTAAATTGTGCGACACTGGCCTGCATATCCGCGATGGATTCATTACGTGGCGACGTACAATCTACTTGTCGTTTATATTGCGCATACATCAAGATATGGTTATGCGTATCAATGAAGCCCGGAAGCAGGGTTGCCCCTTTCAGATCAAATTCCTGTGTCCCCTTCACCTGTTCGATTTCATGATAAGGCGGTACTTGTTCAGGCCAAATTCCGGTAATGCGACCCTTGTACGCTGTCAGCGAAGCCCCCCTTGTCCCTTGCTCGTCAAGCGTTAGGATATTGGCATTCTTAATAATGAAATCCGCTTGGATCATTTGATAACCTCATTTCTAAAAAAGTTTAATATACAATAAACAAATTCATTAAATAAATCATTAGCGGTATCGTTGTTAAGGCGAAGATTGTTGACAAAACAGTTGTAAGTGCCCCCATATCTTCGTCGGCTGAGTATTTTGCAAATAGAATAGAGGCCAGTGTTAAAGTCGGCATCATCGATTGAATGAGTATCGTTTGAATGACCAGTGGTTCAACCCGAATAAAATACATCAAGATTGCAGCAAACACTGGCAATAAGATTAGTTTTACAAATATCGGCAGCATTACCTTAGACCCGACCTCACGCACTTTGGAACGACGAACTGTCATAATAAGGACACCGATGTAAAACATCGCTAGCGGGGCTGCCAATGCTGCCAGTTGGTCCGTAACTAAAATAATTGTCGAAGGCGGCTTAACGTGAAAATAGGCTGCCACCAAGCCGATTACAATTGCTGCAATCGGAATATTAATCATGGATTTCAAAGTCTGAAAAGCAAACTTCCTATTTTTCTGAAGCATGATGACTCCAACTGTCCAAATGGTCAAATCGACTCCAGCGTCAAATATCGCTGCAAACAAAGCCCCTTTTGGTCCTAGTAGAATCGCGCAAAGGGGAATACCGATAAAACCTGTATTCCCTAAACCGGATAATAACGCAAGTTCATTCTTTTTATTCGAATGTCGATAAAATACCGTCGCAAAGAGCCAGCCAATGCCGATCCCCATTATATTAATGATAATTGACAGACAAAAGACAAGCGCAATCATTTTGAACGTGTCTTCTTCCATTTCCACATTAAAAATACTAGAAAGAATAATACAAGGCATCGCCACATTCACTATTAGGCTGATAAACATTTTTCGTGTATCATCATTAAATGGAAACGTTCTGGTGAGAAGTGCACCTATTACGATCATCACTGTAATAACCGTAATTGATTGAAAAACAACTGCAATTTCCATTTAAATCCTCCTAGCCTTATTCATTGACCAACGCTAACTGTTTATGACATCATTACCAGTTTATCTGTCAAATTGAATTTAAATCGATAGATGAACAATGGACGAATTCCACTGTTATGACCTTGCCTGTTCAACTCCCATACTATCCTGCTGCTCCAATGCCAAGGCCGGATCAATCTCATCTTTCAGTGCAAAATAGTATGCTACCACTTCTTCGTCCTCCGAATGCTTCGTCATTAAACTCACCGTTACTAGGACAAGAAAAGATACAATAATACCTGGAACAATTTCATGCAAACCAAATGGATTTCCGATTAGGCTCCATACTAAAGCAACAGGAAGCGAGGTAATAGTACTCCAGATGACGCCTGTTTTTGTTGCCCGTTTCCAGAACATGGCCGCCAAGACTGGCATAACGAGCGTAACAGCAGACAGCGATAGGGCGTATGTGAAAATAACCATGATATCTTTGATGAATAAAGCGATGGCAAGTCCCGCCAAAGCCATTCCCGATACAGAAAGACGAGAAACTAACAATAACTTTTTATCTGTCGCTTTAGGATTAATCCAATTCAAATAAATATCATTTGAAATATTCGTCGCACCACTTAATAAAAATGAAGTGGCCCCAGTTAATACAGCCGCAAACAGCGAGATCATAAAGAGACCACCAATTGCCGGATGTGCAATCATCGTCATAAAATTAGTATAAACAAGGTCATCTGGTGTTCCTGCTGGAAGAGCAAGCTTGGCAACGACGCCAATCCCAATTGCAAATATACTTACAACCCCGCATAAGAAATAGCCTGTCGCTACTGCACGCACAGCAATTTTTTCCGTTTTTGCTGCGGAAAACCGTTGCCAAGTTGTTTGCCATACAATATAAAATGGACCAAAGATGATAAGATAGTTAAACATTTCAACTGGCGTAAAAGAGAAAAAGCTTAATAGTTCCCCAGGTGTTTCATCCAAAACGACTTGAAAACCTCCGACGTGGTGGAGTCCCATGAAGAACATAATGACCAATCCTGCGATAATCAAGACAGATTGCACGGCGTCTGTCCATGAAACGCCTGGCATTCCACCGAAAATAGTGAAACATACACATACAACAAATCCAAGCAGCATGGCCCAAAATAACGGTATTCCGACAATAGAGGTTAAGATGGAGCCCATTCCGACAATTTGCATTCCAAAAACCGGTGTCATATACAATACACTAACAACAAGGGCCGGAATGAGCCCAGCAGCTTTCCCAAAACGACGTACAAATAAATCTGGTACAGTATATAACTTCAGCTTTCGAATGGTTGCGCCTAAGACAAAAGCAAGAATCATTGAAACTATTACATACGGAATCGTTGCCGTAAACCAAGTCATCCCCATAGAAAAACCTTTTCCTGCATTTCCGATGATTGCCGAGGCTCCCAAGGCAGTAGCAATGATACTTCCTGCGATCGGGAAAAACCCAAGACTGAAGTTGGCCATTACATATTCATCAGACGATTTAATTTTTCTTGAAAAGTAAATACTTATAATAGAGAGACCAACCAGAAAGGCGATAAGCCAAGCGAGCCACCAATTCATTTGTAACACTCCTTTTTCCCCAAGTGATAATGTCGTCATGTCATCATAACCAGTATGCGTATATCCTAGGTAAGCGCTTGCATAAAGTTATGATTCCCTATTTTATTTTAGTACTTCTTAAAAGTCAATAGTCAATTTAAAATTATCTGACAAGTGGACTTACTATCGTACCGTTGCTTATACCGGTTACGATGGAAGAATATTTCCGTTCGAAAACTTCATTCCTCCCTATTTTTTCGTATATGATCGGTTTGTAGTTCACGTTTCTGCAATCACCTTGGCAAGCAATATTACGTCATCACGACCAATAAAAAATAGCCGCCTCAATTAAGAGACAGCCCCATCACGGAAAATCTTCAGGTAAAGACTGAGGGGAACATCTTGAAAATACCCTCTGAAATCATATCCGCCATTGCCAGAGCTTCCAGCTCAATCTGGTCAAACACTTCGATATCCAATTCAAAATTTCGATCGATCATGCAGATGACCTCCATTTTGGTCAATGTCAAATGGTCGTAAAACATTTTTCGGATACCTTCGAGATTGATATACGGGCTGATTTTATTTAAAAACACCGCCAGGTCATCCGCATTTCGATACCAATCCTTTTCCAATTTCATCGCTTGTTCCGTATTTCCCGCCAATACGGCCTTGACCAATTCGGCCGCGGTTGTCAAATGCTCTTTGACTAGCCGACTATATTCATCCGCAACGGCATCGCCATAATAAGGTCGCAGAAGCTCCCCCATATCCGTCGCATTGCGAAGCAGCCTCGTCAAGACAAATTCAATATCCGGTAAATTAAACACCAGACTGATGATCGCCATCCGTGTCCATGAGACATGCTGCTCCCATAAAAGACGATGTCGATTCCAAAATGCCACCTTTGCCGTACTTACACAGGACGACGACTGCACTGGGCGACTGTATTGGTAAACTGGAAAATAACCGATTGGGCTACAAACCCATTTCAAATTCCCTCACTCCCCCCTATACATACTATTCAGGGGAAAGAAAATCATCCACTCATCTGACATGTTGTAAAACTGAACCAATCCGTTCCACAATTTTTTCCACTTCTTCCGGCCTTCTAAGCAAATCATAGTCGCTGACGTCAACCCGCAACACCGGACAAGCGTTGAATGAGTCGATCCAGTCCGCATAGCGCGCATACATCTCTGTCCAATAGGAAATGGGCGTCTCCTGCTCCATCGGCCGTCCACGTTCCCGGATGCGCTCCAAAATGACGTCGGGCGAGCCTTCCAAATAAATGAGGACGTCGGGATGCGGGAAATACGGGGTCATGACCATCGCTTCGAACAAATCGGTGTAGGTCGCATAATCGACCGGATCCATCGTCCCATTTTCCATGTGCATCTTTGCAAAAATCCCCGTATCTTCGTAGATCGACCGATCTTGGACAAACCCGCCGCCATATTCAAACATCCGTTTCTGCTCCTTGAACCGCTCTGCCAGGAAGTAAATTTGCAAATGGAAGCTCCATTTCTCGAAGTCGTCGTAAAAGCGTTCAAGATACGGATTCTCATTCACCTTTTCAAATGAAGTCCTGAATTCCAATGCCTCGGCAAGCGCCTGAGCCATCGTCGATTTTCCGACGCCGACTGTGCCCGCCACCGTAATCACTGCATTATGAGGGATGTGATATTGATCTCGCAGTTTCATTGCGAAAAAGCTCCTTTATCCAATACCGCCTGAATCGCCTTCAAGATGGTATCCCGGTCGGTTTGATTGTTTACAAAGTCGGTTGCATCCCCATCAAACCGCAAGACGGGAATGGATGGATGCGCCTGTTCAAACTCATTCATAAAAATTTCATAGTCATCCGTCAGCTGTCTCAAATAGGCAGTATCCATATTTTTTTCGAACTCCCGACCCCGTTTGGCGATCCGTTCCATCAGTTTATCCAAACTGGCATGTAAATAGATGATGATATTCGGAACGGGCATATCCCGTGTTAAAATCATGTAGATCTCTTCATATTTTTGATACTCTGCAGGGGGCAATGTCCGTTTTGCGAAGATCAAATTTTTGAATATATGATAATCGGAGACAACCGGTTGTGGATCGGCAAGCATCCCCTGCTTGATGTCGTTTAGTTGCTTGTATCGGTTACAAAGGAAGAACATTTCCGTCTGAAAACTCCATTCCTCCATGTTCCCATAAAATTTATCTAAAAACGGATTTTCGTATACGATTTCCTGTAAAGGTTTGTAATTCCACGTTTCCGCAATCGTCTTGGCGAGCGATGTCTTGCCGACACCGATCGGCCCCTCGACCGCCAGGAAGGGTATTGCCATCAAAAGCCCACCTTTCAAATTCCATGTTCCTCATTCTATCATATCCATTGTTTTTTCCACGTGGAACAATTTAGACGTGATTTCGAATTTCCATGCTAAAATAAACTCAAGGAGCGATGAACATGGATGTATTCGAAACGGACCGATCGTTCATGAGATTGGCGATTGAGGAAGCAAAAATGGCGGAGGCGCTTGGAGAAGTGCCGATTGGCGCGGTGATTGTCCATGAGGGCAACGTCATTGCGCGTGCTCATAACCTACGCGAGACTTCCCAAAATGCTGTAACGCATGCGGAATTATCCGCTATTCAGGAAGCTTGCCAAACACTCGGCAGCTGGCGGTTGGAACAGACAACCCTCTATGTCACATTGGAGCCTTGCCCGATGTGTGCAGGCGCCATTCTGCAATCGAGAATTCCCCGCGTCGTCTACGGTGCCCGCGATCCGAAAGGCGGCTGTGTCGATTCCTTATACCGGTTGCTGAACGACCCGCGGTTCAACCATGAATGCGATGTAACCGAAGGCATCATGGGCGAGGAATGTGGAGACATGCTATCCGCCTTTTTCAGGGCGATCCGGGAAAGAAAAAAGAGTGAGAAAAAGGCTGCGTCCGAAATCGAATGATCCGGATGCAGCCTTTACGTATTATCGGATAACTTCTTTGCCGCCCATGTATGGACGAAGGACTTCTGGAATGACGACGGAGCCGTCTTCTTGTTGGTAATTCTCTAGAATGGCAGCTACCGTCCGACCAATTGCCAGTCCGCTTCCATTCAACGTATGGACGTATTCAGGCTTCGCTCCCGCTTCACGACGGAACCGGATGTGAGCCCGGCGCGCTTGGAAATCTTCGAAATTGGAACAAGACGAGATTTCACGATAGGTGTTCTGCGTCGGAATCCATACTTCGATATCATATTTCTTGGCAGCCGTGAAACCAAGATCTGCCGTGCACATTTTCAGAACGCGATACGGCAAGTTCAGCAATTGAAGTACTTTCTCCGCATGGCCTGTCAGTTTCTCAAGTTCATCATACGACTCTTCCGGCTTCACAAAGCGGACGAGTTCCACTTTGTTAAACTGATGCTGGCGAATCAAACCGCGTGTGTCACGGCCTGCAGATCCTGCTTCAGAACGGAAGTTGGTGCTGTATGCGGCAAACGCTGCCGGCAGCTGAGCCCCATCCAAAATCTCATCTCGATAGAAGTTAGTGACGGGCACTTCAGAAGTCGGGATCAGGAAGTAATCCTCTTCCTCAACTAGGAAAGCGTCCTCTTCAAATTTCGGCAGCTGGCCTGTCCCGGTCAAGCTCGTCCGGTTTACCAAGTACGGCGGCAGCATCTCTTCATAGCCATGCTCCTCAATATGAAGATCCAGCATGAAATTGATCAATGCCCGCTCCAGCCGCGCGCCAAGACCGCGATAAAAGACGAACCGACTGCCTGTCACTTTCGCCGCGCGCTCAAAGTCCAACAGATTCAGATCGGTGCCGAGTTCCCAATGCGGTTTCGGCTCGAAAGAGAATTCCGGTTGTGCTCCCCAAGTCCGCACTTCGACGTTGTCATCTTCGCTATCGCCGACAGGGACGCTTTCATGCGGAATGTTCGGAATGCGCATCATGACGTAGTTCAGCTCTTCTTCTACCTGATTCAATTCCTCGTCCAGCTTTTTGATTTCATCGCCGACTTCACGCATTCGCGCGATGACATCGTCAGCATTTTCCTTATTGCGTTTCATCATGGCCACTTGTTGCGATACTTCATTGCGTTCCGCCTTCAACACTTCCACTTTGGCAATCAATTCACGCCGTTTTTCATCGAGCCCCCCGAATTTATCGAAATCCGTAAGGTCTTCCCCGCGTTTCGACAGCTTTTCTTTCACACCATCGAAATCAGCCCGGATTTTTTTAATATCTAACATGGACAATTCCTCCCTCAATATGGACGATCATGGAAAAGTGCAACAAAAAAAGCCCGTCATCCCCCTGGAAAAGGGACGAGAGCTACCCGCGTTGCCACCCAAATTGATTGGACTCCATCCAATCCGCTTCATTGAAATAACGGTTCAAGTACCGGCACGAGCCTACTCCTCTTCGGCCCGGCTACTCAGGGACGGATTCACAATTCCCTCTATCGGCTCGCACCACCCGCCGACTCTCTTGAAAAGGGTTGCCTTGCTACTACTTCCCATCATCGTCACATGTTTGAAATTATCCTTACTGTACTACATGGACACAGTTTTAGCAAGATTGGACCTTGTTTTTCCAAAAAGAAAGAAGACTCCGGCTGCTTCCCGAAGTCATCTTCTTTCCGCCACGATTAGGATCTGCAACGACTTGGTTGATTGCCTTTGCCTGAATTCGTTTATCGTCCGCGTTCCGACATGCGCTCTTCCTGTAGGAGCGTGCCGATTTCCAGGCCTTTCATCGGATTACCGATGTCTTTGGAAAGCTCGCCGATTAATGCATAGTCCTTGAAATTTTGTGTCGCTTGCACGATGGCACGCGCAAACTTTTCAGGATTTTCCGATTTGAAGATCCCCGAGCCGACGAATACGCCATCCGCTCCGAGTTCCATCATGAGAGCTGCGTCTGCAGGAGTGGCGACGCCGCCTGCTGCATAATTGGTGACTGGCAGTCGGCCGTGTTCCTTGATGGCCAACAGGACGTCATACGGAGCCCCTAGATCACGCGCCTCCGTCATGAGTTCCTCTTCGTTCATATGGACGATTTTATTCACTTGAGCATTTACTTTACGCAGATGGCGAACCGCCTCTACGATATTGCCGGTACCCGGTTCCCCTTTTGTCCGGAGCATCTTCGCCCCTTCGCCTAGCCGGCGTGCCGCTTCCCCGAGGTCCCGCGCTCCGCAGACGAACGGTACGGAGAATGCGCTTTTCAGCAGATGAAACTCTTCATCCGCGGGAGTGAGCACTTCACTTTCGTCTATGTAGTCCACTCCCAAAGCTTCCAGGACGCGAGCTTCGGAGATATGGCCGATGCGTGCCTTTGCCATGACCGGAATCGATACCGCATTTTTCACTTCTTCGATGATGCGTGGGTCGGCCATCCGTGCCACGCCGCCCGCCTTGCGTATATCCGACGGGACGCGTTCCAATGCCATGACCGCAATCGCTCCTGATGCTTCCGCCACTTTTGCCTGCTCTGCATTAATGACGTCCATAATGACGCCGCCGTATTGAAATTTCATATGTATCTTCCTCCTTTTCTCATTGTTCAGTATAATGGAATATGACCTTATTGAAATGCCCAGTTTAATTAAAAATAAAGTGGTCAGATAGGAAGATTGTTTATGGAGATGTTATTTATTCAACTTGATAAATCATTGGAAGTGCCGTTATATGAACAAATTTATAATCAAATCCAGCGGGATATTACGGAAGGGAAGTTGCCCGTCGGCATGAAACTGCCTTCCAAACGGCAGCTCGGGGAGTTTCTCAGTGTCAGTCAGACGACAATCGAACTTGCTTATGGGCAACTGGCGGCGGAGGGGTTCATATCCTCCAAGCCGCGGAAAGGGTATTTCGTCCAGGCGATCGAGGAATTGGCCTATGTCCAGCCAGCCAAGTTGAAATATCGTCCTGCTTCAAAGGAACAAGAGAAGGTATCGATTGACTTTTCACCAGGGAAAATCGATACCGGGTCGTTCCCGTTCACGCAATGGAGGAAGTATGCGAGGGACATTATCGACAATTCATCCGAGCATCTGCTCTTGCTTGGGCATCCGCATGGAGATATCGAGCTGCGCAGGGAAATTGCCCGTTATCTGTATCATTCGCGCGGCGTCGAATGTACGCCCGATCAGATCATCGTCGGTTCTGGAACCGAACAGCTCATGCCGCTCGTCATTCGGATTCTCGGGGAAGACGCAGCTTATGCCATCGAAGACCCCGGCTATCCGTTGACCCACCATGTGTTCATCCATAACAACCGGGAAGCCATTCCGATTGTGGTAGATGAAGAAGGGATGGACGTACGGGCTCTACAACGGTCAGAAGCGACCATTGCCTATGTGACCCCTTCCCACCAGTTTCCGACCGGTACCGTCCTTTCTGCGTCTCGCAGGACGGCTTTGTTGAACTGGGCCGCCTCCCGGGAAGAGAATTTCATCATAGAAGACGATTATGACAGCGAATTCCGGTACACTGGCCGGCCCATTCCCTCGCTCCATGGCATGGACAAAGGAGGCAATGTCATTTATTTGAGTACTTTTTCCAAATCGCTCATGCCTTCATTGCGGATTGCTTACATGGTCTTGCCCCCTTCTTTGCTCCATCGCTATGAAGAGGCGTTCATCCATTACTCTTCGACGGTGCCGCGGCTGGATCAGCATCTGCTCTCGCGTTTCATGGCAGATGGATACTTTTCCCGCCACTTAAACCGGATGCGTAAAATCTATCGTAGGAAATTGCAGTCGCTGACGGATGCCCTTCATCCTTACGCGCCTAAAGTGACGTATTCCGGTGATGAGGCCGGTATGCATATCATCATCACAATTCATACCAATTCCTCTGAAAAAGCTTTGACGGAAATCGCCAGTCAAGCTGGAATACGTGTCTATGGCTTGAATGGCTATCGCAAACTACCTGTAGACGGCCCTCCACAGTTCCTTCTTGGATTTGGAGGCTTAGCCCTGATTGGGATCGAAAGAGCCGTAGAGAAGCTCATGGACGCTTGGAGCATACAAAAAAGCGATGGTCCTCTCTCTTGAGGAACCATCGCTTTAATTCAGTTAAATAGACCTTTCACAAAACCGGTCGCACTTTTCCAAACACCAGCAAAGAAGTCGCCAATGGCACTCATCATCAAGGAGAACCAACCAGCCTTTTCCACCGTGTCCGTCACAACAACTTCCGATCCCGGATTATCGGAATCGATGTAGCCGTAGTCGGTCCCCTCGGTTTTCACGAGTTTGACATGGCCGACAACGGTGTCTTTTTTAACCGGCGCCTGTAAAGTGCCGTCTTTCAATTTGGATTCATCGAGCACCAACTCGGGAACGTACAAGTCTTTTTCGCTTGTTTTGACCAGCATGCGAATCGGTTCTTTCACGGCAATGGATGCCGTTTTCTCTTTCCCTTTTATAACATCTACCGTTTTTTGATCTTCAAATTGATAACCAGCTGGAACGAACTCCACTTCGGAAAATTGAGAGAACCCATAATCGAATAACGCACGTGTCGCGTCAAAGCGAGCTTTATACGAGCCGACCCCTTTGGCATCGACCGCTTTCATGACGACTGCGATGACCCGCTTACCGTCGCGTTGAGCAGTTCCTGTGAAACAATGCCCTGCAAATTCGGTAGTCCCCGTTTTTAAACCATCGACCCCTTCGTATTCATACACGAAGCCCGGAAGCATGAAGTTCCAGTTGTCCATTTTGATTTCATCCGTTGTACCTTCACGGAACTTCTTCGTCTTAATAGATGTCGTTTCTAGCACTTCTGGATAATCTTTCAGCAACCGGTACGCCAATTTAGCAACCGACTTGGCCGGCATGACATTCTCATCTTTGGGGCCTGTCCCTTGCGGGTGCATTCCATGCAGATTGGCATTATTCAAACCCGTTGAATTGACGAATTTATAATCTTCCAAACCAAGTTCTTGTGCCTTGGCATCCATCATTTTGATGAATTCTGTTTCGGTTCCAGCAATGGTTTCGGCAATCGCAATGGTTGCGGCATTTGCCGAATAGATGGCCAACGCTTCGTAAAGTTCCCGGATCGTATACGTCCCATCCCGTCGGAGCGGAACATTGCTGAGCGCGCGATCCTGTGAAACGATATATGTATACTCATTGACCTTGTATTCTTGATCCCATGTAATAGTACCTTCTTCGATTGCTTCAAACAGAAGGTATTCCGTCATCATTTTTGTCATACTGGCAATGCCAAGCGGAGTATCTGCATTTTCTTCGTACAAAATCTTTCCACTTTCTGCGTCGATCAGTATGGCTCCATCCACGTGGATGCCCAGCGTCGATTCGGCATGTGCCGGAGCCGAGCCAAGCGACATCAACAGCAAGAGCGGCACTAGCAGTACGGCCACCCATTTCTTCATTTCCCGTTTCACTCTGTCTACCTCCATTATGGCTATTCCCCAAAAATCAGTTTACCATATCCCCACCATTCCATGGGGACCAAAATAAAATCAATTACAAATCGAACAGCGAAGGGTTCGATTTGCCGTATTTCTGCTTACTTTGCAGAAATTAAGGCACTCCTTTCGAACAGCAAAGGGTTCAATTTACCGTATTTCTGCGTACTTTGCAGGAATTAAGGCACTCCTAACGGAACTCCTTTGATTTTCCCTGCCAGCCTTCGACGCGCATTGATGGAAAACAATCGTCTTCATCCCACTCCCTTTGTCAGAGAGAACTTTTGCTGAATAAAGATAAAAACACCTTTCCGCTCATATAGACGCAGGAAAGGTGCTGAAGTTCCTTAAATAGTTGCATGGTTATTTTTACAAGGAGTAGTTCGGTGCTTCTTTCGTAATTTGGACTTGGTGCGGATGGCTTTCACGCAAACCGGCGCCCGTCATCCGGATAAACTGTGCATTTTCACGAAGAGCTTCCAAATCTCCTGTTCCGCAATACCCCATACCGGCACGGACACCGCCGACCAATTGATGGACCGTATCCGCCAAAGGCCCCTTGTACGGCATCCGACCTTCAATTCCCTCTGGAACCAATTTTTTTGCATCGTCTTGGAAATAACGATCCTTCGAACCGCGTTCCATGGCTGCGACCGAGCCCATACCCCGGTACACTTTGAAACGGCGACCTTGGAAGATTTCCGTATCTCCAGGGCTCTCGGTTGTGCCAGCCAACAAACTGCCAAGCATGACGGCATGTCCACCTGCAGCAAGTGCCTTTACGATATCGCCAGAGTATTTGATCCCGCCATCCGCGATGATCGTCTTACCTTGTTTGCGTGCCTCAGTCGCGCAATCATAAACCGCCGTGATTTGAGGAACCCCGACGCCGGCGACCACACGAGTTGTACAAATTGAACCTGGTCCGATTCCGACTTTGACTACGTCCGCTCCTGCTTCATACAAAGCGCGTGCCCCTTCTGCAGTCGCGATATTACCCGCGATAATATCAAGCTCCGGATAGCTCTTCCGGATTTGGGCAACCGTATCAAGAACCCCTTTGGAATGGCCGTGTGCCGTATCGATAACAATAGCATCCACTTCCGCCTCGACAAGCTTCTTCACACGAACCATCGTGTCAGAAGTGACACCAACCGCTGCCCCGACGAGAAGACGACCTTGTTTATCTTTCGCAGCATTCGGGAATTCAATCACTTTTTCAATATCCTTGATCGTGATCAATCCTGTCAGGATACCGTTCTCATCTACAATCGGGAGCTTTTCAATTTTATATTTTTGCAAGATCTTTTCCGCATCTTCCAATGTCGTACCGACAGGAGCTGTCACTAAATTCTCCTTCGTCATCACATCACTGATTTGCATGGAATAATCTTGGATGAATCGAAGATCACGGTTTGTTAAAATACCGACGAATTTCTTCTCTTCCATTGTATTAACAATCGGAACGCCGGAAATGCGATATTTCCCCATTAAATGTTCAGCATCGAACACTTGATGTTCTGGCGTGAGGAAAAAAGGATTGGTAATGACACCATTCTCTGAACGTTTCACCGTGACGACTTGCTCTGCTTGCTCCTCAATGCTCATGTTCTTGTGGATGATCCCAAGGCCGCCTTGACGAGCCATCGCAATCGCCATTTTGGATTCCGTGACGGTATCCATACCCGCACTGATCATCGGAATGCCCAACTTGATCTTCTCCGTAAGTTTGACGGAAAGTGAAACGTCTTTAGGCAGAACGTCCGATGCTCCCGGTACCAATAACACATCATCAAACGTTAGTCCTTCACGCGCAAATTTTGTTTCCCACATTTCCACGATTCCTCCCGTTGAATTTATTATTTACAGTTGAATATTATTAAAAGGGTATCAGCGAGCGAGAAGGCTGTCAAGGCGGCATCGAGAAGAAAAAGTATTCCTATTATTCGCTGAATATTATTTGCAAATTTCTAATGGATTATTTGAAAAGTGGAAAGGGAGAGTTATCCATTTCTAATCTTTTGGCCTATTGGCAGAGGTAGAGTTGGAATCAAGTTTGGAAGATTACCATGGAGTGGTTGGGAGCTTCGATAGGCATTAAGTAGACATGGTATAAACGGGAGCATCCATTCGCGTGATTTTTTCATGGCAACGACCATAACTTACGGTGAGTGCCCATAAATCAGGGCCTGCGCCCGTAGTTACGGGGTCCACGCTCATAAGTCAAGGTTCCGTTCTCATAAGACGAGTTTCGCGCTCATAACTGCTAGTAAATTTATAGAGTCCCGGACAACTGCCGAAATCCCTGGGCAAGCGCTGATACCTTCCCAGAATGCTGATATTTCTGGACAACCGCTGATAACTTCTTCGCAGCGCTGATATCCCTACACAACCGCTGATAACTCCTCTGAAATACTGATATCTCCGGACAACGCTGATAACTCCTCGACAAGGCATCATATCCACCTGCTCGGAAAAAAGGCAATAAAAAAAGCCATCCCCCATTGGGAATGACCTGTCCGCCCGGCGACGTCCTACTCTCACAGGGGGAAGCCCCCGACTACCATCGGCGCTGAAGAGCTTAACTTCCGTGTTCGGTATGGGAACGGGTGTGACCTCTTCGCCATCGTCACCAGACTTGATTGAGCTTGTTCGCTCAAAACCGGATAAAACCAACATTGTCTGCCACAAGCCATGCAACCTTTGTATTTGAGGTCAAGTCCTCGATCGATTAGTATCCGTCAGCTCCATGCGTCGCCGCACTTCCACCCCGGACCTATCCACCTCATCTTCTTTGAGGGATCTTACTTACGAATGTAAAGGGAAATCTCATCTCGAGGGGGGCTTCATGCTTAGATGCTTTCAGCATTTATCCCGTCCACACATAGCTACCCAGCGATGCCTTTGGCAAGACAACTGGTACACCAGCGGTGTGTCCATCCCGGTCCTCTCGTACTAAGGACAGCTCCTCTCAAATTTCCTGCGCCCGCGACGGATAGGGACCGAACTGTCTCACGACGTTCTGAACCCAGCTCGCGTACCGCTTTAATGGGCGAACAGCCCAACCCTTGGGACCGACTACAGCCCCAGGATGCGATGAGCCGACATCGAGGTGCCAAACCTCCCCGTCGATGTGGACTCTTGGGGGAGATAAGCCTGTTATCCCCGGGGTAGCTTTTATCCGTTGAGCGATGGCCCTTCCATGCGGAACCACCGGATCACTAAGCCCGTCTTTCGACCCTGCTCGACTTGTAGGTCTCGCAGTCAAGCTCCCTTATGCCTTTGCACTCTACGAATGATGTCCAACCATTCTGAGGGAACCTTTGGGCGCCTCCGTTACACTTTAGGAGGCGACCGCCCCAGTCAAACTGCCCGCCTGACACTGTCTCCTGCCCGGATCACGGGCATGGGTTAGAAGTCCAATACAGCCAGGGTAGTATCCCACCAATGCCTCCACCGAAGCTGGCGCTCCGGCTTCCAAGGCTCCTACCTATCCTGTACAGGCTGCACCGGAATTCAATATCAGGTTACAGTAAAGCTCCACGGGGTCTTTCCGTCCTGTCGCGGGTAATGCGCATCTTCACGCATATTATAATTTCACCGAGTCTCTCGTTGAGACAGTGCCCAGATCGTTACGCCTTTCGTGCGGGTCGGAACTTACCCGACAAGGAATTTCGCTACCTTAGGACCGTTATAGTTACGGCCGCCGTTTACTGGGGCTTCAATTCGAAGCTTCGCTTGCGCTGACCTCTCCTCTTAACCTTCCAGCACCGGGCAGGCGTCAGCCCCTATACGTCACCTTACGGTTTTGCAGAGACCTGTGTTTTTGCTAAACAGTCGCCTGGGCCTATTCACTGCGGCTCTCTCGGGCTATTCACCCTACCAGAGCACCCCTTCTCCCGAAGTTACGGGGTCATTTTGCCGAGTTCCTTAACGAGAGTTCTCTCGATCACCTTAGGATTCTCTCCTCGCCTACCTGTGTCGGTTTGCGGTACGGGCACCTCCCGCCTCGCTAGAGGCTTTTCTTGGCAGTGTGAAATCAGGGACTCCGGGGAATAATTCCCCTCGCGGTCACAGCTCAATGTTAGAGGAACGGGATTTGCCTCGTTCCACACCTCACTGCTTCGACGCGCATGACCAACAGCGCGCTCACCCTATCCTACTGCGTCCCCCCATTGCTGATAGCGGCGGGGAGGTGGTACAGGAATATCAACCTGTTGTCCATCGTCTACGCCTTTCGGCCTCGACTTAGGTCCCGACTGACCCTGAGCGGACGAGCCTTCCTCAGGAAACCTTAGGCATTCGGTGGAAGGGATTCTCACCCTTCTTTCGCTACTCATACCGGCATTCTCACTTCCAAGCGCTCCACCAGTCCTTCCGGTCTGGCTTCGACGCCCTTGGAACGCTCTCCTACCACTGACACCAATGGTGTCAATCCACAGTTTCGGTGATCCGTTTAGCCCCGGTACATTTTCGGCGCAGCGCCACTCGACCAGTGAGCTATTACGCACTCTTTAAATGGTGGCTGCTTCTAAGCCAACATCCTGGTTGTCTGGGCAACGCCACATCCTTTTCCACTTAACGGATACTTGGGGACCTTAACTGGTGGTCTGGGCTGTTTCCCTCTCGACTACGGATCTTATCACCCGCAGTCTGACTCCCAAACCTAAATCATCGGCATTCGGAGTTTGTCTGAATTCGGTAACCCGGGATGGGCCCCTAGTCCAAACAGTGCTCTACCTCCGAGATTCGTTGTTTGAGGCTAGCCCTAAAGCTATTTCGGAGAGAACCAGCTATCTCCAGGTTCGATTGGAATTTCACCGCTACCCACACCTCATCCCCGCACTTTTCAACGTACGTGGGTTCGGGCCTCCAGTAAGTGTTACCTTACCTTCACCCTGGACATGGGTAGATCACCTGGTTTCGGGTCTACGACCCCATACTCATTCGCCCTGTTCAGACTCGCTTTCGCTGCGGCTCCGCCTTCTCGGCTTAACCTTGCATGGAATCGTAACTCGCCGGTTCATTCTACAAAAGGCACGCCATCACCCCTTAACGGGCTCTGACAACTTGTAGGCACACGGTTTCAGGATCTGTTTCACTCCCCTTCCGGGGTGCTTTTCACCTTTCCCTCACGGTACTGGTTCACTATCGGTCACTAGGGAGTATTTAGCCTTGGGAGATGGTCCTCCCGGATTCCGACGGAATTTCACGTGTTCCGCCGTACTCAGGATCCACTCTGGAGGGGATGGACTTTCGGCTACGGGGCTATTACCCGCTGCGGCGGACCTTTCCAGGTCGCTTCGCCTAACCCATCCCTTTGTAACTCCGTATAGAGTGTCCTACAACCCCAGGAAGCAAGCTTCCTGGTTTGGGCTCTTCCCGTTTCGCTCGCCGCTACTCAGGGAATCGAATTTTCTTTCTCTTCCTCCGGATACTTAGATGTTTCAGTTCTCCGGGTCTGCCTCATGTACGCTATGTATTCACGTACATGTACTGCCCCATTACGGGCAGTGGGTTTCCCCATTCGGAAATCTCCGGATCAATGCTTACTTACAGCTCCCCGGAGCATATCGGTGTTAGTGCCGTCCTTCATAGGCTCCTAGTGCCAAGGCATCCGCCGTGCGCCCTTTCTAACTTGACCAAAATGGTCGATCGTTCGGCCATAGCGATATGGCTTCCAGATCGTTACAAAGACTTGCATGTTCAATCACAAAAAGTGATCGACTCGGTTGATTACTTGTGTTTGTTGCTTTCAATGTCGTTTTATCCAGTTTTCAAAGAACAAGTTTGAAAATCCATCTCAAGGATGAACCTTCAAAACTGAACGCAAAACGTCAACGTATGAACCCAAGGTTCATATTCCGTAAATATCCTTAGAAAGGAGGTGATCCAGCCGCACCTTCCGATACGGCTACCTTGTTACGACTTCACCCCAATCATCTGTCCCACCTTCGGCGGCTGGCTCCCGTAAGGGTTACCCCACCGACTTCGGGTGTTACAAACTCTCGTGGTGTGACGGGCGGTGTGTACAAGACCCGGGAACGTATTCACCGTGGCATGCTGATCCACGATTACTAGCGATTCCGGCTTCATGCAGGCGAGTTGCAGCCTGCAATCCGAACTGGGAACGGTTTTATGGGATTGGCTCCCCCTCGCGGGTTCGCAGCCCTCTGTACCGTCCATTGTAGCACGTGTGTAGCCCAGGTCATAAGGGGCATGATGATTTGACGTCATCCCCACCTTCCTCCGGTTTGTCACCGGCAGTCACCTTAGAGTGCCCAACTGAATGCTGGCAACTAAGATCAAGGGTTGCGCTCGTTGCGGGACTTAACCCAACATCTCACGACACGAGCTGACGACAACCATGCACCACCTGTCACCGCTGTCCCCGAAGGGAAAGGCATGTCTCCATGCCGGGCAGCGGGATGTCAAGACCTGGTAAGGTTCTTCGCGTTGCTTCGAATTAAACCACATGCTCCACCGCTTGTGCGGGTCCCCGTCAATTCCTTTGAGTTTCAGTCTTGCGACCGTACTCCCCAGGCGGAGTGCTTAATGCGTTAGCTGCAGCACTAAGGGGCGGAAACCCCCTAACACTTAGCACTCATCGTTTACGGCGTGGACTACCAGGGTATCTAATCCTGTTTGCTCCCCACGCTTTCGCGCCTCAGCGTCAGTTACAGACCAGAAAGCCGCCTTCGCCACTGGTGTTCCTCCACATCTCTACGCATTTCACCGCTACACGTGGAATTCCGCTTTCCTCTTCTGTACTCAAGTCCTCCAGTTTCCAATGACCCTCCACGGTTGAGCCGTGGGCTTTCACATCAGACTTAAAGGACCGCCTGCGCGCGCTTTACGCCCAATAATTCCGGACAACGCTTGCCACCTACGTATTACCGCGGCTGCTGGCACGTAGTTAGCCGTGGCTTTCTGATAAGGTACCGTCAAGGTACGGGCAGTGACTCCCGTACGTGTTCTTCCCTTACAACAGAGCTTTACGATCCGAAAACCTTCTTCGCTCACGCGGCGTTGCTCCATCAGACTTCCGTCCATTGTGGAAGATTCCCTACTGCTGCCTCCCGTAGGAGTCTGGGCCGTGTCTCAGTCCCAGTGTGGCCGATCACCCTCTCAGGTCGGCTACGCATCGTCGCCTTGGTAGGCCGTTACCCCACCAACTAGCTAATGCGCCGCGGGCCCATCCTGCAGTGACAGCCGAAACCGTCTTTCAGAGTTCCTCCATGCGGAGGAACTGATTATTCGGTATTAGCCCCGGTTTCCCGGAGTTATCCCCATCTGCAGGGCAGGTTGCCCACGTGTTACTCACCCGTCCGCCGCTAACTTCAGGGAGCAAGCTCCCATCCGTCCGCTCGACTTGCATGTATTAGGCACGCCGCCAGCGTTCGTCCTGAGCCAGGATCAAACTCTCCATAATAGAGAAATTCGAGTAGCTCGAGTTTCTTGCTGGCATCAGTTAAGATGTCAATTTTGAATCCAAAGATTCGTTTTGTCCGTTTCACCGACGGGGTCGGCTTCCGAACTTTATTTGTTGACGTTTTGCTGTTCAGTTTTCAAGGTTCATTTCGTTGCTAGTGTGTTTCGCAGCAACTCTTATATCATACCAAATTGCGTTCTCAATGTCAACAACTTTTTTCAATTTCTTTTTTCGTTGTTTGCCGTTATGTGAAGCGCAACGTTCTCTACTATACTCCGATGTCTTCTACTTTGCAACCCCTAAATTAAAAAAACTGCTACTCTTTTTTGTAAGCCAGCTTTTCATACGTAAAATCACTTAATTAAAAGGGATTCCACATCTCCAACTATGGATTGCTTCTCAAATAAAAAACCATGCAAGAGATGTTGCTCCCTTGCATGGCATCCACTTATTAATCTTTGGAACGCATTTGCGGGAATAGCAGGATGTCCCGGATGGATTGTGCATTTGTCAACAACATGACAAGGCGGTCGATCCCGATTCCAAGTCCACCAGTTGGAGGCAAGCCGTATTCCAACGCTTCGATGAAGTCATCATCCATCTCATGCGCTTCGTCGTTTCCTTGCTCTTTCTCCAACAGCTGCGCTTCAAAGCGTTCACGCTGATCGATTGGATCATTCAATTCTGTGAAAGCATTCGCATGTTCGCGGCGAACGATGAATAACTCAAAACGATCTGTGAATCGTTCATCTTCCGGATTTTTCTTCGCAAGCGGAGAAATTTCAACCGGATGACCATAAATAAATGTCGGCTGGACGAGTTGCTCTTCGACCTTCTGTTCAAAAAACTCATTTAGTACATGGCCGACTTCCATCATGTTAGTAACTTCTACACCATGTTCTTTGGCCAGCGCATGCGCTTCTTCCTTCGTCATTTCATTCCAGAAGTCGACGCCCGTGTATTGCTTCACAGCATCCGCCATATGGAGGCGTGTCCAGCCTGGGGATAGATCGATTTCGTCTTCTCCGTATTTCACTTTTGTCGTGCCGAGCACGTCTTGCGCCACATGGGCAATGAGGTTTTCGGTCAGTTCCATGATATCTTGGTAATCCGCATATGCCTCATATAGCTCAAGCATCGTGAATTCTGGATTGTGGCGTGTCGAAATCCCTTCATTCCGGAAAACGCGGCCGATTTCATAGACTTTCTCCAATCCACCGACAATAAGCCGTTTCAAATGAAGTTCAATGGCAATCCGCATATATAACGTCATGTCTAACGCATTGTGATGGGTAATGAATGGTCTCGCGGAAGCCCCACCTGCAATGGAATGCAGCATCGGCGTTTCCACTTCCAGAAAACCGATTCCATCCAAATAGCGGCGCATCGACTGGATAATCCGGCTTCGCAGGATAAATGTCTCTTTGCTTCCTTCCGTAGCAATCAAGTCCAAATAACGTTGGCGATACCGTTGTTCAATATCTTGCAAGCCGTGGAACTTCTCAGGCAAAGGACGCAACGCTTTCGTCAAAAACGTAAATTCTAGAGCTTTGACGGAGAGTTCGCCCACTTTTGTTTTGAATACTGTCCCCTTGATACCAACAATGTCTCCAAGATCCGCACTGGTAAATAATTTATAGGCTTCTTCCCCGATTGCATCTTGTCTGACATAAATTTGGATTTGACCGCCTAGGTCTTGGATGTGCGCGAATCCGGCTTTCCCTTTTCCGCGTTTCGTCATGATTCTTCCCGCGATGACTACTTCATGCGATGTTTCATCCAATTCCTCTTTGGATAGCTGGTCGTATTGCTCTCGGATTTCGTTGGAGAGATGAGTTCTCTCAAACCGAGCGCCGAATGGATCTAGCCCGCTTTCCCGTATATCTTCCATCTTCTGGCGTCTCACCAAAAGCTGATCATTTAATTCGTCCAGATGGGACATTTCTTTCACTCCTTCATGTTTATCCGCTTCATAGGATAGCATGCACCTATTGTACACAATTTGGGCCGCCCCGACACGTTTTCTTGGTCGATAAACCCAAAAGAGCCGCCACAACGATGCGACAGCTCAAATTTTTTCCTATCAAACTGCACTAAAACCGGCCACTTCCGGTTCACGCTCTGTCATTTCAACATTGAATGCGTTCAATAGGCGGATCAATTCATCTGCGGACTCTGCCGCATTGACGGCTTTCCGGATCTGTGCGTTGCCGCAAATCCCTTTCATATAACCGATTCCGCTGCTCCTAGCGACGGTTATTATAAAAGAGGCCCATTCAAGAAAGATGATACCTCATCGATTTTCTTCCAAAGACGCACGCCATTCGTTTGAAGCGGTTTTCCCGAACTAGCAAGCTCAGGCGCTATTTCAAAAAGGGGTACAAGAACAAAGGCCCGCTCCTGCATACGCGGATGGGGGATAATTAAGTTCTCCGATTCAATATTTTCATTATTATAAAGCAATATGTCAAGGTCGATGGTCCGAGGACCCCACCGGATCAGCCGCTTCCGTCCCTGGTCATACTCAATCTGCTGGCATACATTCAATAACGCATGAGGATCCAGGTCCGTCTGAAGTTCCACGGCCATATTCAAAAAGTCCGCCTGGCCGATATAGCCGACCGGCGCCGTTTCGTAAATGGACGACACCGCTGTCACTTCAATCCCCTCCTGGGAATGAAGGGCCTTTACACTCTCCTGCAAGTGGCCAAGCCGATCGCCGATATTCGAGCCGATTGAAAGATATGCGACGTTCACGTAAACCGCCCCCTTGTGATTTCAACTGCTACAGAAGCATAATGCCCATGGATCGGCGGATCGGGCTTGACGAGCAGAATCCGAACGCCGAGCACTCGATTCCCGAAGCTGTTCAGAATTCGGTCCGCCATTTTTTCTGCGACCGACTCAATCAGCTTGAACGGTTCTCCCTCTACGACAGATTTGCATACACTGTACACTTCCGCATAATTCACCGTCTTCTCCAACGCATCCGTCGTCCCGGCTTCCGACAAATCGAGCGCCAGCGTTACGGTCGCCCTAAAACGCTGCCCAAGCTTCGTCTCTTCGGGCAGAACGCCATGATACCCGAAAAACTGCATTTCATTCAAATGAATATAATCCACGTCGTCACTCCTCTCCCACGAACGCCGTTTTCCCGATCAGGACATCCATCATCTTCACCATTCGCGAAATTTCCTTCACGTCATGGACGCGCACCATATGGGAACCGCGCTCCATCCCGTAACAAACCGTCGCCCCCGTACCTTCCATCCGTTCATCCACCGGCAGACCCAGCACATTACCAATCATCCGTTTCCGCGAAGTGGCAAGCAAAAGAGGGTAGCCCATGTCGGAAATCCGCTGTAGCCCTTGCATGACAATTATGTTCTGGGCGGTGTCCTTGGCGAAGCCGATGCCTGGATCGAGCCAGATATCGTCCTTTTCCACACCCGCTTCCAGCGCAATCGACACACTTTCGTCTAGGTCGGCAAGAACCTCCTCCATTACAGGCCCATTGTAAACAGCTTCCTTGCGGTTGTGCATGAGGATGATAGGCACTCCGTATTTCGCCGCAACTTGGGCAATCGCCGGATCATGCTTGGCTCCCCAAATGTCGTTGATAATATGGGCGCCAGCTAGGACAGCCGCCTCGGCTACATCCGATTTATATGTATCAATTGACACGGCGCAATCTAGTTCACGGACCAGCGCCTCGATGACCGGGGTAATCCTTTCAATCTCCTCACCCGACGAAATCGGAACATGGCCGGGACGGGTGGATTCCCCTCCGACGTCAATGATCTTGGCGCCTTCCCGGACCATTATCTCCGCCCGTTGTAAGGCCGTGTCGATCGTATTAAAACGTCCGCCATCCGAGAACGAGTCCGGTGTGACATTCAAAATTCCCATCACGCCGGTCTCTTTCCGGAAATCCAATTCGACTTTGCCGAATCGATAGACGTCCCGAGCATTCGTTAACTCCATTCCAGTCCACTCTCTTTCATTTCATCTATTGCTTGCACATAGGCATCATGCAGTCTTTTATAATAAACCCCCGACGCTCCGGGAAGGAGAATCCCCCCGACGGAAGACAACGGCACAATTTCCTGGACGGCATTGGAGACGAACACTTCGTCCGCAACCTCCACCATCTCCTTCGGATAAAACCCTTCATTCACTCGAATATCGGAAACTTCCGCCAACCGCAGCAGAAATGCCCGCGTCGTTCCTGGCAAAATTCCCGTTTCGATAGCAGGTGTGAACAGTTCTCCGTCTTTCATCCAGAAGACGTTGGATGTAACACCTTCCGCCACATGCCCATCCGCCGTCAGGAAAAGCCCCTCCTGATCCTTCAGGGAAGGGAGCTCCAGCCGGCCCCTGACATTGTTCAAGAAATTATGCGATTTTTGCCGGATATCGCTTTCCGGTTGATTACGCGGAGTCTCGAGCCAAATGCCTTTTTTCTCCGTTCCACGCCTTGCGGGAGAGAGCGCTTTGCGGAACAAGATGACATTCGGAGTCCCATAGGAACTGGGGCCCAGCCCGATATCATGCACGCCCGCCGACACATTAAGCCGGAAATAGCCATCTCCATCGCCCGCCTCCCGATCGAGCTGTCGTACAGCATCCAACATCTCTCGGTCCCCATATGGCATCGAAATGCGGAATTCAGCGAGCGCGGTACGCAATCGTTCCATATGCTCTCGGAATAAAAACACATCTTCTCCATAGGTCCGAAACGTCTCGAAAAAACCGACTCCGTACAGGAAGCCATGATCGAACGGGGAAATGGTCAACTCCGTATCCTCTTTATATTCACCATTCATCCAACATAACATGAATGCCTTATCCCTCCTCTGTTATCCGGCTCACCGATTCCGCCATTTCCTTCGCCTGCCAAAGGGCTTTTGCTTTATTCAATGATTCAATGTACTCCGCTTCCGGGACAGACTCCGCCACGAGGCCGGCGCCTGCCTGGATATGGGCGATACCGTCTTTGATATAAGCGGTCCGGATGACGATATTTAACTCCGCATCCCCATTGAAATCAAACCAGCCGATCGAGCCGGTATAAAGCCCTCTCCGCGTCGGCTCCAATTCCTCGATGATTTCCATCGTCCGAAGTTTCGGATCGCCTGTAATGGAGCCGCCAGGGAAGATTCCTTGGATGATCGCTGCATTCGACAACCCTTCCGCGGCCGTTCCCCTGACATTCGAAACGAGGTGCATGACGTGGGAATATTTTTCGATAACCATGAATTCATCCGTCTCGACGGTACCGGGTATGCACACGCCTTCGAAATCTTTCATTTCCAGATCGACAAGCATTTTATGTTCACTTTTCTCTTTTTCATTCGACAAGAGTTCCGCCTGCAATTCGACGTCTTCCTTTTCATCTTTTCCTCTCCTTCTCGTCCCGCCAATCGGCCGAGTGCTCAATTCATTGCCACGCTTTTTCAAGAGCAGTTCAGGAGAGCCGGAGACGACCGCGAATTCCGGAGCGCCGAGGGAAGCCATGTAAGGTGATGGATTCAAAGCTCGAAGCGCTTCGTACATATCAAGTGGAGCGGCAAGCAAAGTCTTAGATTGGCGAACGGTCAGATTCACTTGAATGACCTCGCCTTGCTCAATATATTGCTGAACATCCCGCACCATTTGCTCGAATTCTGAACCCGATACGGAGACATCGACGTTTTTCGGTCTTTTATAGTCCGCCGACACATGTTCCCATGCCGGCTTTTGAGTCGCGGAGGCTGCATCCAACCACTGAGCCGCTACGGTAGAAGGGACATCTTGACAATCCGGGAGCGTCATGAAATACGCAGTCTCCGTTGCAATATCGAGCACCACCCACCGGTCGAATAAATAAAAATACAAATCCGGCGTTTCGAGATCATCCCGCGCTAAATCCGGCAAATTTTCATAGCGTCGCACATAATCATAGCTGATAAAACCAAGCACGCCTCCTTGGAAGGCCGGCAGTTCCGGCATGCGCTCCATTTCATAATCCTGTACGAATTCCGTCAGCAGTTGGAGAGGATCGCCCTCCCGGATTTCACTCCGGCCGTCACGCCAGTCCATCTGGAGCCGGTCTCCTTCCAATGCCTGCAGCGTAACAAGCGGATCAATCCCCACGATGCACATCTCGCCGCCCCGCCCGCTTTCCAAAAGAATATGCTTTTCATTCCCCTGCGCCAATTCCTTATAGGCTTGGAAAAATTGCTCCTTCGTCATTTTCGTCGTGGTATAGCTCGGTGTCTGTCCTTGCATGTTCTGTTCCCCCTGGTCACTCATAGTCCTTCTATCTTACCGCGGCGGAAGGCGATTATGCCACTCCAAAACTGGAGGCCACCCGAAATTTCCCATCTTTCCTGCTTTGGAATTGGGTGGGGGGGAAGGAATTTTGGGGGCATGACAGTTTTCTGGATTCCCCTGACAGTTGCTTGGATTACCCTGACAGTTCCGGCGCTCCATGACAGTTTCCAGCCGAGCCATGACAGTTCTCCAATTTGCCCGCACAGTTGCTGAAATTGCCATGACAGTTCCGCAGCCCCATGACAGTTTCCGACCGGGCCATAACAGTTCTCCAATTTGCCCGCACAGTTGCTGAAATTGCCCTGACAGTTCCGGCGCTCCATGACAGTTTCCGGACGAGCCATGACAGTTCTCCAATTTGCCCGCACAGTTGCACGAATTGCCATGACAGTTCCACCACCTCACGACAGTCCCAGCTACGCCGGTTTACGCCCAACCCAATAAAAAAAGAAGGAGCAATTAGACTCCTTCTTTCGCAAATTTCTTATTCGTCAAATTGGTAGAGCGGTGTGCTCAAGTAGCGTTCTCCGTTCGACGGGAGGATGGCAACGACTTTTTTGCCTTTGCCCAGTTCTTTCGCCACTTTTAATGCCGCAAAGATGGCTGCCCCTGAGGAAACGCCTCCAAGGATTCCCTCTTCCCTCGCTGCGCGTCTTGCCGTATCATATGATTCGTCGTTGGACACTTGGATGATTTCATCGTAGATATCGGTATCCAATACTTTTGGAACGAACCCGGCGCCGATCCCTTGGATTTTATGAGGACCTGGTTTGCCGCCCGAAAGGACCGGGGAATCTGTCGGTTCGACCGCTACTATTCTCACTTCCGGGAAACGTTCTTTCAAAACGCTGCCTGCCCCTGTAATCGTTCCGCCGGTACCGATGCCTGAAATAAAAGCATCGACACGGTCCAACGCATCGGCGATTTCTGGTCCAGTTGTCAAACGGTGGACTTCCGGATTTGCTTCATTGTTGAATTGTTGTGGCACGAACCAGCCATTTTCTTTGGCCAGTTCTTCCGCTTTCGCGATGGCGCCTTTCATTCCTTCCGCTCCTGGTGTCAAAACAAGATCCGCCCCATACGCACGCAGCAAGTTGCGGCGTTCCAAGCTCATCGTATCCGGCATGACGAGAACAGCCTTATATCCTTTGGCCGCCGCAATCATCGCTAAACCAATTCCGGTGTTTCCGCTAGTCGGTTCGATTAACGTGCCGCCCTCTTTCAATTCCCCTGATTTCTCAGCTGCTTCGATCATGGCAAGCGCAATACGGTCTTTGACGCTGGAACCCGGGTTGAAGTATTCTAATTTCAGATATACTTCCGCATCTTCCGGTCCTGTCAAACGATTCAATTTCACGAGCGGTGTCTTTCCAACTAAATCTACAACCGAATTTCCGACTTTACTCATTTTTACCCTCTCCCAATCCCTACTATATTAATATGTTTTATTGTACTACTGAATTGTGACTTTTGTCAATGAGGACATCACTGAAACTTACCCTAATTTTCTAATAAAATATCTTGGTAAGCAAAAAAGCTGCCCGCAGACAGCTTTTTCTTTATTTCCCATAAAACCATTCTGCATCGAATTCTTTCCAGAACGTTTCTGGACTAACGGACTGGGACAATTGTTCCAAGGCCAATTCACGCTTTATCTGATCTTTGACTTCGTTCAGTTTGAAGGAGCGCCCTTCCACCACTTCATTAACAAGAACAATTGCATATGTACCGTCTTTCAATTGGATGACATCGCTCGGTTTCCCGACCTTGCCCCCGACAGCCGCCTCCACTATCGCCGGGTCGATGGTATTTGTCGAATCGTTGATATAACCGATATCTCCGCCAAGGCTTGCAGAAGCGGCATCGACGGACCGCTCTTTGGCGAGGACCGCAAAATTCGACCCATCCGCCAACTCGTCGGTGGCCTGTTCCGCCTCCTCCTTACTAGGCAAAACGATCACAGATGTACGATAGGCAGTCTCGATATGATAGAGGCTCGTATTGGTGTCATAGTAATCCTCGATCTCCTGATCTTGGATGATGACATCATTGGTCAATACCTTTTCCAATATCAAATTGGAACGGACTTTTTGACGCATCTTTTCAGCGTCCAGGCCAGAGTATGATTGACCTCCAACAGAAGCGATCAAAGCGAGCTCCAAATCGATTTCCTGATCGTTCACCTTGATGCCATACCGCTTGGCCGCCGCTTCCATGACATGTCCATTGACCAGTTCAAGCAACGTTTCACGGCCCACTTCCTCTTCCATGGCCGTCAGCCACTCCTCCCTCATGATCGGCTCCCCTGCGACTGTCGCCACGACTTCATCCGATTTCTTGGACTTGTCGGGAATCAACCATCCAATAAACCAGAGGACATTGCAAGTAAACAGGATGCCGATCAAAATAAGAAGCGGCTTGGTCTTCAATCTTCGTTTCGTAGAAGTTTCCTTAGGACTGCGACCGTATTTCATCGATAAAACCTTCCAGCTCATCTTTTGAATACGTATATGTCTCCAGGCAGAAGTGGCAATGTGCCTCTGCTTTTCCGTCCTCTACGATCATTTCCCGGATTTCTTTTTCACCCAACCCGATAATGGCGTTCCCAAATCGTTCTTTTGAACAATTGCATGAGAACTTTACATCTAAACGATCTAAGATGGTCACTTGTTCCGTACCTAGGACCTCACCGAGAATTTCTTCCGGCGTCAAGCCTCGGTCAATCTGTTTTGAAATCGGATCTACCTTGGCGATCTTTTCTTCCAATAGGCTAATCGTTTCGTCAGTTGCCCCCGGCATTACTTGGATAATAAAACCGCCTGCCGCCTTCACTGTATTATCCGGATTGACAAGCACCCCAAGTCCAACAGCGGAAGGAACCTGCTCAGAAACGACAAAGTACTGCGTGAAGTCCTCGGCAATTTCCCCCGAAACGAGCGGAACTTGACCGGTAAAGAAATCACGCAGACCGAGATCTTTTACAACCGTCAACATTCCCTCTGTTCCGACAGCCCGTCGAACATCCAATTTCCCTTGGTCATTCAATTCGAAATGGACATGGGGGTTCGTGGCATAGCCCCGTACTTCGCCATCGGCATTGGCATCGACTACCATCGCGCCGATCGGCCCATTCCCTTCGACTTTAAGCGTCAGCTTGTCCTTCCCTTTCGCCATGGCACCCATCATGGCCGCCGCAGTCATCGTTCGGCCGAGTGCCGCTGTCGCAGTGGGCCACATTGTATGTCGGCGTTGCACTTCAGCCACTGTCTCGGTCGAACGGACTGCATAGGCCCGGATCGTCCCCTCATATCCAATGGCTTTCACTAAATAATCACTCATTTTCATCTATCTCTCCTTCTTTTGGGGGAATTACATATTCCGTTCGTAAATTAGATGAAGCCCTTTTAACGTCAGGAAATTGTCAACCACGTCAATAACATCCGTTTCACTTGCGATTAAATCAGCAAGTCCACCGGTTGCAATGACGGTCGGTTCCACTTTACTCTGCGCTTTCATCCGGGTAACAATACCTTCGACTTGGCCTACGTACCCATAGACGATCCCCGCCTGCATGGCAGCAACCGTATTTTTTCCGATGACGTGTTCCGGCCGGGTCAGTTCAATACGTGGCAGTTTGGATGCCCGGTCAAATAGGGCTTCCATGGAGATGCCGATTCCTGGTGCAATGGCGCCTCCCATATATTCGCCGCGTTCATTCACATAACAATAGGTCGTGGCGGTCCCAAAATCGACAATGACGAGCGGATCGCCATAATCATGAGTCGCCGCTACGGCGTTTACAATCCGGTCCGCTCCCACCTCACGCGGATTTTCGTACTTAATGTTCAAGCCGGTCTTCACGCCAGGTCCGACAACGAGTGGCTTCTGATTAAAATATTTGCGGCACATCTGCTCTAGCGGGAACATGACCGGCGGGACGACGGATGAAATGATGATGCCGTTAATGTCCTCGAAAGACAGGCCGACATGCGTGAAAAGCGATTTCACTTGCATGGCATACTCATCTTCCGTCTTATGCCTATATGTTTCCATGCGCCAATGGTATTTCAAGTCTCCTTGTTCATATACCCCAAGGACAATATTCGTATTACCGGTATCTAACACTAAGATCATAATGGTTTCCTCGCTTATTTCGACTTTTTTCCACCACATCATACCATAAATCCGGCTCAGGTTCCGTCTTATGAGAACAGGAAATTTCATAAGCTGAAGACTAATAGAAAAATAGCCGACCGCTTCGAAAGAAACAGTCGGCTATCATTCATCGTTCAGTCCCTACGTTCTTCGTCGATCGGTCGCAGTGGACGGTCGCCACTGTTCTCTTTCGGCAAGTCGCCGATTGAAGGATCCGTAGGTGCACCCGTGACATCCGGGATCACAGAGTCTTGTTCATTATCCGCAACGGGAGGAGCGTCTTGGTCCTTGCCGTTCCGTTCATATGGTCGATCCGGCAACGTGCCGTGATCTTTCAAGTGATTGATCTGCTCGGCATCGAGAGTTTCCACTTCAAGGAGTGTAGTCGCGATCAAATCAAGCAAATCCCGTTTTTCCGTCAGGATCTGTCTCGTCCGCTCATACTGCTCTTTAATGATGCGCTGCATTTCTTGGTCAATTTCATAAGCAATGGATTCGGAATAATTTTGCTCGGAGTTGAAATCCCTGCCCAAGAATACTTGGCCTTGGGACTGGCCGAACTGCATCGGTCCAAGCTTGTCGCTCATTCCGTATTCCGTCACCATAGATCGGGCAATACCCGTAGCGCGCTGGAAGTCATTATGTGCCCCGGTCGATACTTCACCAAGGACGATTTCTTCCGCTACACGGCCACCGAGGAGCCCTGCAATTTTATCCAAAAGTTCCGGCTTCGTCATGAAATAACGATCCTCTTTCGGCAGCATGACGGCATACCCGCCCGCTTGGCCGCGTGGAACAATGGTTACCTTATGGACGATTTCCGCATCGTCGAGCATCAAGCCGACAACAACATGACCTGCCTCGTGGAATGCGACGATATTCCGTTCTTTTTCCGAGATGACACGGCTCGTTTTCGCTGGTCCCGCAATAACACGGTCCGTCGCCTCATCAATATCGGCCATATCGATTTTTTCCTTACCGCGGCGTGCTGCGACGAGCGCGGCTTCGTTCAGCAAGTTCTCCAAGTCCGCACCGGAGAAACCTGGCGTCCGTTGAGCAAGTGCCTTCAAGTTGACTGAATCATCGAGAGGTTTATTGCGTGCGTGCACGCGCAAAACAGCTTCCCGTCCTTTGACATCCGGTCTTCCAACAGTGATCTGCCGGTCGAAACGACCAGGACGCAATAGGGCTGGGTCCAAAATATCCGGTCGGTTCGTCGCTGCAACGATGATAATGCCTTCATTTTCCCCGAAGCCGTCCATTTCGACGAGCAACTGGTTCAATGTCTGCTCCCGCTCATCATGCCCGCCGCCGAGACCTGCGCCCCGTTGACGGCCGACTGCGTCAATTTCGTCAATGAATATGATACATGGTGCATTCTTTTTCGCATTTTCAAAGAGGTCACGTACACGTGAAGCCCCGACCCCTACGAACATTTCCACGAAATCGGAACCCGAGATCGAGAAGAATGGCACGCCTGCTTCCCCCGCAACTGCACGGGCCAATAATGTCTTACCTGTACCTGGAGGTCCGACGAGCAAAATCCCTTTTGGAATCCGCGCACCGACTTCCGCAAACTTCCGCGAATCTTTTAGGAAATCAACGACTTCCACAAGTTCCGCCTTTTCCTCATCCGCTCCCGCAACGTCTGTAAAACGGACTTTTTTCCGATCATCCGTATGAAGCTTCGCCTTGCTTTTCCCGAAGTTCATGACACGGCCACCGCCACCGCCTTGCGCCTGATTTAACAGGAAGAAGAAAAGGATGAAAATGATAATAAACGGGACAAGACCAGTAAAGAAAGAAACCCAAGCACTTGTTTCAGGTGCTTTTTTCACATCAATCTCCATTTTACGGGCAAGTTCATGAATATTACTTAGCAGCTGATCATCATTCTGCGCAATATTCGTTACGAATTCCTCGCCTTTCTCGTAACCCTTCATTTCCCCTCTAACTTCATATACAAGCTGATTTGGTTGGAGTGTCAAGGAGGTTACTTCCCCATCTTGCAGAGCTAAGATGAATTCACTGGTAGTAATCTCTTTCAACTTCGGATTTGTACTGTTTAAAGAACTGAAAATTCCCATGATTGCCAGGAATATCAATCCGTATAATAGAAAGTAACGAAATATCCGATTCATCCCAAGCCTCCTCACTCAGTAAAAGAAAACTATTGTAAATCTTAACATAGGTTGGTTTCATTCTCCAAAGGAAATGCCTTATATCAATTACGCCTCGGCGTAATTGAGTCCGGATTTTGAATCGAGCTTGCTCGATTAACTCACCACAAAATCTGTGACATCCGCCGGAGGCTTTGTCTTTATTCAGCGAGCAATTGGACGCCCACTGAATTGGAAATAAAACCGCATTCAACTCACCATCTTATAGAGCTGGAAGTCTTCAGCTGAATAAAGACAAAGAGCTTTTCCTCCATCTTGTCAAGAGGGCAATCCTGCAAGCTCTTAGAAAGAATAAATTTCCTTCTTTAACACGCCGATATAAGGCAAGTTTCTGTATTTTTCCGCGTAGTCCAAACCATACCCTACGACGAAGGCATCCGGGACAATAAATCCAACATAATCCGCTTTCAGTTCGACCTTACGCCCGGTCGGTTTATCCAGCAAAGTTACAATTTTGATGGAGTTAGCCTTCCGATACTTCAACAGGTCAACGAGATAGCTTAATGTTTTTCCGCTGTCGATAATATCCTCGATAATAAGGACATCCCGTCCCTCTACGCTGGTGTTCAAATCTTTAATGATTTTCACTTCACCTGAGGAGACGGTCGCGTTGCCATAACTGGACACGTCCATGAAATCCAATTCGATGTAAGCGTCAATCTTCTTCATCAAATCGCTCATGAAAGGCAATGCACCTTTCAACACGCCGATGGCAAGCGGAAACTTATCTTGGTATTCTTCGGTTAAAACGGCACCGAGCTCACTAATTTTTCCTTCTATTTCTTCTTCCGTAATCAGTACTTCTTCGATATCTTTTGCCAACATCGAAATCCACCCTCTTCCACTAATTCTCTAGGAGTTTATCTTCTGCAAGCGCAGGTCGTCTCTTCATTGCAAATATGTATGGCTGGCCGGTCCTCCTCTTCGAGAAAGCCATGCCGTATCGCACTCCTGGTACAGCACATACATCCCCTTGGGCGGTAATAATTACGGGTAAACGATCGCGCTCTGTCCTTGCGATCTTTTCGTCGATGAACAGCCTCGATAGCCGCTTTGGATGCGGCATCCCTTCCAATAGGATCCGGTCTCCGTCTTCCCTGATCCGTGCAAAAAGCGGAAAAGCCACATCGGGGAGAGTGAAATACATGATTTCGGTTCCATCCTCCAGCATGTCTTCCTCTACTTTATGTACATCATCCCAAAGAAGCTCGAGCCCATTTGTCCATGGAGTCCAAACGCCTTTCTCCAATCGTTTTTGAGTTGTCGGTTCATCGGCAAATTGTCTTTGAGTGAAAAACAATTTGCCATATTCCCTTACAAAACGAAATCCTTCCGGCAGGTCAACCGTGACATTTCCTTGTTGCGAAGAAACATGACGCAGCAGTTGTTCAGTTAGCGCGTCACGGTATTCCACCGATATACGCCGACCATCATAAAGATAATTCAATAGTAGAGGAATCGCCCTCCTTTGTAAAGCGACGGGCATGCCGAAAAAGGCATGGTCATCAATGAAAGGGAGTGCGTTTTCATCAAATTGTACGAATTGGCCAACCCGCTCCTCGACGAGCTGCCAAAGCAACTCATTATCCTCTTGCAATCTGTTGGAAATCCGGACGGCATTAACAGCCGCCGACGCGTTTTCCCCCAAGATGAAGGGCAGTAGCTGATGACGGATGCGGTTCCGCATATAGTCGTCGCTTTCATTACTTGGGTCCTCTCGATACGGTAATTCATTCTCCGCGGCATACCCCTGAATATCCGTTTTGGTAACTGGGAAGAACGGACGGATCAGCCTGCCGACGCCCAATTCCCGTTCCGCTGGCATGCCAAGCGGCGGGACCCCCTTGGTCATCTGCATCAACATCGTTTCCAGTTGGTCATCGGCATGATGGGCCGTCACCAAGCAGGCGAAATCATCCTTTTGCATAATTTCTTCAAATAAAGCATATCTTCCAATACGGCATACCGCTTGGACATTGCCCCCCTTTTCGGCAAGAATGTCGGGGACAGGCACACTTCTGCCGTAAAACGGAATGCCGTACTGCTTGCATAAGCTGTTCACCAGCACACCGTCCTCGGCAGACTCCTCCCCTCTCAACATATGATCCACATGGACAGCGGCGACTTCGATCCCCCACCTTTTTCGGCGGCTCGCCATAAAATGAAGAACCGCAACGGAATCGATCCCCCCCGAACAAGCGACCAACAAACTGTCCCCCCGTTTCACAAGCCCATTTTCCTCAATAAAACGTAAAACGGTCCGTTCGAATTCTCCCAAAGCTTCACCATCCCCCCAACTCTTTCACTTCTCTCTATCCTATCATCTTTTCCCGGGAAATAACCGATGAATTCGGTCTGAATCCTGTCCATTTCGGAAGGGCGTGGTCCACCCTCATGACGAGCACCGTCCGGTCATCCCCTACCGCCCTGAACCTGCGCTCCATTTCATTCATAATCCGGTCGGCAATCTTATCGCAATCCGAATGTCCGCATCTTTCAAGTGTGCTGTATATTGCCTTCTCTTGTATTTCCAATGAAATCTCGCCATTTAACAGTCCATCCGTCATCATGACAATTAAATCACCGGATTTCAATTCTTCGTTTTTAGCCTCCACTGAAAATGATGGTAAAAAGCCGACCGGGACCGATTTACTGTCCAATCTGATAAAGTCTTCCCCTCTTTTGATATACGTACTCATAGATCCGGCCTTCCAAGACCAAAGGCGTCCTTCCTGCAAGTCGACCAAAGCGAGATCCAGCGTGGCGTACATATCGTCCAACCCATTTAACGCCATCATATAATGTAGCGTGTGCATTGCCGTTTCAGGATTCATCTTCCGATTCAGGCACTCACGCATCAACCGGATCACTTTCCTGCTCTCCCGGTAGGCATTCAGGTCCTGTCCCATTCCATCTGATAACAGAACAGCCGTCAAGCCTTCATGGATCGGAAAAACTTCATAGGCGTCCCCCGCTTGGAAGGATCCACTTCCCGATGCCGCCGCAATTCCGTATTCCAATGAAAAACGAACAGCGGAACCGAATGTCAATTGTAAATGAGGGAACGGATGCTGCTGGACAGACGACTTGACGACTTGGAACGGTTCATTATACTGCTCCTCCAGTATTGGCAGCACCAATCGTTCCGCCACCGTCGTATCCGTTTCGAAATCAGATCGCTTTTCCGGGATGCAGATGACAATCCGACGGGCCCCTCTCTCGCCTGACAGAATATCAATCTGGAAGAATTCGATATTCCTTTCTTTCAACGACTTGGCAATCTCCTCCTCGTCTGGTTTATAGACGGAAATATCCTCTTTAATTTCATTCATCATCTTCTCTAGATGGGCGCTCATGTCCCTCAGTTGGAGGGCCAACATTTTACGGCCATGCTGAAGCTGACCGTTCAAAAGACGGCTGGCGGACTGCTCCTCCAGCTCCGCGACGAGTCCGGTGAAGCGGATACATTTATATCGGATCTTTTCCTCCACTTTATGGCGCGCCGCCTTCTTCGTCACGGAATACGTCGCCTCCCATGCCTGGAATAAGCGCGGCATCTCCTCATCCTGTCCCTCCCAGCATTTCGAATAGCGGAAACAGGACTGACAGATGGAAGGAACCGCCCGCACGGCCGATGCATCCGTCGAGGAGAATCGGTCTTTGACGAGCGTGGACATGAACTCTGCAAATTGCTGGAAGTCCGCTAATTGTTCATCCAAGCGCTCGGCCAGCCACTTTTGCCGCTTTTCCGAAACTTCCTGCCGTTCGGGAAACAACGCATGACGAAGCGGATCCACCTTTTTGGTAGGAATCAATAGAAATAAAATCGAAGCCACCCCAATCGAAACAAAATAGGAAGTATCCAATGGCAGTGTCAAATCATAGAGGAGAAAGAACACCGACACAAATAATCCCGACAAGGCAATGCCCATTTTGCCGAATCGCCTCAAGGCACCCGCGAGGAATCCGGTCATGCCATACACGGCCATCATCCCGGTGAAGGACAGCTCCGCTATGCCAATGATTGCTGCAATGATCATCGCGACCGTGGTCGAAAACGGAATCCCGCCTGCCAGAGCCGCAAGCAAAATTGTCAAATGGATCAGGGTACTTGCAATTGACACATGGCCGATCATCACCCCGCTCATCCCGGTCGCCGCCATCGCACCGATAATACAAGCCGCACTCAAACGTTCCGGCGTCCATTTTTCAAAATAGAGGCGGTCGATCGGGGGAAAGGCGACAAACAGGAAGAATGTCATGAATAAGGCAAGCACCGCTTCATATCCGATGGCCAGCTGGACCATGACCGGCGGCTGCCCCGCATGCATGATAAATTGCCATACGACTTGGACGACGATTAGACATCCCGCGACGGTAATGGGAACGGATTTCCGTGTGAATGGATATTTGATGACCGCATTGAATAGAATAAGTTGCAAAAGATGGAGGATCGCTTGTCCAAGACCAAGGAAAGCGCTTCCGGCCATTCCGCCGATAAAGACCCAGATCAAGTGTTTACGGAAACGCGCCTTTGCCAATGCCCACACCGGAAGAAAAAACGGAACAGCCGCATCAAACAAGACCGCTTGCGATAAAAAGAAGGAACCGAGCAAAAATAAGAGTGAGATGAATAGATACAGTTTTCGTTTTCCGATTGCCTCGATATACATACGGATGGACTGCCCAGCTGAATGTTCCACATTGCTCATCATTTTCATATCCCATTTCCCCCTATGTTCACTTTTCATTGAGTATACATAGAAGGACAACAAGAAATTGTCTGTTCCTGGCGGGTGGCCAAAAAAATGTTTCGACGTGTTCCGGGACTGTTTTTCTTTTTTCCTAAGCGGGTTGACACATGCGGGGTTCCCATGTATTATGAGTATTGTTGCAAGCAAGGCGGCGTAGCTCAGCTGGCTAGAGCGTCCGGTTCATACCCGTAAGGTCGGGGGTTCGACTCCCTCCGCCGCCATATTGAAGAGACAAAATCGGATAAATGAAAAAGCAGCTTTGAACTGAAAAGGCTGCTTTTTTTTATGAGCTTTTCTTGTCGATTTGCTACCGTTTCTAGAGTTCTTCCTCGAAGGAGTAGCCATGAATCGCCATAAAAGCAGAAACATAACCCTGTTCGACGGCGTCTAACTTCTTAGGCCAAAATAAAAGTACAAAGCCCCGACAAGCGCCGGCCGACTAAAATTGCCGTGTCCTTGGTACTCAAAGCCTGGCCGTAAGCTTTTAATTTCCTAAGACACAAAAAAAATCCCGCGCCCCTCATATGAGGCGGGGATTGCAATGTCATTTTTTCCGAATTGAAACAGCCAGCAAGTTATCCTCTTCTTGCTCCGCGTCCACCACGTTTGGACTCCGTCGCTCTCTTGAGAGTGGAGAGGCGTTCTTCACTATCTTTCATGAACTTTGCCATTTTCTGTTCAAAATTTTCTGGACGATCATTCATTGGCCGACCGCCTTGACGAGGACGATGCGGGCGCTGAGGACGTTGTGGGCGTTCGGATTCAGGCTGTGCTTTACGAATCGACAGACCGATTTTGCCATCTGTTCCGACATTCATCACTTTCACTTCAACCATGTCGCCTACTTTTAAATGATCATTGATGTCCTTGACATAATTGTCCGCTACTTCACTAATATGGACCAAGCCTGTCGAACCGTTCGGTAGCTCAACAAATGCTCCGAAGTTTGTGATTCCTGTTACTTTACCCTCTAACTTGCTGCCTACTTCAATTGACATAAAAAAAATGCTCCTCCTTAAATTTTAAGCGGGCCTCGCACCGGAAGCCGTGCAACCGTATTGACGGGTCCTGCTAAGTGCAAGATTCCTACTCTTATTATAGCCAACAAAAAAAGAGTGTCAATAAGACTACTCTTTTCCTTCCATATTTCCATCCTTTTTTTGGTGCTTTTCAGGGATGGAAAATATGATTTCATTCCGGTCTGACAAGAAATATTCTTTTCTCGCCAGCTTTGCAATATATTCATCATCGTCCAATTTCACAAGTTGCTTTTCCAATAATTCCTGCTCTGCTTGCACTTCTTGCAATTGGACAGTCAACTCGGCCTTTTGCTGCTCTTTATCAGCCAAGACCTGTTTCTGTTTAAAATGGGTGTGGATCAATGCACCGAAAAAGATAGCCGAAATGATGCCAAGTACTGCCAGCCTGCGAAACAAACGGACTTTCCGCGCCGCCTTCCGTTGCTGTTGTTTTTGGAGATTGCGGACGTATTCGGTTTGAATCGATGCCACTGTTGCACGCGACGATCGTTCCTCCATGTCTTGCACATCCTCTCTTCACATCATCCGATCAGTATTTCATAAAGTATACATCAGTCTTCCTTCGTTTTAAAGAGTTTTCTACGAAGGGCCTGATAGAGCCGGATGAACGGTGTGAAGAGAAGGATGATCAGTCTGATGAAAATTCGGATGATCCGCCGTATGATGGAGATTATGATACGCAAGACAAACAATATGGGCCTCACCACAACTAGCAGGATGATGCGCCCGACCAATCGAAACGGCTTGTGGAAAATACTCGCATACAAAAGCAATCCACAAATCTGGGCAATCGGATCATACATCCGCCAGGCCCCGTCCCTGACAAGGAACAAGACATAGAATGACCCGCAACCGACCACAATCCACCCGATCGCTTCAAACCAGATTGCGTGTCTGCGGATAAATGACCGTTTTCCCATATTCGTCGTCCCGGTTTGAATCAAATCGATGAGTGCTCCGCCTGCCACACCTGTCCCGATCATCGCCAGGAGACTAAGAAACTGGACGGAGAGGCTCATCCAAATAATTTATGGAGGAAATTCCGTGATCCTGATTCTTCTTCATCGTATTGGATGGTCGATACCGTCCCTTCCAATGTGAGAAGCCCCTTATCGACATCGAGATGGACGATGCGCAGTTCCTCCCCGCGTATTTGCAGCATGCCTTGCGATGTCCGAATGAGGAATTCTTCTTGGTCGAACCGGTCGATTGATTTGACTGAAGTGAGGTCCATCCTTTTTCTGTTGCGCATTGTGACTACATGATCACCTGATGGGATTGTATACGTAGGGCTGTCCGTCTGGATTTGCATATGCTTCCTCCTTTGCTTGTACGTTCACAGCCATCTTATGCCGTGCGGCTTGAAAAGATGACAGGAACATTCACGTTGCAAAAGGAGGACACTGGCCGTTCTTCGAATGCTTACCGACGGCGCAGATAACTCTACCGGAAAACTGATATCTTGGCAAAACTGCTGATAACTTTCCCGAACGGCTGTTACTTCTTCACAACCGCTGATAACTCTACCGAACGGCTGATACTTCTTCACAACCGCCGATAACTCTACCGAACGGCTGATACTTCTTCACAACCGTCGATAACTTTCCCGAACGGCTGATACTTCTTCACAACCGCCGATAACTCTACCGAACGGCTGATACTTCTTCACAACCGCCGATAACTCTACCGAACGGCTGATACTTCTTCACAACCGCCGATAACTCTACCGAACGGCTGATAACTTTCCCGGAGAGCTGATATCTCAGCGCAACTGCTGAAATTCACACTTCCCCCTTTTCAATCCTCATCGTCAATAAATTCCGGCTCTACCTTTTCCAACTTTTCCTCTTTCAATATTATGTACATGGACGCGGCATCTTCTTTTTTCGTAGAGTCTTTTAATACCTCGACTCGTGCAGTGACGATTTTTTGGCCGAATCGGATGGCCAATTCATCGCCTGCCTTCACTACCGAAGAAGCTTTCGCCACTTTCCCGTTAATCGTAATGCGGCCTTGGTCGGCCACTTGCTTCGCTAAAGTCCGCCGTTTGATCAAGCGGGATACTTTCAAAAACTTATCTAATCTCATTTCTTTCTCCTTCCTTTCGCTTGTTGCCAAAACTCTTCCAGTTCATCCAGTGTGTAGTCGGTGAAATTCCCGCTTCCCTCTTTTACCTGTTGTTCGACAAATGAAAAGCGTGAATGGAATTTTTGATTGGCGTGAATCATCGCCTCTTCCGGCGAGATTTTCAAGAACCGTGCCAGATTGACGAGCGTGAAGAGGACATCCCCAAGCTCATCCACTTGGCTTGCGGGCGTTCCTTCCTCCACCTCCTGTCGGAATTCCGCCCATTCCTCCTCGAACTTGTCAAAGGCTCCTTCAATATCCGGCCAATCAAACCCGACTTTCGCCGCCTCTTTTTGATAATTAAAGGCTGTCAACAAAGATGATTCGGACCGTTCCTGCCCCTTCAATAAAGACTCTTGCTGCGGTTTTTCGCTCTTTTTAATATCCTGCCAGTTCCGCAATACTTCCTCCGAATCTTTCACATCAATATCACCAAACACATGGGGATGACGGCGGATCATTTTGGAACCGATCGATTCTAAAATGTCTTCCATTGCAAAAAAACCATCGTCTTCCCCGATTTGTGCATGAAGGAACACTTGCAATAGAACGTCGCCCAGTTCTTCGATAATGGCCTCGTCATCCTCCTGGTCGATCGCTTCCAATAGCTCATGGGCCTCTTCCACGAGATAGCGTTTCAACGTTTCATGCGTCTGTTCCCGATCCCATGGACAGCCATCCGGCGCGCGCAAAGCTGCTATGATTTCACGGAACGTCGCCCATTCTTTCAGGCGCTCTTCCCGCTTTCCAACAGGCGGGACGTACACCGTCGTCAAATTGTCGATCGTCGTCTCCCGATCCAGTTCAAACAGTGGGACGGTTCGCAGCTGTTCCTTGGAAGAACCAGCTGCCGTCACAATCGTCACCGGATGGTCGTACGCGTACTTTTCCATCAAGGCCAATTTCACCTCAGAAGCGACGAACGCATCATACACCTGTCCAATGAGGACATGTTGCTGCATATGGACCTCATCCCGCTTCAAATCAGTTCCATCAAGCAATTGAAATCCTTCAATTGGATCGATGCGCAGCGCAGCAAAAATAGGGTCTAGAAAGCTGTTGCCGCCTAAGATATCAAGGCTTGCTTCACCTGCGTTCTCCCTTTCGATCAATAACTGCACGGTCCGTTCCGCTACAAGCGGATGCCCCGGTACGACATAAGTCACCGGGCGATCGGCCGCCATCCGAAGCAGTTCCTCGACAATTTGTTCATAGACGTCCTCAAACGCATCATTCCGTTCGTAAATTCCGTCGAAACTTGCCAGTTCCACGCCTTCCGCCTTTAACTCCGAAACAGCAGGATGCTGGTCTGTTCGTGCGACAATGATGTCCGCTTCTTTCAATTTTCGGTAGGTACCGATGGATAGTTGCTCCAGCTCGCCTGCACCGAGGCCGATAATTGTAATTCGATTCATGTTCTTCACCTTCTATTTTTATTCAGCCAGAGTTGGATGACGGCCAACCGTTTGCCAAACGGTAGCAAATACCAATCCTTCTCCGCCATTATACGTGATTTCATGACGACACTTAAGAAAACGGCTGCACCCAGCGCGACGGACGACAGCGCAATTAGGGCGGAGCCGATGCGGGATGGCAGTTTGTCGAACAATACCCAGTCGCCTAGAATCATCCACGACATAACAATTGCCGCCATCAATACAGTCGCGGCCACTATCCATCCATAGAAACGGATGGGCGCAAGCGCAATCGGCCAAACCTTCTTAAAATATAACAAAAGGCCAAGCGAAATGGCAGCCAATCCGATGTTCCCCGCAAGGGCCGCACCGGTCACATCGAAGAGCGGCACCCCTACATAATTGGAAACTATTTTAATAACGAGTCCACCCGCAAGGAGCAACGTCGGGATTTTCACTTTTCCAGCCCCTTGCAAGACGGCAGTCAACGGCAGGATTAAAGATAGCCAAAAAATTTGGAATGAAAAAATGATCAATGTCAGGGAACCGTCTCTCGTCTCGAACAACATTTCATTCACATAGGGCATTACGAGCGCGAGGCCGGCCGCCGCCGCCCAACCGAATAAAAATGCTGTCCGGAACGTCAAGCGGATGAAAGGCAAGGCGCCCCTCCCCTCTTCTTTGGGGGCATGATGCGCGATGAGCGGGACAATCGCCAATGCCAATGTCGTCGCAATCAAGATTCCCATTTGGACGAGTGGATGACCACGGTCATAGACACCTTTCCGTGCCATGGCGGCTTCCTCCGCAAACCCGTTTGCCAACAGACCATTGTAAACGGTGAATGAATCGACCAATTGAAATAACAGGAGAATGAGTGAGCTGGCACTAACGCTAATGCTGACAACCGTCAATTCTTTAACGATCGGCCAAGGTTTGACCCCTATCAACGGGCCTTGGAACAACTTTCGGGAATAAAACGCAAGGATTGCGACCCCGGCAGCCTGTCCAACGACGCCACCCCACATCGCGATGGTTCCGGTTGTATAGAGGCTTGCGCCTGCATGCACGGCAATCCATGTCCCCACTAAAATAATACAGACCCGGACCGCCTGCTCACCAACACTGGAAACAGCAACCGGCACCATGTTCCCCTCTGCTTGAAAGGAGCCTTTCAAAACGGCCAGTGCCGGCATGACAAGTACAATATACGCACCGGTCCGGAGCAAGGGGGCCAACTCCATATCCCCCATCGAGCGTGCAAAAAACGGAGCCAAAACAGTCAGCCCTATAAAAAAGACAAGGGAGACCAGGGCTAAATAAAAAAACGCAATTCGCCTCGTTGCGTTCTTTTCATCTCGGCTCTCGCTAGCCGCCAAAAGTTTCGAAACGGCAACCGCAAATCCGTAAGAAGTCCAAACGATAAAAATTCCAATGAACGGATACACTTGCTGGTAAATATAAAAACCTTTATCCCCCACTAGGTTTTGAAAAGGCACACGATAGACCGCGCCGAGCACTCTGACCAGAATAGCCGACACCGCCAAAATCGAAGCGCCTTTCATGAACGTTTTCATATTCCAATCCGCTGAAGACATGGCCGCGCCTCTTTCAATGTTTGAATAAACTTAGTATACCATCATTGAAAAAGGTGCTGATATTAAAACAATATCACACTGTTTTACTCGCCGATGCTGTTTCACACCACCTTATATCCAAATAGTTCATTGAGAGACCATTTTTTATATGCTATTATGTTATGTAAAATAATACATATATCCCACTATTTGCATAGACTCATACAGGGGAAATTATTCTGAGAGGAGGATTTAAATGCGGAAGTTAGCACCCATGGGATTACTTTTCTTGGTGCTTTTATTCGGATGTTCAAAAATGACCCTGGAAGAACAGGCAGAGAATGTCCTATCCAATTACCTGTCGGCATTGGAAAACCATGATATCAATGCGTTGGTAAAGTACTCAGATGACTTGAGGTTTCCTGACAAGTCGGTGCAAAAGGAAAACTACCTTGATATAGAGCATACCAATCCTATTGCGAAAATCATCGAACTTCAATCCATCAGTCCGACCGAGTTTGAAGCTACCGTTGAAATAGTTGAGGAGGACGGGCAATTGGAATTAACCCTTCCGATCCAGCAAAAGAAAAACAAATGGAAAGTGATTGTCGGGCAAGATTTATAAAGCTTTCTAACCCACTGCCCTAATATTAAAAACAGCCCCAGCGGACCATTCATTGGTACGAGGGGCTGTTTCCTATTGCTCCATCTGTTTGGACAGAAAATGGGCTGCGGTTTCCACCGCTTTTTGTTCGACTTCACCAACGAAATGCACTTTGGATAAGATGTAGACCGCACCGATTGTATCGCCGCCTGCGACAATTGGAGCGATGCAGTACGATTTCACTTGCTCCACTTGACCCGGGACCCACTCGATTGTTTTTTCGAGCTTTTCCGTGATGACTTTCCGGGTGGCCATCATTTCCTCGACATCCGGCGACAGTTGCCGATTCATATAGTCCTTCTTGGACAATCCTGCAACCGCGATCATTTCGTCACGGTCACTAATGAGTGCAGGAGTCCCCAGCGTTTCATATAAAGTCTCTGCGTATTCTTTCGCAAACTGTCCAAGCTCGGATATTGGTGAATATTTTTTCAGGATGACTTCTCCGTCTCGGTCAGTAAAAATTTCAAGCGGATCCCCTTCTCGGATCCGGAGCGTCCTCCGTATTTCCTTCGGGATGACAACCCTTCCCAGGTCATCGATTCTGCGGACGATTCCTGTTGCCTTCATGCATGATGCCTCACTTTCCACAAAATTGGACGTTGCTTTCATTACTGGTCCTAGTATGCGTCAAGTTTGGACAAAATATGCAAGAGGTCCTGAACACGGGGTCCGATGAAACAAATTCCTTCACGGGCCCATATATTTATCACGCCGAAGCGTAACTCACGGATGTTTGAAGCAGCTTCATGACTTCTTCCAATATGTCAAACACCTGCTGCTTTCCGGCGTGGCGCTCGTCTATCGTTACGATCAATTGATTGTTCTCCATCGTGAATCCGACTGCCCGGCCGAATTTCACGGATTCCGACACCAACTTCCCGCCATCCGTTTTTGCCGTCCCTTCCGGTGTTAAGCGAATTTCGATAACCGAACGCGGTTGTTTGATGGATTCCACACCTGCCGAGCGGGCCCATACTTTGACACGGGCAATGCGAAGCAACAGATCGGTTTCGAATGGCAAGTCGCCGAAACGGTCGGTCATCTCATCGACCAATTCCCCGTATTCCTCTTCACTTTCAATCGCTTTTACCCGTTTATACATCTGGATTTTCTGGAATCCGTCCTTAATATACGATTCGGGGATATACGCATTGACCGGAATTGAAATTTCCACATCCGGCACATCCTCTTTGGCCACACCCGTCCGTTTTTCCTCAATGGCCTCCTGCAACATTTGGGAATACAGATCGAACCCGACCGAATCGATGAACCCGTGCTGTTGCGAACCGAGGAGGTTACCCGCTCCCCGGATGGACAGGTCTCGCATCGCGATCTTGAAGCCGGAGCCGAGTTCCGTGAATTCCTTGATCGCCTGCAAACGGCTTTCGGCGACTTCTGTCAATACTTTATCCCGCTGATAGAGGAAGTAGGCATACGCGACCCGATTGGAGCGTCCGACCCGTCCGCGCAGCTGATACAGTTGGGAAAGCCCCATCTTATCCGCGTCATGGACGATCAACGTGTTGACGTTTGGAATATCAATGCCCGTCTCGATGATAGTTGTCGTCACCAAGACATCATATTCGCCTTCCAGGAAACTTAAGATGATCGACTCCAATGCGGATTCCCCCATCTGACCGTGCGCGAATGCCACTCGGGCTTCGGGGACGAGCTGGCGAATTTCATCCACTTTGCGCGTCATATCTTCCACTCGGTTATATAAATAAAACACTTGTCCGCCGCGAGCCATTTCCCGCTCAATCGCTTCCCGGACCAACGCAAAATTATGTTCCATGACATACGTCTGGACGGGGAAACGGTTGGACGGCGGCGTCTCGATAACGGACAGATCCCGTACACCGAGCATCGACATATGGAGTGTCCGAGGAATCGGCGTCGCCGTCAGCGTCAGGACATCGACATTTGTCTTCAATTGCTTTAGCTTCTCTTTATGCGTCACGCCGAACCGCTGCTCTTCATCGACAATCAGCAATCCAAGGTCCTGATAAACGACATCCTTCGATAACAGCCGGTGTGTGCCGACAACAATATCGATCGTTCCTGCTTTCAAGCCTTTCAACGTTTCAGTTTGTTCCTTTTTCGTCCGGAAGCGATTCAACAAAGAAACTTCCACAGGAAAGCCGGTAAACCGCTCTTTCATCGTTTCATAATGTTGCTGTGCCAAAATGGTCGTCGGAACGAGGAAAGCCACTTGTTTCCCATCCGAAACCGCCTTGAAAGCCGCCCGGATGGCCACTTCTGTCTTCCCGTATCCAACGTCTCCACAAAGCAAGCGGTCCATCGGTCTTTCCTTTTCCATGTCCTGCTTCACTTCCACGATGGAACGGATCTGATCTTCCGTTTCATCATAAGGGAACGCATTCTCGAAAGACCGCTGCAAATCATCATCTGGGGAAAAGGCATGCCCTTTCTCTGCCTCTCGCTGCGCGTAGAGCTTGATCAGGTCATCCGCAATATCTTTGACGGCCGCGGTCACTTTGGACTTGGTCTTTTTCCATTCGCTACCGCCTAGCTTGTGCAATTTCGGCTCTTTTTCACCCGATGCAATATATTTTTGAATCAAATCAATCTTGTCTGTCGGCACATATACTTTGTCATCCCCGCGAAAATGAATGAGGAGGAAGTCTTTGTCTACGCCGCCCGAACTCAGTTTTTCAATGCCGATATATTTTCCGATGCCGTGATGGACGTGCACGATGTAATCACCAGGCTGGATCTCCGAATAACTTTTAATTCGCTCGGCGTTCGACATTTTTTGCGGGCGTGCTTTTCGCTTCGGTTTGCCCTTGAATAGCTCGGAGTCGGTCAACACCGCCATACGCTGGAATGGAAGTTCGAATCCTGCCGACAAATCACCGTTGATAATGGAAATGGTGCCGGCTTCCGACGTGACATCGGAAACGACCGACTCCATCTCGTAATCTTGCAGGATCCCTTGCACTTGCTTCATCCGTTCTTCGCCATCTGCTACGACGAAGATGTGATAATTGCCTTGTTTCCAACGTTCTATTTCATGGACCAATAAATTCATCTGTCCGTGGAATTGCTGCATCGGCTTGCAGGAGAAATTCACCGTCTTCTTCACTACGATTCCCGGGATGGAGCGGACAAATAGGGATAGATAGATGCGCTGTTGCTCCAGCATCCCATTCATCTCTTCGAAAGAATAGGAAATTTTGGCGTCATGGACTATTTTCCCGTCTTCCAGGAGAGCCGTGACCCATTCCCGTTCCTCCGCTTCCAGCGAACCGGCCACCTCCGCGATCCGGCCGATTTCATCGAACAGGACAAGCCCGTCCGAAGGAAAGTAGCTTCCGAGGAATGAAAGCGTATCCTTCGCAAATGAGGCATACTTCAACATGTTTTCCGGAAAAGAGCCTTCCCGCAATAAACCGATGTCGTGCATCATATTGCGAGTTAGACGCTCTTTCGCCTCTTCATTTTTCATTTTCTTCAAACTGGATCCGAGCGCCAGTTCCAGATTTTCTGCGATGAGAGCCCGATCAGATTCGGACCAGACAAATTCAGTTGCCGGCAAAATAGTGATCTCATCCAGTTTGCCGGTGGAACGTTGATCTTCCGCCGAAAACGTACGGATGGAATCTACATCGGTATCAAAAAGCTCGATGCGCACCGGTTCTTCCCGGTTGAGCGGGTACAGATCAAGGATACCCCCGCGCAACGCAAATTCACCCGGCGCCGTCACCATAGGTTGTCGGATATATCCCATGGAAACGAGTCGGGGCAGCCAATCATCCGTCTCTATCGTATCCCCTACCTTAGCCTCCAGTGAATTCCGCAACCAACGCTCTTTGGTCGGCACCAGTTTCTTCATCCCCGCGACCGGAGTGATATAAATGCCTTTACCGACACGGGCCATGTGGTCCAGCGTGTCAATTCTCTGAGAACGCAATTCATAGCTGGATATGGAAAAGTCCGCGGCAATCAATTCCTCAGCCGGGTACAGGTGGACAAGAGGCTCTCCCACCATCTTCACAAGATCCTCATAGGTCCGCTGCGCCTGCAGCAAATTCGGGCACACGATGAGAAGCGGGCGCGGGAAAGATTTTTGAAGAGTTTTATAAAACACCGCTTTTGCCCCGCCAGTCAGCCCGGCGACCAATTGACGGTCTTTTTTCATCTCCAATTCTTCCACCAAACTGTGAATCTCTTTTTCTTGTAGTAATAAATCTATGAGCGCTTCCATTGCGACCGGTCCTTTCTTTTACTAAATACCATCAAAGATTGACTGATCCACTCAGCCATCTGTATAGAAAAAACAGAAAAAGCTTTGCACGCCGCGAAGCGCCAAAGCATACTTCCTATTGAAGCCATTTCTGGAGCGAATAATAATCCGGGAAGTTCCGGAGCGATTGTTCACATTGTTCACAAATGCAGCGCACCGTTAAATTTCCATCCTTCTCATACACCAGGAACCGTTCTTCTTCACTCTCATCCAATTTCTGTAGGTACTGAACGGTCTCTTTGACGGAATCGAACGGGATTGTGCCGATTTCATTGTCACAGTGACGGCAAGTATAACGGATTCCCATTATAGGATATCGCCCCTTTTTCCAAAAGTATAGGCGAAGCCGGGCAAATTTATTCCTCGGGAATCCAATCCATTTACAAATCGAACAGTGAAGGGTTCAATTTACCGCTCTGCGCACTTTACAGAAATTAAGACATCCTGTCATCTTATGCCGCCAAACGCTTCGCTTTTTGAAGCAAAAGCATTTCTTCGTAATAGCTTTCATTCCAAGCAACTGGAGTTACCAAGCACAAATCATTTGTTCGTTCTATATAGATACTTTAATTGAATTCATTCATAACTTCAAGGAACGGTTTAGTTAGCCATGCCTCGCAGGCAGCTGCACTTTTTTGCACCATCTGCCCCATGACAGGCTGTTCTTCCTTGCTAAATGAGGAAAGCACATAATCGGCCACTTTCATGCCGGATGAAGGCCGATCGATTCCCACCCGGATTCGATTGAAGCCATCTGTCCCTAAATGTGCAATCAAGGATTTCATTCCGTTATGTCCACCTGCACTCCCTTTTTGCCGCAGACGGATCGTACCCGGCGACAAGTCAAGGTCATCATAGATGACAACGATTTCTTCGGGCGTAATATCATAATAATCCATTAACGGCCGGACACATTCCCCCGACAGATTCATATAAGTCAAGGGTTTCACAAGCATCACTTTTCCCTCGGGCCGGTGGATGATCGTGTACATTCCATTGAATTTGGTTTGCATGACCGGAGCAGGTCCCCATCGATCCGCCAGTTCATCAATGACATGAAAGCCGATATTATGGCGGGTCTTTTCGTATTGCTTACCCGGATTACCGAGGCCTATTATCATTTTCATACTTTCCTCTTCCTTTTCCAGTTGCTGAAGCCGGCTCATTCAAAACAGAAAACGAGCGCACGGAATTCCGTGCGCCGTCGTATCGATTACGCTTCGTCTTTTTCCCCGATCACTTCAGGCTCTGCGTCCGTCGATTCTGTTTCCCCTTCTAGGGCGTCCAGTTCTGCCTCTGTACGTGGAGCCGAAATGGTGACGAGTGCATGATCGTCTTCATTTAAAATTTCAAATCGGGAGTCTTTCCGGAGATCTGCGACTGTGATCGTATCTCCGATCTCCAACTCAGAAATGTCGATATCGAAGGTTTCTGGGATTTCGGAAGGCTTCACCCGAATGGTGATTTCCCGGTTCGGTTGTTGCAGAACGCCTCCCTCTTTTTCCCCTTTCGATTGACCTGTCAAATTGATTGTCACTTCGACGTCAAGTTCCTCAGTCATGTTAATGGCCAGGAAATCGGCATGGCGGATATCGCCTTTTAACACATCAGCTTGATAATCGTTCAGAACGACGTTCAGTTTCCGTCCATCCACTTGCAGATTGATGACACCATTACGTCCTGTGACACGCAGTGTATTCAACAGGTCGCGTTCCTTCACGGCAATCGGAGTAGATTCAGTGTTATAACCATAGACGACTGCTGGAACATAGCCGTCTTTTCTTAGTTGTGTAAGTGTTGATTGTTTCGCTGATTCTCTCATTTCAGACTGGATTGTTGTACTCATCGTTTAGTCACCTTTCTTGTAAAAAGTTTATCCTAACTCAGAAATACCCAATGGCAGACGACATGAAACAAATTGCTATCAATCAAATACGCCTAGGCGTAATCAGATCCAAATTTTGAATTGAACTTGAAGCTTGTACAAAGATGGAGTCTTCCGTGAATAAAGGTCAAAAACCATTTCGATTACTCGAATAATGTGCTGACTGATTTCTCCTCAAACACACGAATAATTGCGTCACCCAAAAGTTTGGCGATGGATAGTTTGACAATTTTCGGAGATTCTTTCGTCTCCGGAAGTTCGATTGTATTCGTAATCACCAGTTCTTTGATCTGGGAATTGTTAATACGCTCGATGGCAGGTCCTGACAAAACAGGGTGTGTACAACAAGCATACACTTCTTTTGCACCGTTTTCGATTAAAGCGCTCGCTGCAATCGTAATAGTGCCTGCTGTATCGATGATATCATCGATCAGGATAGCTGTTTTCCCTTCGACATTCCCGACGATGTTCATCACTTCGGCAACATTCGGACGAGGACGACGCTTGTCGATAATGGCGATCGGTGACTTCAGGCGATCCGCCATTTTCCGCGCGCGTGTCACGCCACCGTGGTCTGGCGAAACAATGACAAGCTCATCGCCTTTCAACCCTTTTCCGCGGAAATATTCCGTCAAGATCGGTTCTGCGACGAGGTGGTCAATCGGCATGTCGAAGAACCCTTGGATTTGCGGCGCGTGCAAGTCGATGGCAATCGCACGGTTGGCGCCTGCTGTTTCGAGCAGGTCCGCAACCAACTTCGCAGTGATCGGCTCACGTGGACGCGCTTTCCGGTCCTGGCGTGCATATCCGTAATAAGGCATGACTACATTAATTGTACGAGCAGACGCACGTTTTAACGCATCTACCATGATCAGGAGTTCCATCAAATTTTCATTGACAGGGTCCGATGTCGGCTGGATGACGAAGACGTCGCAACCGCGGATACTTTCTTCGATATTGATTTGGACTTCTCCATCGCTGAAACGTTTGACGGAGCTTTTGCCCAATGGGCGTCCAATCTCCTCTGCCACTTCTCTCGCTAGTGGTTCGTTGGCATTCAAAGAAAATATCTTCAATTTATCGTTTGGATAATGATTAGCCATTATGGGGGCCCCCTGTTTTTTGAGTTTGATTTAGTTTTGTTGCATATCCTTCTTTATTCTCCTGGCGTGCGCGTCCGATTGCAAGTGAATTTTCTGGTACATTTTCAGTAATAGTGGAACCGGCTGCCACGTACGACCCCTTTCCAACCGTCACCGGTGCAATCAAATTAGAGTTGCAACCAACAAATGCGTCATCCTCAATCGTAGTGACATACTTGTTTTTGCCGTCATAATTCACCGTAATGGTTCCACAGCCGATATTGACATTCGTCCCGACCTTGGCATCGCCGATATAGCTAAGGTGGGAGGCTTTGCTGCCATTGCCGAAAGCTGTTTTCTTCACTTCGACGAAGTTGCCGATTTTCACCTGGTCGCCGAGGTCGGATGCCGGGCGGATATGGGCGAACGGACCGACGGATGTAGAGGATCCGACGCGGCTTTCCATAACGACGGACGAGTGGATGGTTGTCCCGTCGCCAATTTGGCTATCCACGATTTGGCTATTCGGTCCGATGATGCAGTTTTCTCCAATGACCGTTTTACCCTCGATCATCGTACCCGGCTGCAATACCGTGTCGCGTCCAATTTCAGCGTCCGCACTAATATAGACGTTCGTCGGGTCGATGATTGTTACCCCTTGGCGCATATGGTTCACCGCAATTCGTCGACGCATGACCTTCTCTGCCTCCGCCAAGGCGACCCGGTCATTCACTCCTAGCGATTCGCTGAAATCATCTGTCACATAGGCGGACACCAAGGCGCCTTCCGATTGCAGAATGCCGACGACATCCGGCAAGTAGTATTCACCTTGCGCATTGTCATTCTTCACTTTTTTCAAGGTTTCAAACAGTGCCCGATTATCGAAGCAATAGGTGCCGGTGTTGATTTCCGTGATGCGCTGTTGTTCAGGCGTTGCATCCTTCTGCTCGACATTGCCCAGTACTTGGCCATTTTCCCCACGGATAATACGGCCATAGCCTGTCGGGTCATCTGCGTGAGCCGTCAGGATGGTCGCTTTGGCGCCGGATTCATTATGATGGGCGATAAGCGCCTCCATCGTCTCCGAACGGATCAACGGCGTATCTCCGCAAACGACAAGTGTAGTACCTTCCAAGTTGCCAAGTAGGCTCTCCGCCTGCTGGACAGCATGGGCGGTCCCCAACTGCTCTTCTTGCAATGCGTATTCACTTTTATTTCCAAGCCGTTCTTCCACTGCTTCAGCTCCATGGCCCACGATGGTCACAATCTGCTTCGCGCCAAATCCCCGGATATGGTCGATCACGTGTTCCACCATCGGTTTTCCGCAAACGGGATGGAGCACTTTATATAAAGCGGACTTCATCCGTGTACCTTGCCCCGCAGCGAGGACAATGGCATATGTATTATTCATGTAGTAGCCTCCAACAATTAGGAGATGTTAGAATCCCCGTGAATGTTTTCATTATTGACTATAGCGGAAAAAAAGGTTTTTTTCAACCGCGCCCCCTTGACAAGCCCTACCTAATCTTTTACTATATTATATCTTTTCTAAGAGGCTTGATTTTCAAAGGGCACTCCAAAATGGAAAGCCCGGAAATCAGGGGGTCCGGGCTTTCTGTTCAATCAAATCTAAAATTCATCCTCGTATATAAAGTAGGGACTTTGGCAATTTAATTTAAAAACTGCCCTTTTTCAAAGGCAGTCCGGCACATCATTCAGGTATTTTTCAAACCCCCGCGCCTTCGAGCACTTCCTCTTCGGCAGATAGATGGTAGGCGGCCAACACGGCATCCTGCACTTTCGTACGAGCTTCCGAATTAATCGGATGCGCCACGTCACGGAATTCCCCATCCGGCGTCCGCTTGCTCGGCATCGCAACAAATAATCCTTCATTCCCATCGATCACACGGATGTCGTGGACGACGAACTCGTCATCCAGTGTAATGGACGCAATCGCCCGCATCCTTCCGTCTGTTTCCACCTTACGCAATCTAACATCTGTCACTTCCATTTCCTCACCACTCCTTTTGTCTTTACAGCGCTTGACGTCTATATTCCACAAAAGTAACCGTTTTCCTTTTTTAAAAATAAAATTATTCCAACATTTGAACAGGACGTAAGGTTTAGGTGTTATAGTTCACTTTTATGTAATGAAATGGAAACAGGGAGAGCGGTTGTAAACCGCTCTCCCTGTTTCCCTATATTATTATCCTGCTACTGCAATGACTTCAATTTCCACTTTTACGTCTTTCGGCAAACGTGCCACTTCGACAGTCGAACGTGCCGGTGTGTGGGAACCAAAATGTTTGGCATATACCTCATTCAAAGCCGCAAATTCGTCCATGTCCTTAATGAAGACTGTCGCTTTTACGACCTTTTCCAAAGAGGAGCCAGCCTCTTCCAAAACCGCTTTCAAGTTGGCAAACACTTGATCCGTCTGCTCCACGATTGTTCCTTCCACTAACTCCCCATTCGGCAGTAGGGGAATTTGTCCGGATGTATAGATAAAACCGTTCACGGCCACCGCTTGTGCATACGGGCCGATCGCTTTTGGTGCTTGTTCTGTCGCTACGTATTTCATTCTTATTTTCCACCTCTCGTAAAGTAATTGCCTTCCGCTAATTCGATTGTTCTTTCCCTTTCATTCACGGCGTGGAGCTTGATAAGGGACAGATAATCATCAATCAAGATCTCCTCTGGGTATTCCGCTTCCACGAGCACGGCCGCCCCTGCCAATTCACAGCCGAACTCTTCCAACAGATTTTTCATCCCGATCATCGTGCCGCCTGCTTTCATGAAATCATCGGTGATAAGCACCTTTTGGCCGCTTTGCATACTTCTTTTCGACAAGACCATCGTCTGGATGCGTCGGGTGGAACCGGACACATAGTTGATACTCACCGTCGACCCTTCTGTCACTTTGCTATCACGACGGACAACGACAACCGGGACGTTCAAATGCCGAGCAATGGCGTGGGCGATTGGAATGCCTTTCGTGGCGACCGTCATGATCACATCGATTTCCTTGTCCGCAAAAGCCGAAGCGAACACTTTGCCGATCCGGTCGATGATTTGCGGATTTCCAAGAAGGTCGGTCATGAATAAATAACCGCCCGGCAGCAATCGGTCGGATTGTCCCAGTTTGTCGATCAACTCGTCAATTAATTCGCGAACGCCTTCTTCCGAAGCTTGGGGAATGAATTTCACGCCCCCCGCCGCACCAGAAACGGTCAACAACTTACCTACCCCTTTTTCCTCAAATGTTTCTTTCACTATGGTCAAATCCTCACTGATTGATGATTTAGCCGCATGATAACGCTCCGAGAAAAAAGTGAGTGGAATGAGTTGATGTGGATGTTCCAGTAGATGACGCGTCATATCCACGAGCCGTTCGCTCCTTTTCCACTTCATCAAACCATCTCCTAAAACCGAATGTTTTAATCGTACATTACCACAAATGTACGGGTTCAATCAAGAATAGTACGGGAGCCGACCATCCGAACGGCGTAAACTTCCGAACAGAACCCTTTCAGTCCATTATAGATGCGGGATACCCTGGACTCTTGCTTGACCAACCCAAAAACTGTCGGTCCGCTGCCGCTCATCAGTACCGCATCCGCTCCGAACTTGATCATATGCTCTTTCAATCCGGCAACCTGCGGATATAAATTCATAGTGACCGGTTCGAGCACATTCCCTACCGATTGGCACATCTTCTCATAATCGCCGGTTTCCAAAGCGGCGATCATTCCTTGCGTATCCGGGTGAACGATGGTGGACGTATTCAGATTCCCATAAATGTCTCCCGTCGATACCGAAATGGATGGCTTCGCCAGAATGACCCAACATTTCGGGGGAACGGGCAAGTTTTCAATCTGTTCGCCACGCCCCGTCGCCAGAGCGGTTCCTCCATAGACGCAAAAGGAGACATCTGATCCGATTTTGGCTCCCAACCGGGCAAGCTCATCGCCCGGGACACCTAACTTCCAAAGCCGGTTCAACCCCCGTAACGTAGCAGCGGCATCGGAGCTGCCTCCTGCCAATCCGGCAGCGACGGGGATGCTCTTTTCAAGTGTGATTTCCACCCCATCCGAGATGCCGTATTCACGACGCAACAGCTCGGCTGCTTGATAAGCCAAGTTTTTCCGATCGCTCGGGACATACCTCTCGGATGATTTGATCACAATTCGCCCGTCATCCGACGGACGGAGCCATACCCGGTCAGCGAGATCGACGGTCGTCATCACCATCTCCACCTCATGAAAACCGTCCGGCCGTTTATAGAGGACATCAAGTGTCAAATTAATCTTCGCCGGCGCCTTTTCATATATCATCCCGCTTCCCTCCACTTCAGCAAATTGATTAATCCTATTTTACCATAGGGATAATTATTGCGTTGCATAATACGTACCATAATCCGAGATAGTTTTTTAGGATTAAGTCTGAGCTCGATCAGCGATGGAGTTTATGAAAAAACGGGCGCCGGATAGGTGATTTCTGAGCGTCCTTTGAAGTTGATAGCAATCGTATGGAAATCAGTGGTTCTTGAGTTATGAGCAGTCACGCAAAAGTATCGATGCTTCTCACGAGTTATCGTCAGTCCCACAAGAGTATCAACGCTTCTCACGAGTTATAAGCAGTCCCACAAAAATATCAGCGCTTCTCACGAGTTATCAGCAGTCCCACAAAAATATCAGCGCTCCTCACGAGTTATCAGCAGTTCCACAAGAGTATCAGCACTTCTCACGAGTTATCAGCAGTTCCACAAGAGTATCAGCGCTTCTCACGAGTTATCAGCAGTCTCACAAAAATATCAGCACTTCTCACGAGTTATCAGCAGTTCCACAAGAGTATCAGCCCTTCCAATTATTAAACGCAGCCCCAGAGGCACACGAAAAAAGCTGCATCCAGGCGGAATCGCCCGAATGCAGCTTTTTGGTGTCAGCCTCTATTTGGATCCAGGGAGCTTACTGCGGTCGATTGCCTTGAGACACGCCTCTTTCCGCCATTTCAATCGCACGTTTCACCATGTTACCAGCGTCACGCGATTTGATGCCACCCCAACCTTCGCGTTGAACAACATCGTAAAATCCAAGTTCCTTCGCAATTTCTTCCTTCAGTTGCTCAGACATTACAGATCTTCTTCTCGCCATTCGGTTTTCCTCCTTTTCGGCTGACAATTGTAGTATGGTGATAAAATTAAAAAAACACCTATGTAATTTATTCCGCATCAGGCAGATTACATAGGTGTTCTTTTAAAAAATGATTTACATCATGAATGCTGTAATTATTTGACGCTGAATGCTGTGGAGTCCGAGCCATCAAGGATCGTAATTTCCACCGCTTCGGTCAAAATGTCCGCGTAGCTGTAAGATACCCGTTCAAACGCGTTTTCGTCCTGGTCCAATTCGACAACGAATACGGCACGATACGTCTCACGCAGTACCCCCGCCCGCTCAATCGTCTTCTTTCGACCCCCGTTTGCTTTTAAATGCAAACGTTTCCCGAGATGGGAATCCAATGACTTCTTAATATCCGCTAATGTTTTTGGCATGTCGCTTACACCTCACTATGTATAAGCATAACACATTTAAAACTTTCTGTCAATTAAAACAAACATTTTAACAATTGGACATTACCTTTGTCAATCATTTTCTTCTATTTCAAGGAAATTTTTTAAAGATTTTCAGTTGTCCCTGTGGAAGACTTTGGAATATAAAAGTCCTCATACAGAGCATTCGACAGCATTGCAAATTCTTCGATTGTCAAAGTTTCCCCGCGCCGACCCGGATCCAATCCAATCTGTTCGAATGCCTGGAGAATCAAATCCTTTTTCGCCTTCCCGTCCGGCAAAGCTGATTGTAAATTATTGAAAATCGTTTTTCGACGTTGTGCAAACGACCCTCTCGACACTTCAAAAAGGAAGCCTTCATCTCTTACTTCCGCCGGGACTTTTTCCTTCCGGGTTAATTTCAAAACAGCGGATTCCACGTTCGGCTGCGGCATGAATACCGTCTTCGGCACAATCATGGCCACGTCAGCATCCATATAATACTGGATGGCGATGGAAAGTGAACCGTATGACTTCGTTCCGGGCAAGGCGGTGATTCGGTCTGCCACTTCCTTCTGCATCATGATGACCATAGCGGAGATGGGAACTCTCTCGAGCAGGAACCTCATAATGATCGGCGTGGTGATATAGTAAGGCAAATTGGCGACGACTACCACGTCCTCATAATCAGCAAATTGCTCTTCCATCACCTTTCCCAGATTGGCATCCAAGATATCCTGATGGAGAATCGTGACATTGTCATAAGGAGAAAGCGTATCTTGCAACACAGGCAACAACCGACCGTCGATTTCAAACGCGACTACCTTCCCCGCACTCCTGGCGAGGTGCTCCGTCAACGCACCAATGCCCGGACCAATTTCAATGACCCCCGTCTTCTCCGTAAGCTCGGCATGGGACACGATATTACGTAGCACGTTGGGGTCGATCAAAAAATTTTGCCCCAAGCTTTTTTTGAATGAAAACCCGTGTTTCTCCAGAATTTCCTTTGTCCTGACTGGAGTAGCGATATCTTTCTTCATCTTGATTCCTCCTCGTCGAGAACCCGGATTGCTTCTTCCAACTTAGCATATCCGATTCTGAACATTTCAAGTCTCTTTTTCAGGCCTTTGCCGTTCACTTGCCCAATCTGCAGGATTTCGCTTAATCGGTCCCGCCGTCTTTTTGCATCCGGATGGCCGATCAGCCGAGCTGCCAGCAGATCTGCGGGCTTGAATTCCACGGCGGGAGATGTGTCCACGGTATAGACAGCTCGCAACGCTTCCCGGATCGCCTCATCGTCTGCATGCTCAATGCCGAGCCCTTTGCCATTTTTCGCAATGGTTTGCTGTTTATTCAAAAAGGCGTGCTTGACGCCGGGAATTTGCTCTTCAATGATGGCACGGATGCGCCGGCCGGGATAGTCGGGATCTGTAAAGACAATTACTCCCCGTTTTTCCTGGGCATGCCGAATCCGCCGAAGGGTGTTGTCGTCTATTGCGGACCCGTTCGTCTCGATGGTGTCTGCGCCTGTCGCGCGTTGGACAGCAATAGTGTCTGACTTCCCTTCCACCACAACGATTTCTTTGACGTTCACAATGTTCCTCTTTTCCATTCATTTGTCCCCATTTTACTCTGCCCTCTGTACATTGTACAGAATCCGGATTTTTTCCATCCCATTCCAAGTCCTTGAACTTCCCTGTAACATGAAATAACCGCAGGGCCTTTTTCCAGCCCTACGGATAATGGGAATGAGATCAGTCTATGATTTTGACTTTCACTTGGCGTTTGCCGAATTTGTACGCTTCCGAAGTGGAAGGTACGTGAAGATCGATCTTTCTTCCTTTAATGGCGCCACCTGTATCACCTGCAATGGCATATCCGTATCCTTCCACCCAAACTTTCGAACCGAGCGGGATGACGGATGGATCCACCGCAATCACTTTCAGATTTGGATTGGCACGCAAATTGATACCCGTGCGTGTAATTCCTGTGCAGCCATTGCAATGGGCAGTATAGGCAGTTGCGGTGACGTAAAACTCTTTACCGCCGGCCGCCGAGTCATTCCGGGAAACGGCTCTCGTCGGAGTCACTGCGCTAGCGACTGCCTTTTTCGTACCGACTGCCACGATTTTCTTTTGCGGTTCCTTGAGGGTTGTTTCCTGCACTACTTTACGGGAGACGACTTTTCCGTTTTCTTTCACAATCTCGAACTTCCGGGAAACCTTGCCTTTCTCCCCCTGTTGAATGACTTTTTCCCGTCCTTTCAACAATTTTGGATCATTGCGTGTTTCCACTGCGAAGTTCGCCGGTTCTTCCACTACATCGGTGACCTTTTCCACTCGTACGACTTCTACAATAGAACCGGGCTTCAGTACGCCATCCGCCTTTCTATTCAATCGGTCGTCTTCATTCAATTGAATGTTCTCTCTCTTTAAAAAGTCAGCGACCGTAGTCGAAGTTGACCATACGTTCCGTTTCTCTCCCCCGTCGTTGAGCGCCACTTGGAACGCCTTTTCGACAGTAATCTGATTGTCATCCCCAAACTGCTCATGGAGATCAGGCGTGACGACGTCATGTTCGGAAATTTCGATGCCCGCCGCTTTGAGGACATCTCCTACCTTATCTTCCCGAGTCCAAATCTTCTTCGTATCCTGTTCTACCTGTATCGCAACTTGCTTTGACTGTTCCCACCGGATCGACAAACCTTTTTCGATCGGTGTATTCACTGAGGGTGTTACTAAATCATGTGGGGACACTTCAAAATCCTGCTCGGAAAGAAGTTTCCCCACTGTATGTGCATGTGTTTTAATTTCCATTTCTTCACCGTCCACATGTAACGTGACCGGTTTTTTCGTCCCTTCAAACAGGACAAGTGCCATAATAGTAACAAATAATGTGAGGGACACGACGCCCACCGCTATTTGTTTACTCCTCAATGATTTAAAGAACAGATTTTCCACGGTGTCATTTGACATGTAAAAAACTCCTCCTTCATCACTCGGCTGATTATATAGGTTCCTTTTTCACGTGTCAACCCATTGAACCTCTAACTAGGATCGTAGAGGAAGAACCGATATAGGCAAAGTATGGAAGGTTTTTGGGTTTTAACCGATATCCAAACTCGCGAAAGTGATAGGATAAATACTAGATTTTTCGCCACTCAGCGGGAATTCAAAACGCGACCGAATAGCTGTTCTTAGGTCCAGGTCGCCCTCTTGGAACAACGCTTGAGTGACCTGTACCTTGTTGGACTCAAGCGCAATTCAAAATCTGGCGTAATGGTTTCACTTCATTCCAAATAGTTTCATGGCATTCTCGGTTGTCCGCTGTGCCACTTCTTCTACTGGTAATTCTTTGAGCCTTGCAATTTCTTCCGCTACTAAGGCGACTAAAGCAGGTTCGTTCCGTTTTCCTCGGTGCGGATGGGGCGCTAGGTAAGGTGCATCCGTTTCTATCAACAAATGATCGAGGGAAATCTCCGTGGCAACTTCTTTCGGCGTTTTGGCATTTTTGAATGTCACCGGTCCACCGAGAGATATCATGAAGTTCATATTTATGCATTCTCTCGCAGTTTCGACGCTGCCGCCGAAACAATGCATGATGCCGCCTGTTTTTTCAGCCTCTTCTTCTTTCAAAATCCGGACGACATCTCCCGTCGCATCACGATTATGGATGATGATCGGCAAATTCACCCGCTGCGCCAGGCGAATCTGTTTCCTGAATAATTCCTGTTGGACATCTTTCGGCGATTTATCCCAATAATAATCCAAACCGGTTTCCCCGATTCCGACAACTTTTGGATGTTTGGCCAGCGACTCGATCCACTCCAGGTCCTCCTCTGTGCAATCAATCGCATCAACGGGATGCCAACCGACTACGGCATAGATGAAAGGATAGGCTTCCGCCAACTCCATCGCTTTGTTGATCGTCTTCGTATCGAAACCGACGACGATCATCTTTTTGACATCTGCTTCCAATGCCCGCTCGATCACTTCTTCGACATCTTCCTCGTATTGGTCTGCATTTAAATGGACATGTGTATCAATTAACATCATTTTCGCCTCACAGTATCTCTATCTTAGTCGTTGGATGAATGACATTCATCACATTTTGTTTACAATTAGATTACAGAGCAACGTAAAATGCAAATAAAACGAAAACGGCGTTACTCGGAAGAACGCCGTTTTCGTTATTTTTATTTAGCCCTAACTATATACATTTCCGCAGTATGACGGAGCTTTTATTTCACTTGTGCCCCATTTTCGAGCCCCGGTGGCACTGTCGCTAGTTTCAACACGCCGTCCGATTTGCCGGCGAGGATCATCCCTTGGGAAAGTTCACCCCGTAATTTGACCGGCTTCAAATTCGCCACGACGATTACTTGCTCCCCGATTAAGGATTCTGGTTCATAATGTTCCGCAATACCGGACACCACTTGTCGTTGTTCATATCCGAGATCCAGTTGCAGCTTAAGCAATTTGTCGGCTTTCGGAATTTTGACGCATTCCGTGACGGTGGCGATTCGGAGATCGACTTTCATGAAATCATCGATTGTGATTTCTTCCGTTTCCGGCACTTCCTGTTCTTGTTTCTCTGTCTTTTGTTCCGCTGGCGCTGTTATGGCCATCTGATCGCGGATATAGACAATTTCGATGTCCGGATCGAGACGTGGGAAGATCGGAACGCCTTTTTCGACAACTTTCGTATGTTTCGGAATGGCATTGGCGTCACCGAGCGTCGACCAAGCGAGCAAGGATTCATCCAAGCCAAGCTGTTCGATGATTTTTTTCGGCGCTTCCGTCATGAACGGCTGCAACAATACTGCAATTTGGCGAAGGGAAGAAGCGAGATGGGCCATGACCGATGCCAATTTCCCCTGATCTGCCTCTTCTTTTGCCAACACCCATGGCGCTGTTTCGTCAATATATTTGTTCGTCCGGGAAACGAGCGTCCAAAGTTCCGATAACACGACGCTAAACTGCATATTCTCCATCGCAACTTCATAGTTCTTGATTGTTTTATCGATGAATTCCGTCAAGCTTCCGTCAAATTCCGTTGACTCCAAGCCTTCTGTCGGAATTTCTCCATCGAAGTATTTATTGATCATGGATACCGTACGATTCAAAAGGTTTCCGAGGTCATTCGCCAAATCATAATTCGTGCGTTCAATGAAAGACTCCGGAGAGAACACGCCGTCTTGTCCGAAAGGCAACTCGCGCAATAGGAAATAGCGTGTCGCATCCAATCCATACCGTTCTACGAGCATTTCCGGATAAACGACATTCCCTTTCGACTTGGACATTTTTCCGTCTTTCATCATGATGAATCCGTGCGCAAACACTTTTTTCGGTAATGGCAGGTCAAGTGCCATAAGGAAAATCGGCCAGTAAATCGTATGGAAGCGGACAATATCTTTTCCGACAACATGGACATCCGCCGGCCAATATTTACGGAAGAGGGAATCATCATCCGAACGATATCCGAGTGATGTAATATAGTTCGTCAACGCATCGACCCATACATAAATGACATGTTTCGGGTCACCTGGCACCCGGATTCCCCAATCAAACGACATGCGGGAAACCGACAAATCCTCAAGCCCCGGTTTTATGAAGTTATTGATCATTTCGTTTTTACGCGATTCCGGTTCGATAAACGTCGGATTCTCTTCATAGAACTGCAACAGTCGATCCGCATACTTTTTCATGTTGAAAAAGTATGATTCTTCCTTCACCTTTTGAACCGGGCGTCCGCAATCCGGGCAATTTCCATCTTCCAACTGCCCTTCCGTGAAATACGATTCACAAGGCGTACAGTACCAACCTTCATACTCACCTTTATAAATGTCGCCATTATCGAGAAAAGTCTGGAAAATCTTCTCGACCGCTTGCTTATGACGATCCTCCGTCGTACGGATGAAATCATCGTATGAAATATCCATGAGCTTCCATACTTTTTTGGCAGTCTCTGCAATTCCATCTACATATTGCTGTGGCGGCAATCCCACTTCCTCCGCCTTCTCTTGGATTTTTTGACCATGCTCGTCCATGCCTGTCAAAAAGCGGACATCATAGCCGCGTAGTCTTTTATATCTAGCCATTGCATCGGAAGCAACAGTTGTATATGCCGTTCCGATATGGAATTTTCCGCTCGGGTAATAAATCGGCGTCGTAATGTAAAATGTCTTATCTTGTCCAGTCACGAATATTCCTCCAGTTTTATATAGGGTGAAATCTGCACTCCCCCTACCCGACTCAGTCGAATAAACCGCATCAGGAGGCTAGGCTTCCCAATCGGCTGGAATGCTATAATTTCCTTCATTTCTCTGATCCCTTCCATTATAACCATTCTAACGAAAGGAGGAAGCTGATACAATCAATTTCCTTTTTCCCAAGGTTCTATCCCTTTTTCCATTGCTTTCGTAAAATACTTTCCATAATATAACTTAATAGATTCCCTAATTTTATATCTTAAAATCAAGGAAAATAATTTGACGGTAAATGGTAGCATTGGTATGATAAGATACAGACAAGAGAATAATGTCGAATTTTGACGAAAATAAACTGTATTGGAAGGAGATCTTGTCATGAAATCTACCGGTATCGTAAGAAAGGTCGATGAGCTGGGACGCGTAGTAATCCCTATCGAATTGCGTCGTACACTCGGTATCGCGCAAAAAGATGCTCTCGAAATCTATGTGGATGATGATAGAATCATACTGAAGAAATACATGCCTAATATGACTTGTTCCATTACTGGCGATGTATCCGACGACAATATGCGTCTCATCGATGGTAAATTAATTCTAAGTCCAAAAGGCGCAGAACAGCTAATGAAAGAAATTGAAGAGCATTTGAAAAAATAATATTACAATAGTAATTATCCAGACCGAGCTTTCGATCTGGATTTTTTGAATCAACTTGGTTGTTCCTCGTCAATATGGAATGCCTTATAAACCTCCCGTCGATTCATACCCCGTTCATTCGCTACTTGCCGAATGGCCTCCTTGGAACGGATCCCTTCCTTTTCGATCACTTCATTGACATGATCTCGTATGGACATTTCTGCCCACCACACCACTTGTTCCTCTTCTTCGGTGCCATTTTCGTTGCCTTCCACGACAATACAAAATTCTCCTCTGACTTCATGGGTATCAGCCCATTGAATTGCCTCTTCGAGCGATCCCCTGAGGAATTCCTCAAATCGTTTCGTCAACTCCCGAGCGAGCACCACTTTCCGATCTTTCCCGAGCTCCTCCGACATAGCCTGCAACGTCTCTTTTAACCGATGAGGGGCTTCATATAAAAGGATTGTTTCCTGCCGCCGTTTTAAGCTATCCAATTGTACCTTACGCTCTTTCTTTTGGCGTGATAAAAAACCAAAGAACAGAAATGGCTGCGGCGCAAGACCAGAAGCCACAAGCGCACTAATTGCCGCGTTTGCTCCCGGGATAGGCACAACAGCAAATCCAGCATGCAATGCCTTTGCCACGATATCCGCTCCCGGATCCGAAATACAGGGCATGCCGGCATCGCTGACGACTGCGACCGATTTGCCTTCTTCCAGCAGCGTCAAAATCTTTTCTCCCCCGCTTTCCGTATTATGCTCATGGTAGCTCATCAAAGGCGTCTTTATCTCAAAATGATTACAGAGGCGAATCGTGTTCCGCGTATCCTCCGCGGCAATGCGGTCAACTTCTTGCAGCGTCCGAATCGCCCGAAAGGTCATATCCTCCAAATTTCCGATCGGTGTCCCGACCAAATAGAGCTTTCCACCATCCGGCTCAGCGCTCTTTTGCGATTTCATCCCGTTCTCCATCCTTTCTGATATACCGCTCTTTTGCTTCCCGCTTCAATTGTTTGAATCGATATTCGGCCTGCATCGCTTCCCGTTTCGTCTCATAGGCTTTGCTGTAAATACAGCGCACCGGTTTCCGGGCCCTCGTGTATTTTGCCCCTCTGCCTTCATTATGGACACGCACCCGTCTGTCCAAATTATTCGTATAACCGGCGTAATAAGAGCCGTCCCTACACTCCAACACATAAAAGATATGCTCATTGTCCGGTTCCATAGAGGAGTTCCCTCACTTCCTCGGTATATTCCCCTTGTGCGTCATAGACGAAGAGAGGCGGCAGGACTTTCAAATCTGGTTTTCCGTCCTTGATTCCTTCAATTAGAAGGGTGTTCGCTTCTTTCCCTTCCTTCGGATAAACGAATCGGATCCGTTTCGGTTCCAGGCGATTGGCACGCATCGCGGTCACGATATCTAGAAGACGTCCGGGACGATGGACGAAGGCAGCCTTTCCTCCTTGCTTCAATAATTCGCTTGCAGATTGGACCGCTTGCTCTAATGTCAGTTTGATTTCATGCCGGGCAATGGCGATATGTTCCTTCAGATTTTTGTCGCTGGCCTCCAATGCCGGGAAATAGGGAGGATTGCACGTAACCGTATCATATTTCTCATAGCCGATTTGCGAAGCGATGCCGATCACGTCTTCATTCAATACGCGTATCTGCTGCTCCAGACCGTTGTACCGGATACTCCGCCATGCCATATGCGCCAGCCGCTCCTGCAATTCGACAGCAAAGATTTCGGCTTTCGTCCGAGCGCTTAGAAAAAGGGGAATCGCCCCATTTCCCGCACAGAGATCTACAATTTTCCCCGAACGAATCGGTACATATGCAAATTTCGCCAGCAGCACTGCATCCAACGAAAAGGAAAACACCGAGGGGCTTTGGATAATCCGTAAATCCTCCGCCAATAAATAATCGAGCCTTTCATCACCTTGCAAAATATCATCCACTACCCGTTCCTCCTATGCCATGTTGTCCTGCTGCATATTCCAATTTTCTCTTTAAATAAAAGGGCTTTTCTTCCCGTTGGCATCTAAGTCCTACTGAATCCTAAGTGTAAACACCGCAACGTGGGAAAGCAATTAGAAAAGCCGACCCTTTGGCTGACAAGGATCGGCTTCGCTCATACATGCTGCTTATTCAAAAACGAGAGACAGAAAAGACAATCTTCACCTTTGCGGCTGCTTCCATAGTGGACATTGCAAACGTGGAAGCCTTCATTATACAAGCGTGCGAGGTTATCGACACCTTCGCCTACATCCGCCGCTTGCGGTTTCTTTTTTTGCTTCGGGCTTTTGGAAGCCTGTACCTGTCCGTCCATTTCTTCAAGCCGCTCTCGCAGATGATGGTTTTCGAGTTGAAGTGAATGGTTTTCTTCCGTCATCTGCGCGACAAATCCTATCAATTCGCGGAATTGCTTTTGCATGGATTCCAGCTGTTGCTCGAATTCCATGATTCTGTCGAGAAAATTCCCTTCTTTCAACTGCCCCACCTCATCATTTCATCAATTGCACCACATCTTTTGCAGACTCCGCGACTTCCATCATCGTATATTCGACGACTTGGTTCCGCTCGTTCAAACTGACTTGAAGAATATGCTCCAAGAGATTCAGCCCGACGACTTTTCCGGGACCATCCGGTGTCTGGATAGCTGTTCCGATATCCGGCATCAATGCTTTTGCTTCTTCATACTCATCATTCTCATACTTCAAGCAACACATGAGACGACCACATAAACCGGAAATTTTGGATGGATTGAGCGAAAGGTTCTGGTCTTTTGCCATTTTGATAGAAACCGGTTCAAAATCGCCAAGGAACGTCGAGCAGCAGAGCATTCTGCCACAAGGACCGATTCCCCCCAGCATTTTAGCTTCATCCCGGACACCAATCTGACGCAGCTCAATGCGCGTTCTGAAGATAGAAGCCAAATCTTTGACGAGGTTACGGAAATCGACCCTTCCCTCCGCCGTAAAATAAAATACGATTTTATTCCGATCGAATGTGTATTCCACATCGACAAGTTTCATATCAAGTTTATGCTCCTCGATCTTCCCTTGTCCGGTATGAAAAGCACGTTCCGCTTCTTCCCGATTTTCCATCACCTGTTCGATATCCTCCGCTTGTGCTGGCCGGATAATCTTCTTGAGAGGCAAGACAACATCGTTCTCTTCGACTTCTTTCAAACGGCTTGCCACTTTACCATACTCCACACCCCGGGCGGTCTCCACGATGACATAATCCCCTACGTTCAAATCATAATCCAGAGGATCGAAAAAATATATTTTACCCGCATTTTTAAAGCGGACTCCTATTACTTTATACAACAAGTAACCCCTCCTGCATGCTGAGCACCAATTGCTCCATTAGAAGCGTACGATTCATATTACTGTGCAGTTTTTTCTTCGCCTGCAAAATAGCATCCATGACTGAAGAAAGCTGGCTGAATGTAATATTCATCGAAAGACTAGTGAAGAATTGTTGCTGGTCCGGATATGCCGGCGTGGACTCCAATCCTGCCTTGTATGCCATGACATCCCGATAAGCATATAATAACAGGTCCAAGCCACGTTCGGTATCGTCCTTTTCTTTAAACAACGGTATCCATTCCGTTTGGATGAATAATAACGCTTCTTGGACATGTTTATCCGATGCTTCCACCAATTTTAACACTGTTTTTCTCATCTGTGCAAATTGATCGTCCCCGGCAAGGCGGAGGGCTTCTTCCAAATCTGCCGTTACCATAGAGACCGTAGCAGCCATCGAGGAAGTGATTTCTTTTTCTACCAGCTTCCCTATCATAGCCTCCCGGGATGGAGGTAAGAACGGGACTCGCTGGCATCTGGATTGGATTGTCGGCAGAATTGACTGGTAGGAATCCGTCAACAGGATAGCCGTCACTTCTCCTTCCGGCTCTTCCAAAAACTTCAACAATGTATTGGCGGCTGCGCTATTCATACGATCAGCACGCGAAACAATATATATTTTCCGACCTGCTTCATAACCTTTTTTAGTCATTTGAACAATCAATTCCGACATCTGCTCTTTTTTTATGTCTTGTCCGTCAGGCCGTACAAACGCAATATTTGGATGGTTTCCGGATGTCAAACGCCGACAGGAATGGCATGTTTCACATGGAACATTTTCTTTTACCTGTTGACAAAGTTGAAGCTTTGCAAAAAATATGGCCGCATCCTCTTTGCCGGTTCCTGTTTCACCGTCGAATATATACGCATGAGCAATACGGTTATTTCTATAAGAAGACTGTAAACGTTCCATGACGTTTTTTTGTTCTTCAAAGAGCCGGTCCGTCTTTTCATTCACGGAAACCACCCCCTTTCCAAAAAACGTGTTTCCCGAAAGAAACACGAGTCTACATATATAAATTGATGAGGAGCCCTTTGATTTCCCCTATTTTTGCCAAAAGATCGACGGATGTCTTTTCCTCGTCCAATAAATCCTCTGCCAATTCAATAAGCTTCTCATCGATTGTCTGGACAATTTTCAAACGGCGGCCTTCTCCGAATTGGTTCCACGTATGGGATTGTTTCAAACCCAATCCGGAATCCACCGCCTCTTTCAAAAACCGTTTGACAAGCATTTTAAATTTGGCCATATCCCGTAAATTCCGGGAACGGGCAATCCGGTCACCTACCGTAGAAATATCGCCAAGCAGCCTGGTGATTTGCTCGCCTTGCAGCCGTTGCTCCTGCTTTGTAACCATTTCACCAAAACGGGTGCCTCCCTGGGGAGTTTGCAACGGATTATTCCTTAGCTTATCGAGTCCTGCTCTATAATCACCGTTGACTTTCATTCCGATTCACCTCGGTCCATCAAAAATGATGGAATTGTTCAATTGGCAGAACGAAAACAGTTGCCCCGCCTACCGCCACTTCAACCGGATAGGGAATATAGGAGTCAGCATTCCCGCCCATGGGTGACACGGGAGCGACCATCTGATCCCTTGACCGACAGTTATCACGGATGAGTTCCAATGCTTTCGGAACAAGGCTATCTTCCGTACCGATCAGAAAAGTCGTATTGCCTGACCGAAGAAAGCCCCCCGTACTCGCCAATTTCGTCGCACGAAAGTCGTTTTTAGTCAACGCATTTGATAATCGATTACTATCCTGATCCTGTACAACTGCCACAACCAATTTCACGGTACTCTCTCCTTTTTCCGCTTTAGACTTATTATATCATGAAACCGGAATTTAAATGAGTTGGGAGTATATTAATTTCCAAACTTTTTCCGCTACTTCTTCTTCGGAAAGCGAGGCATCCACCGACCGGATCCGCTCCGGGTATCTTTGCAGCACTTGTTGATACCCTTCGTATACCGCATGATGGAATCGTAAACTTTCGTTATCCAGGCGATTTTGTTCTCGGCTTTTATTGCTCGCAATCCGGGCAAGCCCGGCTTCCGGCAGAATATCAAAAAAGATGGTCAGATCGGGCATCGTTTCTCCAATAGCAAATTTATTGATTGCCAAAACTTCCTCCATCCCTAACCCGCGGGCATGCCCTTGGTAAGCAAGCGAGCTATCGATGAACCGGTCGCATAAGACGATTTCCCCTTGTCGAAGAGCTGGCTCGATTTTTTCCACAAGATGTTGTCTCCGTGCTGCAGCATAGAGTAAAGCCTCTGTCCTTCCATCCATTTCCCCATGGTCATTATCCAAAATGATGCTTCGGATTTTTTCGGAAATCGTGATGCCACCCGGCTCCCGAGTAACGATCACTTGCCGCCCATCCGCTTTCAGCCGCTCATATACATTCGCGATAGCGGTCGTCTTCCCGGCTCCCTCCGGCCCCTCAAAAGAAATGAATATGCCACGCTGTTCCATCAGTTACCACCGTCCTTCACTACTAAGATCAGTTCATTTTCAACCTGGATGGCTCCTTGAAATCTTGCCTGTCCTATAATCAATTCGCGAAGCGATCGAATATGCCCTTCCCCGACCCTCTCTCCGCCAATCAATAGCGGAATGCCAGGAGGATACGGAATGATGGAAGCCGCAGCTACCCGGTCTTCAGCATCTTTATAGGAAATCCATTCGCTTTCTATATCAGCAAGCTCAGAAGGCAAATAGGCGAGTTGGGATACTTCTTTATGGATGGCAAGTGGTCGGACCTCTCCCCAATTTTCGGATGTCCCCGGTGCCAGTTTGGTTAAGGCTCGGTTGATTCGTTCATAAACCGTTTTCAACGAATAGGGTGCGTCTTGTTTCACTAAAGGGAGGATGAGCAATACTTGATAAAGATCAGCAAGCTCCACATAAACCCCTTCCGCATTCAAACATTGCTGAACTACAAAGCCTGAATATCCAGCAACACGCAATGTTAATTTCAAAGGATCATCCATTTTGACTGGCTGTAGGCCAGGTATGCTCTCCAATTGTTCGATAAAGGCTTGTCGTTCCTCCAAAAAATAAGCCATATCCTCGGCAGTATAGGATTCCACATAAGCACGAGCATCGTCGAGAGAGGCCATGAGAAGGTAAGAGGGGCTGCTAGATTGCAGCATATGTAAAGCATGCGCAACTCGTTCCGGATCCACCAAATCCGAACGGATATGCAGAAAAGAAGCCATCGTCATAGCAGGCAATGACTTATGCGCCGAGTGGACCACCACATCTGCACCCATCTCCAAGGCAGAACGGGGAAACGGCTCCCCAAGCACAAAATGGGCTCCGTGCGCTTCATCCACCAACACGGGAACTCCTTGGGCATGGCAAAAACGGATTATTTTTTCAAGCCCATCCTTAGCAGTTCCATAATAGGTCGGATACGTCAGAACGAGCGCCTTCGCTTCGGGGAATGAATGAAGAGCCTCTTCGATTTGTTCAACGGACACCAATCCAGGGGTCAGGACATCCTCATTCCAAGCCGGGGAAACAAAAACAGGGTGCGCCCCTGCCAATTCGATGGCATGAAAAACCGACTTATGTGCATTTCGCTGAACAATTACCGTCTGCCCTCTTCGACAAGTCGCATAAATCATCGCCAAATTTCCGACCGTCGAGCCATTGACTAGAAAAAAACTCCGCTCAGCCCCATACAAAGCCGCAAGCTTTCGCTGCGCCTTCTCGATGGCCCCGGCAGGCTCATGCAAATCATCCAAGCCTTCCAGCTCCGTGACGTCATACGACAGAGCTGCACGGAGGTCAGATGGGAGACCCGAAAGTGCGCCATTCTTATGCCCCGGCACATGGAGGGACAGTGGCTGGTTTTTATTAAATTGAATTAAAGCATCTATCAACGGCCGATCTATATGATTCATTACACATTTCACTTCCTTTCTCTTTAGTATAAAGGATAATAAGTGAAAAAACGTCTGTCGTTCTGTCCACCTGGAGATTGCCACCCGAGTTAGTGAAGATTTAGGCCATTTCATTCACCTATCCAAAGGCCGTGTTTGTTTATAAGCATGCGTTGTTTCCCCGCCCATAAACTAAAGGTCTGCGCTTATAACTTCGGGGGCCGTGTCATGGATCGAAGGCCACGCCCATAGTTACGAGGTCCACGCTCATAAGTCGGGGGGCCGTGCTCATAAGTCAGGGTTTCGCGCTCATAATTGCTAGTAAGTTTTACAGAGCCCGGACAATTGCCGATATTTCTAGGCAAGCGCTGATAACTTCCCGGAAGTGCTGATATCCTTGGACAACCGCCGATAACTTCCCGAAAATGCTGATATCCTGGAGCGACCGCTGATATCTCTAGACAACCGCTGATAACTTTTCTGGAGTGCTGATATCTTTAGACAACCGCTGATAACTCCTCTGAAGTACTGTTATAACTCCTCGACAAGGCATCATATCCCCCTGCTCGGAAAAAAGGCAATAAAAAAAGCCATCCCCCATTGGGAATGACCTGTCCGCCCG